>CAYWRY010000113.1:0-13585 GCA_964460485.1 uncultured Spirochaetales bacterium
GAGTTCCGGCTCGGCTACGACATCGACACGAAGATCCAGGAGGTGCGCGACAAGGGCGCGCTGGCGCGCCCGGAGCTCCCGGTCGACATCGAGGACCCGATCGTCCAGAAGTTCGACCTCTCGGCGATCGAGTTCATGACGATCGTGCTGGGTGGGCCGATCGGGCAGCGCGAGCTCACCGACTTCGCCGAGCATCAGGTGAAGGACCGGCTGGAGCGCATTCCCGGCGTCGGCGGCGTGCGGATCCGCGGTGGGCGCGAGCGCGAGATCCGCGTGTGGCTCGATCCGCTGCGGCTCGCGGGCTACGGCCTCGCGATCGAGGACGTGGCCGACACGCTGCGCCGCGAGAACGCCGAGCTCGCGAGCGGACGCATCGAGGGCGCCGCGCGCGAGTGGTCGGTGACCACCCAGGGCAAGGCGAAGAGCGTCGACGAGTTCGGAGCACTGATCATCGCCGAGCGCGACGGCCGGCCGATCCAGCTGCGCGACGTGGCGCAGGTCGAGGACGGCATGGCCGAGAAGCGCAGCGTCGCGCGCGTGAACGGCGCGCCGGGCGTCTCGATCGACGTGCAGCAGCAGAGCGGCTCCGACCTCGTGCTCGCGGCGCGCCTGATCCGCAGGGAGCTGGAGCAGATCCAGGCGAGCGCGCCGCGCGGAGTCGAGGTCAGCGTGCTGCGCGACTACGCGCGCATCATCGAGGACCAGATCTCCTCGGTGCTGTTCGACATGGTGCTCGCCGCGCTGCTGGTGTTCGGGGTGGTGCTCGTCTTCATGCGCAACTGGCGCTCGACGCTGATCGCGTCGCTCGCGATCCCGGCCAGCGTGATCGCGAGCTTCACCGTCCTCTACGCCACCGGCCTCTCGCTCAACAACATGACGCTGATGGCGCTCTCGCTGGCCGTCGGCCTGGTGATCGACGACGCCATCGTCGTGCTGGAGAGCATCTTCCGCCGCGTCGAGCGCGGCGAGGCGTCGCGCGAGGCGGCGCTCTCCGGCACGCGCGAGGTCGCGCTCGCGGTGATCTCGACGACGCTCGCGGTGTGCGGCGTGTTCGTACCGGTGCTGTTCATGACCAGCACGATGGGCCGCTACTTCCTCGAGTTCGCGGTCTCGGTGACGGTCGCCGTGCTGATGTCGGCGCTGGTCGCACTGACGCTCACGCCGATGCTGGCCAGCAAGGTGCTGCGCCAGACGCCGAAGGAGAGCGCGTTCTTTCGCGCCTGCGAGCGCCTGCTGAGAGCGCTGGGGCGCGGCTACGCGCGCCTGCTCGGCTGGTCGCTGCGGCACAAGGGCGCGACCGTCGCGATCGCCGTGGCAACCGTGTTCAGCGGCTGCGGCGTGTTCAGCACGCTGCCCACCGGCTACTTCACGCAGGACGATCTCGGCGAGGTGTTCGTCGCCGCGAAGCTGCCGGTCGGCACGCCGCTCTCGGTCACGGACGCCGCGCTGCGCAGCATGGAGGAAGTGGCCGACGCGCATCCCTACGTCGTGACGGTCTTCGCGAGCGCTGGCGACGAGCTGCAGTACCAACCGCACGAGGCGCGCATGAACCTGCTGCTCGTGCCGAAGGCGGAGCGCGACGTCGCGATCCACGAGACTTTCGAGGAGATCCGCGGCGCGCTCGAGAGGGTGCTGCTGCCGGGCACCGAGATCTCCGTCTCGCACCCGATCTACGCGAGCTCGAGCGGCGAGGGGTACAACGACGTCGCCTACAGCGTCGAGGGACCCGACCTCGAGCAGATCGCGCGCTACGCGGCGCAGATCCGCGCGAAGATGGAGGCCGATCCGGACTTCCTCGACGTGCGCTGGTCCCACGAGACGGGCCGCCCGCAGATCACGCTCGACGTGGATCGCGGGCGCGCGGCGGACGTGGGCGTCTCCTCGGTCGCGCTCGGCCGCACGCTACGCACGCTGCTCGCGGGCGAGGAGGTGGGCTCCTTCGAGGATCGCGGCGAGCGCTACGACGTGCGCGTGCAGGTGCTGCCCGAGTATCGCGACGACCCGAGCAAGCTCGACCTGATTCGCGTGCGCTCGCTGCGCGGTGAGCTCGTGCCCATCACCAGCGCCGCGGCCGTGCGCAACGAGAGCGGCGCCGTCGAGGTTCGGCGCCACAACCGCGCGCGCATGGTGCGCCTCTACGCCAACAAGGCGCCCGCCACCTCGCTGGCCGACGCGATGCAGAAGATGGAGCGCTTCGCGAAGGAGGCCGGCGTGGCGCCGCCCTACGCGCTGGTCGCCGGCGGCGCGGCCGAGTCGCAGGCCGAGTCGGCCGCGGACCTCGGCTTCGCCCTCCTGCTCGCGATGATCTCGATCTACATGATCCTCGCGTCGCTGTTCAACTCGCTGACGCACCCCCTCACGATCATGACCTCGGCGCCGCTTTCGTTCGTGGGCGGCTTCTTCGCCTTGAAGGTCGCCGGCATGTCCTTCGACATCATGGGCGCGATGGGTCTGCTCGTGCTGATGGGCCTCGTGATGAAGAACGGGATCCTGCTGGTGGACTACACCAACCAACTGCGCGCCGAGGGGCTGTCGCGCGACGACGCCATCCTGCGCGCGGGCCCGGTGCGCATGCGCCCGGTGCTGATGACGAGCGCCGCGCTCGTGCTCGGCCTCCTGCCGATGGCGCTCTCGAACGCGACCGGCGCCGAGTTCCGCGCGCCGATGGCCGTGATCGTGATCGGCGGGCTCGCCACCTCGACCGCGCTGACGCTGATGGTGGTGCCGGTCTTCTACGCGCTGATCGACGGCGGCAGCGCGCGGCTGCGCCGCGCAGCCGCGCGCGGGCTCGCCGCGCTGAAGCGCCCGAAGTGCGCCACCGCGGAGCCGAGCGCACCGCACTGAGGAGAGAGAGAGAGAGAGAGAACGAAACGCCCGAGTGCGGCTCGAGAAGCCGCAAGCGGCCCAGCGACGCGAAGGCGGCGCAGGTCGCGCGCAGCGAGGCGAAGCCGAGCGGAGAGTCGTAAGAGATGGAGAAGCTCGTCTACCTGCTCTGGAAACGTGGCGAAGAGCCGAACGAAGCGTTCAAGCGACGCCTGCTGGACGAGGCGGCGCCGCGCCTGCTCGCGCTGGAGATCTCGAGCGTGCGCGTCTCCGTGGTGGACGACGACGTCGCCGCCGGCGAGAAGCTGCGACTCGGCCGCATGTCGCCGCCGAAGGCGGGCCTGCTCTCGTTCTGGATCGAGCAGGCGCAGGACCGCGGCGACGTCGAGCGCGTATTGGCCGGCACTTGCGGCGGATTCGCCGGCTACCTCGTGGTGGAGTCGCGCCCGCTCGTGAACCGCGCGGCGCGCGCTGGTGCGCGCACGCCGGGCTTCGCGCTCGTCACCTGCATCGAGCCGGCGGACGGCCTGCCCTACGCCGAGTTCCTGCGCATCTGGCACGAGCAGCAGCGCGCGTGCGCGATCGAGACGCAGAGCACCTTCGGCTACGTGCGCAACGAGATCGTGCGCGCGCTGCCCGCCCATGCGCCGGGCGGCCAGGCGCTGCCAAAGTGGGCCGCCATCGTCGAGGAGAACTTTCCACTCGCCGCGCTCACCGACCCCGCCGCCTTCTACGACGCCGTGGGCGACCCCGAAAAGCTGCGCCGCAACCTGCAGCGCATGATCGACACGTGCCGGGGCTTCCTCGCCCATGATCGCGTCGAGTCGCACCCGATGAGCGAGCACGTATTCTGAGCCGCGCACCGTGGAGGACGCGATGCTGCGCGTGCTGCTGATCGCGTTGGGCATCTTGATCGCAATGCGCATCGTCGCGCGGCTGATCGCGCCGGGCGCGAGCGCGCTGCGAAGGGACGCATCGTCCGGAGTGCGCGACCTCTCGGGCCGCCCGGCGAGCGCCGCGAAGCCCGCCCTCAGCCCCGCCGAGCGCGAGCGCCTCGAAGCCGAGCGCGAGCTCGCCCTACGCGAAGGTCGTCAGATCGACGCGATCAAGCTCCATCGCCAACTGACCGGCCTCGGCCTGGCGGACGCGAAGGACGAGATCGACGCGATGCGCTGATTCAGGCGCGCTCGAAGCGCGGAGCGCCGGGCCAAAAGACGGCGGCGGCGCGCGACACCGCGTCGGGCTCGCCGGTCGTGATCAGACGGACGCCGACGCCGGCGCGGCCCGCGTACTCGGGATGGCGCGCGAGGTAGTCCTCCAAGCTGTCCGCCACGATCTCGGGCTGCGAGAGGATGCGCACGCCGGCGGGCAGGTTGTCCGCGAACAGGTTCTCGACGAGCGAGAAGTGCGTGCAGCCGAGGATGGCGCGATCGGGCTGCTGCGGACCGCGCGAGCGAGCGCTTTCCGCGGCCGCGAGCTGCGCCAGCAGTGCCGCCACCGAGTCGGCCACGATCGCGTCGAGCTCCGCCTGCGGGCGGGCCTGCTCGATCGCCGCCGCGAGCCCCGAGCACGCCTGCTGTACCACGCGCACCCTCGGGCAGCGCTTGCGGATCTCTTCGGGGTACACGCCCGACTCGATCGTGCGCGTCGTACCGAACACCGCGATCGCCTCGCGATTGTTCTTCTGCGGGTATTGCGGCTTCGTCACCGCCCAGGGCGTCTGCGTCGCCGCCTCCACGGTGGGCGCCACGATGCCTAGCACGTTGCAGCGCCCCGCGAGCTCCGAGCGCGCCAGCCACTCGCGCTGGAGCGTGCGCAGCGCCACGGCGGTGGCCGTGTTGCAGCCGAGCACCACGAGCCGGGCACCCGCCGCGAACAGCCGCGCCACGCCCGCGCGCGTCAGCTCCACGATCTCGGCCGACGCGCGGTCGCCGTAGGGCGCGTGCGCGTGGTCGCCGAGGTAGAGAAACGACTGCGCGGGGAAGCGCGCGGAGAGCGCGCGCAGCACGGTGAGGCCGCCGAGGCCGGAGTCGAACACGCCAATCATGGGCGGCGCAGAGTAGTCGGGGCCGCGCCCGACGCGAGATCGCGCCCCCGTGCGCGTACCTACACCGCCGCCAGCGCCTGCTCCAGATCCGCGACCAGATCCTCAGGGTGCTCGACGCCGATCGAGAGCCGCACCATCGCCGGCGTGATGCCGAAGCGCTTCTGGTGGTCGAGCGGCACGTCGGCGTGCGTCATCGTCGCCGGATGCTCGGCCAGCGACTCGGTGCCGCCGAGCGAGACGGCGAGCTTCACGAGCTTCAAGGCGTTCAGGAAGCGGAAGGCTTCGGCCTCGCCACCCTGCACGTCGAACGCGATCACCGAGCCCGGTGCGCTGCACTGCTTGCGGTAGACGTCGTACATCGGGTCGCCGCGCTCGATCTGGTCCAGATAATGCATGCGACGAACCTTCGGGTGCTGCGCGAGATACGTCGCGACGTCGCGCGCGCCGCGCATCTGCGCGTTCATGCGCAGCGCGAGCGTCTCGAGCGACCGCAACAACAGCCATCCCGTCCACGGGTCGGCGAGCGTGCCGAGGAAGGTGCGCAGCGTGCGGATCGGCGCGAGCGCCTGCTTCGAGCCGAGGCACGCGCCGGCGACGACGTCGCTGTGGCCGCCCAGGAACTTCGTGGCGCTGTACAGCACGACGTCAGCGCCGTGGGCGAGCGGCTGCTGCCAGAGCGGGCCGAGGAAGGTGTTGTCCACCATCACCACCGGCTTGCGCTCGCCGGCGTCGATCTCGCGCACTAGCTCCGCGACGCCGGCGATGTCGACCAGCGCGTTGGTCGGGTTCGCTGGCGTCTCGATCAGCACGCACGCGACGTGGGCGTGTTCGAGCTCCGCGCGCAGGCGCGGCGCGAGCTGCTCCACGGGCACTCCTGCCGGGAAGCCGACGGCGCGGACACCGAACTGCGGGAGCACCGAGCGCAGCAGGTGATCGGTGCCGCCGTAGAGCGGCTCGCTGTGAACGACGACGTCGCCTGGGCGACAGTGGGCGAACAGGCTCGTCGCGATTGCGGCCATGCCGCTCACGAACACGCACGCGGCCTCGGCTTCGTCCCAGAGCGTGAGGCGATCCTCCAGGATCTCCAGGTCGGGGTTGTTGATGCGGCTGTAGATGAGCCCCAGCTCTTCCCCTGCCCGCGCCGCGGAGAGGCCGTAGGCGACCTCGAAGAAGCGCTTGCCCGCCTCGGCGCTCTCGAACACGAAGGTCGAGGTCTGGAAGATCGGGCTCTTGAGCGCGCCTTCGCTGAGCCGCGGCTCGTAGCCGAAGCTCATCATCAGCGATTCCGGGCGCAGCTTGCGCTCGCCCAGGAAGCGCTTCTCCTGCTTCGCCATCTCCACCCCCTCGGGCGGCCCTTTGGGGTCAGACCCCAAAGGGCCAAGTCGTCAGCGATACGCGCGGTCGATCGGGCTCTTCACCGTGACGTTCGGATGCTGCGCGATGCACGCGATCAGCCGCGCCGTCACGCCCTCGAGCGCGCGCAGCGTGTGGGGCTGGCGCGAGTCGTAGTAGATCGTGTCGCCCGGCTCGAGGCGATGGCGCTCGCCGCCGATCTCCACCTCGAGCACGCCCGCCAGAACGAACAGGAACTCCTCGCCCTCGTGCTGCGAGCGGTTCAGGGCTGCGTCCTGCGCGGGCGGCACCTCCACCAGGAAGGGCTGCATCAGCTTCTCGGTGAGACCGTGGGAGAGCGACTGGTAGCGGTAGCCGAGCGCGTTACCCGCCTCGCTGCGCGCCTTCACCGTCCAGCGCTCGGCGGCGCGCACGACCTCGACGCGCTTGTCGGGGATGCGCGTCTGGAAGAAGTGGCCGATCGAGACACCGAGCACGTTGGCGACCTTGAGCAGGTCGCCCACCGCCGGCACGCTGCGGCCATCCTCGTAGTCGCGCAGCGCCGCCTCCGCGAGCGTCGAGCGGCGCGAGAGGTCGGCGAGCGAGAGACCGTGGTCCTCGCGCAGCCGGCGCAGCTTGCCCCCGACGTCGAGCTTCAGGAAGTCGTCTTGCATGGCCTCGTCCCCCCCTCAGTTGGCCGAGAACACGTCCGGGAAGTCCGCCGTCTCGAGGCTCGCTTTGACGTCCGCCACGAACTGCGCGGCGTGCGCGCCGTCGGCCACGCGATGGTCGACGCTGATCGACAGGTTCATCACGCGGCGCGCGACCACGCGTTCGTCCACGAAGCGCGGCAGCGTGCGGATCGCGCCCACGCCGAGGATCGCGACCTCCGGGTAGTTCACGATCGGCGTCGACACCACGCCGCCGAGCTTGCCGAGCGAGGTGATGGTGAAGGTGCCGCCGCGCAGCTCGTCGGGCGTCAGCTTGCCCTCGCGCGCACGGCGCGCCAGCGCGTCGGTGGCGAGCGCGAGGTCGCGCGTGCCGAGTGCGGCGGCGTCGCGGATCACCGGCACGATCAGCCCGTCGGGCGCCGCCACCGCGATGCCCAGGTGCACGCTCTGCTTGTAGACCAGCTCGTCGCGCACTTCGTCGAGGCTCGCGTTCAGGTCGGGGTGATTGGGCAGCGCGCGCGCCACGGCGCTCGCGATGAACGCCAGCGGCGACAGCTTCTGCCCGCCCAGCGCCTCCGCCTTCTCGAGCAGCGCGGTGACGTCCACCTCCTCGACGTAGGTGAAGTGCGCGGCATGGTTCTTCGCCTCGCGCATGTGGCGCGCGATCGCGCGGCGCAGGCCGCGCAGGGGAACGCGCTTCCAGTCCGGCGGGTCGTTCGTCGGAGGCGCTGGCGGGCGCGCCGCTGCGGCGTCGGGGCTCCGTGCAGGCGCGGAATGCGCGGCGGATGGTTGTTGGGGAGCGATGGTCGCCGGCGCCGGATGGCGTGCGGCGTCTTCGACGTCGCGGCGCATCACGCGTCCGCCGGGGCCGCTGCCGGCGACGCGCGCGAGATCGACGCCGAGCCGCTTCGCCAACTCGCGCACCGCCGGCACGGCTTGCGCGGCCCCGCCCTGCTCTAGGTGCGCGGCGCGGTGGTGCGAGAGACCGGGACGCGGCGGCATCGCGGGCGGATGCGGCGCCGCGTGCGCGGGCTCGCTCGCGCGGGGAGGCGCGACCGGCGCGGGACGCACCGACGCCTCGCGCGGGATCGGCGGCCCGCTCGGCGGGGCCGTGGTCGGCGCGGGCCGCGCCGCGGCGTCTGGCGCCTCGTTCGCGCTCGGCGCCGACGGGCGCGCCGCGGCCGGAGGCGCGCTGCTCGCCGCAGCGCCCGCGCCGTCGTCGATCTCGATCAGCACCGCGCCCACCGGCACGATGTCGCCCTGCGCGAAGCCGAGCCGGCGCACGACGCCCGCGACCGGCGACGGAATCTCGATGTTCGCCTTGTCGGTCATCAGCTCGACGAGCACCTGATCCAGCTCGACGCGCTCGCCTTCGCGCACGCGCCACTCGATCACCTCGGCTTCGACCACGCCTTCGCCGATGTCGGGTAGCAAGAATCGGTACATGGCTCGCTCGCTCGCCGCCGCGCCCCCGCGCGGCCGGCCTAATACTCGATGGTTCTCGCCAGCGCATCGAGAATGCGCTCTGCGTTCGGCAGATAGTGCTCTTCCAACGTGTAGGGGAACGGCGTGTCGAAGCCGCACACGCGCTCGATCGGCGCCTCGAGGCTGGCGAAGGCTTTCGCCTGCACGCCGGCCACCAGCTCCGCGCCGAAGCCGGCGGTGATCGGCGCCTCGTGCACTACCACCATGCGGCCCGTGCGCTCGACGGAGCGCACCAGCGTGCGCGCGTCGTAGGGCGTGATCGAGAGCAAGTCGATCAGCTCGATGTCGTAGCCCTCGCCCTCGGCGCGCGCCACCGCCTCGCGGCAGGTGGAGAGCATGGCGCCCCAGGCCACGAGCGTCGCGTCCTCGCCGCGGCGCACCACGCGCGCGCGCTCCAGCGGCAGCGTGTAGTAGTCGGTGGGGATCTCGTCCTTCGCGGAGCGGTAGATGCGCTTGGGCTCCATGAAGATCACCGGGTCGTCGCACTCGAGCGACGCGAGCAGGAGCCCCTTCGCCTCGTAGGGCCCGGACGGCACGACGACGCGCAGCCCGGGCGTGTGCGCGAAGTAGGCCTCCGGGCTCTGCGAGTGGTAGTGGCCGCCGCGGATGCCGCCGCCGTAGGGCATGCGGATCAGCACCTTCGGCGTGTACTGCGCGCCAGAGCGGTAGCGGTACTTCGCGAGCTCGTTGACGATCTGGTCGAAGGCGGGGAAGACGAAGTCTGCGAACTGGATCTCGGCGATCGGCCGCAGGCCGCCCAGCGCCATGCCGATCGCCATGCCCGCGATGCCGGCCTCCGCGAGCGGCGTGTCGAACACGCGCTCCTCGCCGTACTTCTCCTGCAGGCCCTGCGTCACCCGGAAGACGCCGCCGAAGTGGCCGACGTCCTCGCCGAGCACGCACGCGCGCTCGTCGCGCTCCAGGTAGAGGTCCAGCGCCTGATTCAGCGCCTGGAGCATGTTCATGGTGGTGGTCTCGGCCACGGGCTACGGCACCTCGAACTTCTCGCGCGGGCGCTTGCGGTGCCAGGCGAGGTACTCGTCGCGCTGCTCCGCGAGCTGGGCGCCGGGCGTCGCGAGCACGTCCTCGAACAGGCTCTCGACGGGCGGCGGCGGATGTTTCTCGCACAGCGCGAGCGTCTCCGTGACGCGCGCTTCCCAGGCGGTGTGCGACGCCTCCTCGCGCGCGTCGTCCCACACGCCGCGCCACTTCGCGTGACGCTTCAGGCGCTCGAACGGGTCGACGCGCTCCCACTCCTTCGCCTCCTCCTCGGTGCGATAGGCGCTCGGGTCGTCGGCCGTCGAGTGCGCGCCGACGCGATAGGTCATCGACTCGATAAGCGTCGGGCCCTCGCCTGCGCGCGCGCGCGCGACCGCTTCGCGCAGGGTGTGCACGACGGCGAGCAGGTCGTTGCCGTCGATCTGGAAGCCGGGCACGCCGTAGCCCTCGCCGCGCGCCGCGAGGCTCCGCGCGGCAGTCTGCACCGACTCGGGCGTGGAGATCGCGTAGCCGTTGTTGCGGATCACGAAGATCGACGGCGTGCGGAAGACGCCCGCGAAGTTGAGCGCGGTGTGGAAATCCCCCTGAGAAGCGGTGCCCTCGCCGCAGAACGCCACCGCGACCTGCCCCGTGCGCCGCAGCTTCGCCGCGTAGCCAAAGCCCGTGGCGTGCGGAAGCTGCGTGCCGACCGGCGCGCTCACGGAGGGGATGCCCCACTCGCGGTAGCAATAGTGCACGGGCATCTGGCGCCCGAGATTCAGGTCCTGACTGTTGCCGATCAGCTGATCGAAGATCAGCGAGAGCGGGACGCGCCTCCAGAGCAGGCAGCCGAGCTCTCGGTAGGACAGGAAGATCGGGTCCGCGAGCGCGAGCGTCATCGCGACGCCGAAGATCGTCGCCTCCTCGCCGCGGCTGGTCATCCAGAAGCCGAGGCGTCCCTGGCGCTGGAGCATCAACAGGCGCCGGTCGAGGATGCGGTTCAGCACGAACCCGTCGAGTACGGCGGCGAGGTCGTCGTCCGAGATCGACTGCGCGTGCTCGGGCGCGCAGCTGCCGTCTTCGTTCAGGATCGAGAAGGGAGCGCCCACGATCACCCCGCGCGGCGAACCGGCGCCGAGTCTACACGCAGAGGTCGGCGGGCCCGATCTTTTCCGCGCCTCTCTCTCACCTAGATTGGTCGCGCGATGTCGCCGACCCTCGCTCGCATCCCCGCGCACCTGCGCCAGTACGTGGCGTTCCAGGATTACGGCGCCTATGACGAGATCGATCAGGCGGTCTGGCGCTTCATCTTGCTCCAGACCCACGCGCGACTGGTGGAGACCGCGCATCCCGCCTATGCGCGCGGCATTCCGGAGTGCGGCATCTCGATCGAGCGCATACCGCGCATCGAAGAGATCGACGCGCAGCTGGCGCGCTTCGGATGGGGCGCGGTGTGCGTGGACGGCTTCGTCCCGCCGCGCGCCTTCCAGGAGTTCCAGGCGCTGCGCATCCTCACCATCGCCGGCGCGATTCGCACGCAGGAGCATCTCGCCTACACACCCGCGCCGGACATCGTGCACGAAGCCGCCGGGCACGCGCCGATCCTGCCCGATCCCGAATACCGCGCGTTCCTCGAGCGCTTCGGCGAGGTCGGGCAGCGCGCGTTCTCCTCGCCCCACGATCGCGCGCTGCACGCGTGCATCCACCGCCTCTCGGTCGTGAAGGAAGATCCCCTCGCCTCGGCGCCAGAGCGCGCGGCGGCCGGGCGCGCGCTCGAGGAGCTGCTCGCCGCGGCGCCGCCGCCCAGCGAGGCCGCGCTGCTCTCGCGCCTGCACTGGTGGACGGTCGAGTACGGCCTCGTGGGAACGCCCAGCGACTACCGCCTCTACGGCGCGGGCCTGCTCTCTTCGCTCGGCGAGAGCGAGGCGTGCCTCGACCCGCGCGTGCGCAAAGTCGCCCTGGATGCGGCGTGCGTCGACGTGGACTACGACATCACGCGTCCGCAGCCGCAGCTCTTCGTCGCGCGCGAGTTCGGCCAGCTCGGCGAGGTGCTGGAGCGGGTCGCGGCCCGCTTCGCGCAGCGCCGCGGCGGCGCGTTTGCACTGGAGACCGCGCGCGCGAGCGGCGAGCTCGCGACGCTCGCGCTCGACTCGCGTGCGGAAGTCACCGGCGTCGTGACGCGGGTCGAGAGCCGCGACGGGAGTCCGAGCTGGGTAGAGCTCTCCGGGCCCGCCGCGCTCTCGATGAATGGGCGGCAGCTCGCCGGCTGCGGCCCCGCCGACCTCGCGCGCGGCCTCGCCCTCCCCCTCGGGCGCCTCGCGAGCGGCGCGAACCCCGCGCACCTCGATGCGGCCGACCTCTTGCGCCTCGGCGGCCGCCGCGCGCCGGGCGAGCTGGCGCTCTCGTTCGCGAGCGGCGTGCGCATCGAAGGCCGACTGCTCGACACGCTGCGCGCCGCGGACGGTCACATCCTCGCCGTGGTGCTGGGCGCGAACGCAAAGGCGCGCCAGGGCGAGCGGCCGCTGCCGCTGCCGAGCCCCGTGATCCCATTCGCGGCGGAGCTGTGCTCGGCGCGCGCGGGTGCCGCCGACCCGGCCTTCTATCCCGCGACCGAGTTTCCCGATCGGCGCACGCCGCCGGCGCGCGTGCGACCCGAGCGCGATCGGCAGCTCGTCGCGCTCTACCGCGACGCCCTGCGCCTGTGGGAGCACCCCCAGTCGCCGGAGCTCGTACCCGGCTTCACGCGCATCGCGCGCGCGCTGCGCGAGCACGCGCCGCGCGACTGGCTGCTGCGCTGGAACCTGCTCGAGTCGCTGCGCAAGCTCGACGCGGGCGTCCTGCTCGCGACGCTGCTACGCGACGATCTGCTCGAAGTCGAGGCGGCGACGCCGGGCGACGCGGCCACGAAGGCGCCGATCGGGCGCGGACTCCGCTACCTGGGCTTCGAGCCGCGGCCGGCGCGCGCCGCGCACCAGTGAGGAGGCTCGCCATGAGCCGAGATCTCGACGACCCGACCAACCCGATGGGCACCGACGGCTTCGAGTTCGTCGAGTACACGGCGCCCGAGCCGGCGCAGCTCGCCGTGCTTTTCCGCCAGCTCGGCTTCCGCGCCGCCGCGCGCCACCGCTCGAAGGACGTCACGCTCTATCGCCAGGGCGGCGTGCACTTCGTCCTGAACGCCGAGCCGAACTCGTTTTCGCAGGCCTTCGCGCGCGTCCACGGCCCGTCGATCTGCGCGATGGCCCTGCGCGTGCGCGACGCAGCGAAGGCGCTGTCGCGCGCGGTCTCGCTCGGCGCCGAACAGGTCGAGAATCCGGTCGGCCCGATGGAGCTGAACATCCCCGCGATCCGGGGCATCGGCGGCAGCCTGATCTATCTGGTCGACCGCTACGGACCGAAGACCATCTACGACGTGGACTTCACCCCGGTGGACGAGTCGGCGGAGCACGGCAACGACTGCGGCCTGCTCGAGATCGACCACCTCACCCACAACGTCCACCAGGGACGCATGGACGAGTGGGCGCGCTTCTACGGGCGCCTCTTCGGCTTCCGCGAGCAGCACTACTTCGAGATCGAGGGCAAGCAGACGGGATTGCGCAGCCGCGCGATGGTGAGCCCGTGCGGGAAGATTCGCATCCCCGTCAACGAGAGCGCCGACGACCGCTCGCAGATCGTCGAGTACCTGAACGCTTATCGCGGCGAGGGCATCCAGCACATCGCGATGCGCACGAGCGACATCGAGGCGTCCATCGACGCCATCGCTCGCCGCGGCGTGCGCTTCCTCACGACCCCGGCGACCTACTACGAGGCGATCGACCAGCGGCTGCCCGGCCACGGCCTCGACGTCGCGCGCCTCGCGAAGCGCGGGATCCTCGTGGACGGGACGACAGCCGGCTCCCCGCGGCTGCTGCTTCAGATCTTCACAGAGAATCTGATCGGCCCGATCTTCTTCGAGCTGATCGAGCGACGCGGGGATCAAGGCTTCGGCGAGGGCAACTTCAAGGCGCTGTTCGTCGCGATGGAGGAGGATCAGGTGCGCCGCGGCGTTCTGGCGAAGGTTTGAGCAGAGCGGCGCTCGCGCACCCGTCGCTGCGGTGCCGAATCACGCCGGGTCGAAGCGGTCCAGCTGCATCACCTTGCTCCGGACGCTTCGCTGCGCTCGTCGTGGTCGCGTCGTCGGGCCGGGCGATTCCTTCGTATCCGTTCGACGGACTGCGTACTCGCGCAGATCGAGGGCGTCGAGTAAGCG
>CAYWRY010000114.1:0-13407 GCA_964460485.1 uncultured Spirochaetales bacterium
TCGGGCCGCACGGGCGGCATCTCGCCCGGCTCGACCTGCTTCGAGCGGCTGCACGGGATCTGGCTCGCGTGCTGCACGACGTAGATGCTGCCGTCGGGACAAACGCCCGAGATCGATTCGGCGCCCGCCGCGCTCGCCACGGCGAGCAGCGCGAGGGCGCGCGAGAGCACTCGACCGGAGTTCCGCATGGACCGCATTCCCGGCTGGAATCGACCGGAGTCTACTCGGAAATCTCTTGCAGAATCAATCGGTTCCGTCTTCGTGGAGAGACTCTGCTCGAGCCCGCGACTTTGCTTCGCGAGCGCCGCGGCTTGCGCGCGCAGTTGCCTCCTCGCGAGCCCGCGCGAACGCGATCAGCTCCGCGACCTCGCGCGGGCCGAGCCGGCGCGCGGCGCCGAGCGGCAGGCGTGCGAGCAACAGCGGGCCCATGCGCTCGCGCACGAGCCGCACCACGCGGTGGCCGAGCGCTTCCATGGCGCGGCGGATCTCGCGCTTGCGGCCCTCGCGGATCACGAGCGCGAGCTCGGTCTCGTCGCGCGCGGCGTCGTAGTGCGGATCGGTGACGCGCACCGGGCGCATCGGCCCGTCGTCGAGCTCGACGCCCTGCCGCAGCCGCGGGAGCGTGCCCGCCCCCATCCGCCCGCGCACGCGCACGCGGTATTCCTTGTCCACCTCGCGCGACGGATGGAGCAGCGCGTGGGCGAGCGCGCCGTCGTTGGTCATCAGCACCAGCCCTTCGGAGCCAACGTCGAGGCGACCCACCGGGAAGAGCCGCGCGCGGCGCGCTTCGGGCGGCAAGAGGTCGTGCACGGTGCGCCGCTCGCCGCTGTGCGGGTCCGCGAGCGTCGTGATCACGCCCGCGGGCTTGTGCAGGATCCAGTACTCGCGCGCCTCTGCGGCGAGGCGCTTGCCGTCGACGCGCACGTCGTCGACGGCGAGATCGGCGCGCTGGCCGAGGATCGCGACCTTGCCGTTCACGCTGACGCGCCCAGCAGCGATCAGCTCCTCGGCCGCGCGCCGCGACGCGATGCCCGCGCCCGCGATCAGCTTCTGCAGCCGCCCGGGGCCCGCAGGTGCAGCGGAGCTCGCAGGCGCAGGCCGGGCGTTCGCACCCTCGCGCGGGCCTCGCGCGCGCCGTTCGTCGCGGCCGGCGGGCTCCCGCGGCGCGCGGGACGCGCCCGCGCCGCGCGTGCGTCGCGGCGGCTTCAGTGCAGCCCGCCCTCGGGCGGCTGCTCCGCCTCGGCGGCGTCCGGGTCGAGCGGCGTCACCGCCGCGGCGTTCTCGGGCGGCGGCAACAGCTCCTCCGCCTCGCGCAGCGTCGGCAGGTCGTCGAGCTTCGGCAGCCCGAACACCTCGAGGAAGCGCTTCGTCGTGGCGTACACGAGCGGGCGCCCCGGCACCTCGCGGTGGCCTGCGATGCGCACCAGCTTGCGGTCCACGAGGCTCTTCAGCACGGGACCCGCGTCGACGCCCCGCACGCGCTCGATCTCGGCGCGCGTCACCGGCTGCCGGTAGGCGACCAGCGCCAGCGTCTCGAGCGCGGCGCGCGTGAGGCGCAGCGCGCGCTCGCGATGGAGCAGGCGCAGGTACGGCGCCACGCTGGCGTGGGTGCGCAGCTGGAAGCCGCCCGCCACGTCCCAGATCTCGAGCGCGCGCCCCTGCTCTTCGTACTCGCGCTTCAGCTCGGCCACGATGCCGGCCACGTCCTCCGCCTCGAGCCCGGGCACGATTTCGGCGATGCGCGCGGCCGAGACCGGTTCGCCCGCTGCCACGATCAGCGCCTCCACGATCTGCTTCTGCTGCGTCCGCTCCATTCAGAACCCCTCCACCGCGCGCGGGTCTTCCGCGATGCGCCGGCGCCACTCCCCCGCGCCCTCCTCCGAGCGACGCAGGCGGATCGCCCCGTCCGGCACGCCGTCCGCCGCGCGCACGCCCTGATAGACGCGCAGCGCCGCGACGCGCACGAGCTCGAGCAGCGCGAGGAAGGTGGCGACGACCAGCGCGCGCGCGGGCGGCGCGCCGTCGTCGCTCTCGAACAGCTGCTCGAACTCGAGCGAGCCGCCGTGAGTCCCGACGCGGTCCATGATCGCGACCATGCGCGCGTAGACGGTGACGCTCTCGCCTTCGACTTCGTGCAGGCCCGGACCGACGGGGACGCGCGCCAGCACCTTGCGCAAGGCGTCGAGCAGCGCGAGCAGCGACACCTCGATCTCGCGCTCGGCCTCGGGCGTCGGCGCCGGCTCGGGTGCCACGGCGCGGAAGACGTCGCGGCCCTCGCGCGTGTACTCGCTCAGCTTCTCCGCCGCCTCCTTGAAGCGCTCGTACTCGAGCAGCCGCGCCACCAGCTCGGCGCGCGGATCCGGCCCCTCGTCCTCGTCGTGCTCCCCGCTCGGCGGCAGAAGCATGCGCGACTTGATCCACGCGAGGGTCGCCGCCATCACCAGGTACTCGGCGGCCACGTCGAGCTGCAGCTCCTGCATCAAATTCAGATACGCGACGTACTGGTCCGCGACCTCGGACACCGACAGCTCGGTGATGTCCATCTCGTTCTCGCGGATCAGGTGCAGCAGCAGGTCGAGCGGACCCTCGAACAGGTCGAGCTTGATGGCGCACGTCGCGCTGGACGTGAACCCCACCGCGGCGGGCGTACCCGTTTCGTGCATGAGCGCTCCGGGAGGAAGCCAGGGGAACGGGGGGTGGGCGCACCCTACCGGATCGCGAGCGGCCGCGTCAGGGTTTCCGTCGCTGCCGCGCGGTCTTGCGCGCCGGCCGCGCGTGGGCGCGGCGCGCGCCAGCAGCGAGCTCGCGGGCGAGCAGCAACGCCTCCTCGCGGGTCGCGATGGCGCGGTCGAGCAGCGCGGCGCGGATGCGCGCGAGCGCGCGGCCCACCTCCGGGCCCGTGAGGCCCGCCGCCACGAGATCGTCGCCGCTGACTGGCAGCGCGAGCGCGCGGTCCTCGGCGGCGTGGCGGTCGATGCGGCGCTGCTCGCCCGCTGGCGCCCAGGCGCGCAGCGCCGCGAGTTCCTCGGCCGGGAGCCCGCGCAGCGCCGCATCGATGGCGCCGCGCCCACGGGCCGCTGCGAGAGCGCGCAGCGCGGCGTCGCGCGTGCGCGCGAAGGCGGCGATGCGCGTCGCCACTGCGCCGCGGATCGCGAGGCGCGCGAGCGCACGCCGCGCAAGCGGCGCGGGCAGCGCGGCGAACCACACCATGAGGCCCACCACCCAGGCGCGCGCACCGAGGTCGCACGCTGGCAGGCCAGCGCGGCTCGCGCGCCGCAGCGGCGCGAGCGCGGCCCGGGGCAGCGTGAGGCCCGGCTCGAGGGCGGGCAGCACGTGCCACTCGTGGAGCAGCGCGAGGGCGCGGGCGGGGTCGCCGCCGGCGTCCGCCTCCGCGAACAGCTTCTCCAGCTCTGCCGCGTAGCGCTCGCCGGAGACTGCGCCGAAGGCGCCGCTGCGCAGCGCGGCGCGCAGCGCGGCGCGCGATTCGCGCGCGAGCCCGAAGCCGAAGCGCGCCGCGAAGCGGGCAGCGCGGAAGGCGCGGGTCGGGTCGTCGCGAAAGCTCGCAGCGTGGAACACGCGCAGCTCGCCCGCGCCGAGGTCGGCGAGCCCGCCGCCCGGATCGACGAGCGAGCTGCCGGCAGCGGCGCTCAAGGGCAGCGCGAGCCCATTCAACGTGAAGTCTCGGCGCCGCAGGTCCTGCTCGAGCGTGCCCGGCGCCACCTCCGGCAGCGCACCCGGGCTCGCGTATTGCTCGCTGCGCAGCGTGGCGACGTCGACGGCCTCGCCGCTCTCGAGCGCGATGCGCGCGGTCCCGAAGCGCGCATGGGCGACGACGCGGTCGCCGGGCAGCGCCGCCTCGCGCGCCAGCGCTGCGGCCTCGCCTCCCAGCGCGCAGCCGGGTGGCGACGAGACGGTGAGGTCGGCGTCGCGCAGCGGCTTGCCGAGCGCGAGGTCGCGCACGGGGCCTCCCACTAGGTAGAGCGCGAGTCCGCGCGCGTCGGCGGCCGCTGCGAGGCGCCGGACGCGCACCCGCACCGCTTCGGGGAGCGCCGCGAGCGCGTCCGCGGCGCGCGGCGTCGCGAGTGCGCGCGGCTCGTTCACCCCGGGCGCCTCGCGCCGCGAGGCTGGCGGCCGGCCCCGCGCGGATGGTGGGCCTCCACCAACTCGCGCATGCGCCCGCGGCTCACGTGGGTGTAGATCTGCGTGGTCGCGAGATCGGCGTGGCCGAGCATCGTCTGCACCGCGCGCAGGTCCGCTCCGCCTTCCAGCAGGTCGGTCGCGAAGGCGTGGCGCAGCACGTGGGGAGAGACGCGCTCGCGCGCGATGCCGGCGCGCGCAGCGAGCGTGCGCAAGCGCGCAAAAAAGTTCTGGCGGGTCATCGCGCCGCCGCGCGCGGTGACGAACACGGCGTCCAGGCTCTTGCGAGCTCCGCTCGGCGCCAACCGCCGCCGGAGGGGCGGTTGCTTCGCTTCGCTGCGCACGCGCACAGCCGGTGCGGGCCCGCTCGCAGCTTCGCGAGCCTCGGCCGGACGCGACGCTGTGCCGGGTCGCCGCTTCCGTGCGCGCTCGACCAGCGCCGGGCGCGCATCCCGCAGGTAGATGGCGAGCGCGTCGAGCGCCGGCTCGCTCACCGGCACGAGCCGCTCCTTGCGCCCCTTGCCGAGCACGCGCAGAACGCCAGCCCGGGCGTCGAGGGCGCTGAGCGGCAACGAGACCAGCTCAGACACGCGCAGGCCCGAGCCGTACAGCACCTCGAGCATCGCGCGATCCCGCGCGGCGAGCGCGCCGTCGGGGGCGGCCGCCTCGATCAGCGCGGCGGTCTCCTCCGGCCGCAGGGTGCGCGGGAGCTGGCGCGGGAGGCGCGGCGCATTCACGCCCTCGCTGGCATCCCGCGCGCAGCGCGCGGTCGTCACCAGGTACTGCGCGAAGCGGCGCACGGAGACGAGCATGCGCGCGCGCGATCGCGCGCCCAGGCCCTGCGCCTCCAGGGACGAGAGGAACCCCGTCACGTGCTCGCGCGCCAGCGCGCGCGGCGACGTCACGCCGGCGCGCGCGAGATGCTCCGCGAAGCGCGCGAGGTCCGCGCCATACGCCTCCACCGTCTTCGGGGCGAGGCCGCGCTCGACCGCACAGTGCCGCAGGAAGGCGTCCGCGGCGGCGGCGAGCGCGTCAGCCATGCGCGTGCGCCGGGGCATCCGCGGCGCCGCCGACCACCGCGAGCAAGTCCTGCTGCAGGCGCTCCACGTCGTCGGGGTCGAGCAGGCGCTTCTGCTCCGTGGTCTTCACGTAGAAGCTGTCCGCTGCCTGGTCGAGCACGGTGGTTGCCTTGGAGACGTAGATCTCGAGGTCGTGGGCCGTGATGGTGCGCGTCAGGTCGTAGAGCAGACCCAACCGGTCGTCCGCGTTGACGTCGATCACGGTGTAGAAGTCCGACACGTCGTTGCGCACCGCCACCGACGGCGGCGTGTGGGAGACGATGCGCCGCGCGCCGCTCACCGGGCGCTGCTGCCGTGCGATCAGGTCGGCGACGCGCTGCTCGCCGGCGAGCACGCGCACGAGCGCAGCCTCGAAGCGCGCCCAGCGCTGTGCGCGCACCTCCTCGTCTCCCTCCGGCGTGCCCACGCGATAGACCTCGAGCGCGAGCCCGTTCTTCGTGGTGTAGACGTGCGAGCCGAGAATGTTCACGCCGGCCGCGGTGATGCAGCCCGCGACGTCGGAGTAGAGGCCGTGCTGGTCGCGCGCACACACGATCAGCTCGCTGAAGCCGGCGCGCATGTCGCGCACGGTCTTCGTCACGCGCTGCTGCTCGGGGTCGAAGGCGAGCAGCGCCAGCGCGTGGCGCGCGATCTGCGGCGGCGTGTGCGAGACGAAGTAGCGCCGCGGCATCATGTCGAAGAAGGCGTCGATGCGCGCCGCCGCCACGCCGAGGTCCGCGAGCTCCTCGCGCGCCGTCGCCATGCGCTGCTCGATGCGGCCCTCGATCAGCTCGAGCGCCATGTCCTGGTCCTCGCCGCCCGCTTCCAGGAACTCGGCCGTGCGCTCGAACAGCTCGCGCAGCAGCTCCGCGCGCCACTCCGTCCACGCCGACTTCGAGCTGGCGCGCATGTCGGCGAAGGTCGCGAGGTAGAGGTTGTGCAGGTTCTCGCGATCGCCGCAGGTGCGCGCGAACTCGACGATCACCTTTGGGTCGGACAGGTCGCGCCGCTGGGCGACGTGCGACATCAAGAGGTGGTGGCGGATGATGAAGTTCGCGCGCGCAGCGCGCTCTTCCGCGAGGCCGAGGCGCGCCAGGCACTTCTCGCCGAGCTCGGCGCCGATCGCCGAGTGGTCGCCGCCGTAGCCCTTGCCGATGTCGTGCAGCAGACAACCGAGGTAGACCATCGGCAAGTCCTCGGTCGTGTGCACGAGCTCGGAGAGGTCCGGGACGAGCGCGGCGTACTTGCCCTGCCACAGCCGACGCAGCTCCTCGACCAGGAAGATCGAGTGCACGTCCACGGTGTAGGTGTGGTAGACGACGTGCTGCCAGCGGCAGACGATGTGCTCCCACTCCGGCAGGAAGCGCCCGAGCACGCCGGTCTCGTTCATCGCGATCAGGCTGCGCATGACGCGGCGCGGCGAGGCGAGCACGCGCACCAACGCCGCCGTCGCAGCCGGGTCTGCGCGGAACGCGTCGTCGATCAGGTGTGCGTGCTCGCGCAGCGTGCGGCGCGCCGCGCGCGACAGCGGCACGTCGTGGTCCTGCGCCACCGCGAAGGCGAGCAAGAGGCGCAGCGGCTTCTCGCGCAGCAGGGCAGCGTGTGGGATCTCGAGCTCGCTGCCGGCGCGGAAGCCTTCCTCGACGAGCACGCTCGGCGCCGCGGGTTTCGGGCGCACGCGCGCCAGGCATTGCTCGATCACGATCTCGGAGTAGGTCTGCACGGCGCGCGCGCAGCGGTAGTACTCGCGCATGAAGCGCTCGACCGGCAGCTCGCCCGACACGAGATCGGGCTCGAAGTCGAGCTTGCCGGCGAGCGCCTCTTGCAGCTCGAAGCTCATTCGGTCGGTCTTGCGCTTGGTGTGCAGGTGCAGCGCGTTGCGCACGCGCCACAGGAACTCGAGCGCGCTCTGGTACTCGCGCAGCTCGCTCTCGGTGAGGAAGCCCACGTAGAGCAGGTCCGGCAGGTCGCGGAAGTCCCGCTCGCAGGCGCGCGCCACCCAGTAGGCGGTGTGGTAGTCGCGCAGCCCGCCCGCCCCCTCTTTGAGATTCGGCTGCAGCAGGTACAGCGACTCGCCCATCCGCACGTGGCGCTCGCGCATCGCCGCGAGCTGGCGCTCGGCGAAGTCACCGAGCGCGGGAATCGCTTGCTCGCGCACCGCGCGCATCAGCTCGTGGAAGAGCGTGGCGTCGCCGGCGAGGAAGCGCGCCGCGAGCAACGCCGTCTGCGTGGTTACGTCCGTCTGCGCCAGCGCCACCGAGTCGCTCGCCGTGCGCACGGCCGCTCCCACCTGGAAGCCCGCGTCCCAGAGCGCGGTCTGCACGGTCTGCGCAATGTCGGCGGAGAGATCCTCCGCGCCGTCGTCCTCCAGCACCAGCAGGTCGACGTCCGAGGCGATCGACATCTCGCGCCGCGCGTATCCGCCCACCGCCACCAGCGCCACGCGCGCGCCGGTGGCGCCGCGGCGCGAGTAGTGCAGCTGGGCGGCGACGTCGTACAGGCGGCGGACCAGGCGATCGAGTCCGTCGGAGTTCGCCGCGTTCACGGCGGCGCCCGACGCGCCGTTCGCCTGGAGCTCGGCGAGATGGGAGCGCAGCGCCGCCGCGTATCTCTTCGCCCCGGCGGAGAGCGCAGGGCCCCTCGCCTCCTCGCCGGGCCGCGCGATGCCGACGAAGTCGTCGATCTCCGGCGCGCTCATCGCCACGACCCCGCGAGCTGCTCCGCGCGCTCGCGCCGGAAACGCGCGAGGCCGCGCGCGATCTGTTCGGCGATCACGTCGCGGTAGAGCGGGCTGCGCAGCCGCGACGCCTCGACCGGATTGGAGAGGAAGCCGATCTCCACCAGCACGGCCGGCGCGCTCGACAGGAACAGCACGTGGAAGGGCCCTCGCTTCACGCCCAAGTCGTCCACCGAGCCGTAGGCCTCGCGCACGCCTCCCACCACCTCGCGATGGAGCGAGCGCGCGAGCAGAGCGGAGCGGCCGCCGACCTCGGAGATCTTGAAGCCCGCGAGCACGCGCTGGAGCTCGTCGAGCTGCGCCGGGTCGACGCCGCTCTCGCGCGCGGCCACGCGCAGCGCGTGGCGCTCGTGATTGGCGTCCAAGTAGTAAGTCTCGATGCCGCGCACGCGCGGGCGCGGCGCGGCGTTCACGTGGATCGACACGAACACGTCGCCGCTCGCGCCCTCCGCGAACGCGGTGCGCTCCTCGAGCGAGAGCGTGCGATCGCCGTCGCGCGTGAGCTGCACGTCGAAGCCACGCGCCTCGAGCCGCTGCTTCGCGTTCTTCGCCACCGCGAGCGTGATGTCCTTCTCGCGCAGTCCGCGCGGACCGAGCGTGCCGGGGTCGTCGCCACCGTGACCGGGGTCGAGCACGACCAGCAGCTTGCGCTCGGCGACGCGCGGCGGGCCCAGCGACACCGCGGGCGGCTCGGCCGTAGCGCCTGGGTGCAGCTCGCTCGCGGCGAGCGCGTCCGCGGGGCTCGCCTCCGCCGACGGCGCGCGCGGCCCGAACACGTCGACGACGATGCGATCGGGACCGCTGAGCGCGAACACGCGATGCCGCTCGTAGCGCGCGAGGTCGATGACCACGCGCGCGGCGCCGCTCTCGAACTGGCCCAGGCGAATCGCCGCCAGGAGTCCGTCCTCCACCGGCTTCGGCGCGTCCCAGTCGTGGCCGACCCAGACGCCGGGCAGGTCGAAGTAGAGGCGCTCGGGACGGCCTGCCGCCGCGTCCGCGGGGAGCCGCTGCGCTTGGGCGGCGACGGGAGCGGAGAGCTCGATCACCACGCGCGTGTAGCCGGGATACGACCAGTGCCGCACCCCGTGCACCTTCGTGCGATCCGCGTGGAGGTCGGGGCTCGCCTCCTGCGCGCGCGCCGGGGTGCTCGGCAGCGCCAGCAACACCGCCGCGCACGCAGCCGCTCCGCGCCTCACGACGCGCCACCCTCGTCCGCTCCGGAGAAAGTGCGCTTCCAGCGCTCGAGCAGCGCGAGCGCATCCAGCGGCGTCGTGCGCAGCGGGTCGAGCGCGCGCAGCTCGGCGAGCACGGCGTCCTCCGCTGGTTCGCGCGCGGGCGCGGTGGCGAACAGCGAGAGCTGCGGCGAAGGGTCGCCGTTCTCCGGAGCGGCCAGCCGGGGTCGCCCGCGCGCGTCGAGCTCACCCGCTTCGAGCTGCGCGAGCAGCTGCCGCGCGCGGGCGATCACCAGCGCGGGCAGGCCCGCGAGCTTCGCCACCTCGATCCCGTACGAGCGGCTCGCGGGGCCGGCAACCAGCCGGCGCAGGAACATCACCTCGCCGTTCACCTCGCGCGCCTCGAAGTGAGCGTTCGCGACCGCGGACTTCGCGAGCGCGAGATCCGCGAGCTCGTGGTAGTGCGTCGCGAACAGCGTGCGCGCGCCGAGGCCCGGCGCGTCGTGCAGATGCTCGGCCACGGCCCACGCGATCGAGAGCCCGTCGAAGGTGCTCGTGCCGCGGCCGATCTCGTCGAGGATCACGAGGCTGCGCCGCGTCGCCTCACCGAGGATCTCCGCGGTTTCGCGCATCTCGACCATGAAGGTCGACTGGCCTCGCGCGAGGCGGTCGGTGGCGCCGACGCGCGTGAAGATGCGGTCGACCACGCCCAGCCTCGCGCTCGCGGCGGGCACGAAGCTGCCGATCTGCGCCAGCAGGACGATCAGCGCGACCTGGCGCAGGTACGTGCTCTTGCCCGACATGTTGGGGCCGGTGAGCAGCAGGATGCGCGTCGCCGCGGGATCGAGGTGTGTGTCGTTCGCGACGAACGAGCCGCCCTCGCGCTGGAGCACGCGCTCGACCACGGGGTGCCGCCCGCCGCGAATCTCGAGCTCGCCGCCGTCCGTCAGGTCGGGCCGCGTCCAGCCGTCCCGCCGCGCCACCTCGGCGAGGGCCTGGAGCGCGTCGAGGCCGGCGACGGCCTCCGCCGCCGCGCGGATGCGCGGCGCCTCGGCGAGCGCCGCCTGGCGCACCTGCTCGAACACGTCGCGCTCGAGCGCGGCGGCGCGGTCGTTGGCGCCGACCACTTGCGCCTCCATCTCGCGCAGCTCGCGCGTCGTGAAGCGTTCAGCGCTGGCGAGGGTCTGCTTGCGCTCGTAGTCCGCGGGCACCCGTGCGAGCTGGCTCTTGCTCACCTCGAGCGCGTACCCGAACACCGGCTGGTAGCGAACCTTCAGGGTCGGGATGCCGCTGCGCTCGCGCTCGCGCGCCTCGAGGCCCGCGATCCACTCGCGCCCCTTGTGCGCCGCCTCGCGCAGCGCATCGAGCTCCGGCCGGAATCCGGGCCGGATGAACCCCGTCTCGCCGGCGCCACGCGAGCCGCGCGGCAACGGGCGCGGCTCGTCGACGAGCGCGTCGCGCAGCAGCTGCACGAGCGCCGGGAGCGGCTCGGGCAGCGGCAGCGCCTCCGGCGCGGGCTCGGGCAGCAGCTCGGGGCCACGCGGCGCGAGCGCCGCGCGAACGTCGGGCAGCGCGGCGAGGGAGGCGCGCAGCTGGGCGAGGTCGCGGGGTTCCGCGCTCGGGCGGGCGCACTTCGCGAGCTGGCGCTCGAGGTCGCGCACCGCCGCGAGTGCGGTGCGCAGCCGCCCGCGCGCGCGGTCGCGCTCGGCGAGCCAGGCGACCGCCGCTTGCCGCTCGCGGATCGCGTCCGTCGCGAGCAGCGGATACGCGAGCCAGTGGGCCAACCGCCGTGCGCCCAGCGCAGTCACGGTCTCGTCGATGCGCTCGATCAGCGTGCCACGCCGCGAGCGATCCTCCGCGCTCTCGAACAGCTCGAGGTTCCGGCGCGTGGCCGCGTCGAGGATCATCGCGTCGCCGAGCGCGTAGCGGCGCAGGCGCGGCGCGAGCTTCGCGGCCGCCGGCTGGTGCGCGGCGAGATAGGCGAGCACGCCGCAAGCGGCGGCGAGGTCGGCGCCGGGCGGCTCGCCGGCGAGCGGCGCAGGCAGCGCCGTGGCCCCGAGGTCGCTGGCAGCGGCGCGCGACACGACGAGCTGCGGCAAGCGCGCGCGGAGCGCCCGAACGTGGGCTTCGGGAGCGTCGGCGGCGACCACGCACTCGCGCGGGGCAATGCGCTCGAGCTCGTCGAGCAGCGGCTTCGGCAGCGCGCCGCCCGCGAGCGGCGCGCGCGTCGCGCGGAAGTGGCCCGTGGAGGCGTCGAGCGCCGCGAGACCGGCCTCGCCGTCCGCCACGGCCAGGGCGGCGAGCGCCACCTCGCGCGCAGCCGGCAAGCCTTGCGGGTCGCCCACCAGGCCCGGGGTGATCACCTCGATCACTTCGCGGCGCACGAGCCGCCGTCCGCCGACGTTGCGCGGGTCCTCCACCTGCTCGCAGATCGCGACGCGATGACCCTTCTCGCTGAGCCGCTTCACGTAGCCATCGGCCGCATGCACGGGCACGCCGCACATGGGGATCGGATCGGGCTTGTCCTTGTCGCGGCTGGTGAGCGTCACCTCGAGCAGCGGTGCCGCCTTCACGGCGTCTTCGAAGAACAGCTCGTAGAAGTCGCCCATCCGGAAGAACAGGAAGGCGTCCGGATGCTGCGCCTTGAGTGCCAGGTACTGGCGCACCATCGGCGTCTCGCGTGCCGGCGTGCTCATGGGGCGCCGCGTACCGGCGGCGGGCCGTCGCCCGCCGCGATCGCCGGAGCCGCCGCGCGCAGCTGGGCGAGCTCCGCCTCGAGCTGCTTCGCGCGCTTCTCGGAGCGGCGCGCGGCGAGGCTCTTGCGCCCGAGCTGAAAGAGCAGCCCCGCGCTGGCGGCGAATGCACCGAGGAAGAAGGCGGCTGCGATCACCAGCCAGAGCGGCTGATAGAACGCGCGCGCGAACGGGAGATCGACCTGCACCTCGCGCGTGTTTCCGAAGACGAAGGCTGCCGCCACGGCGAGCGTCGCGAGCAGCAGAACCATCACCACGAACCAACGCAGCTGTCGCATGGCTCTCACCCCCCGCCACGCTGCGCGGTAGCCGAATCCCGGACCGGATGCCCCGGGAACGGATCAGCGTCGGCGCGCAGCGCCGCCCGCTGCATCCGCGCCTTCGCCTCCCGCGACCACCGTCTTATCCCTTCGACGAGACCGGCGCCTCGTCGACCTTCTCCTTCAGCTCCTTGCCCACCTTGAAGAACGGCGTGCGCTTCGCCGGGATGTGCACCTCGTCGCCGGTCTTCGGATTCCGGCCTTCGCGCGCTTCGCGCACCTTCACCTGGAAGCTGCCGAACCCGCGAATCTCGATGCGCTCACCGCGCTTTAGCGCGTCGGTCATCGACTCGAAGATCGTGTTCACCACGATCTCGGTGTCCTTCTTCGAGATGTGCGGCATCAGCTCCGCGACCTTCTCGATGAGCCCGCTCTTCGTCATGTCTCGACTCTCCACGTGGGCCGGGGCCCGCGCCCCGGCCCACTGGAATTGGGTCCCGAACTATTCGCCTGATTCCTTCTTCGCGAGCTTCTCCTTCAGCAGGTCGCCGAAGGTCGTGGTCTGCGTGCTGGACTGCCGCGCGACGTGGCGCTTCAGCTCCTCACGCAGCTCGCGATCGGTGAGCGCGCGGATGGAGAGCGAGATCTTCTGGTCGACCGGGTCGACGCGCGTGACGATCGCGCGCACCTCCTGGCCGACGCTCACCACGTCCGCGGGCTTGCCGACCGGCTCCGCCGAGAGCTGATCGCTGTAGACCAGGCCTTCCATGCCCGAATCCAGGCGGACGAACGCGCCGAACTCGACCACGTTCGAGACCACGCCGTTGACTTCCGAGCCCACCGGGTAGCGCTTCATGATGTCGTCCCACGGATTCGCCGTGAGCTGCTTGATGCCGAGAGAGAACTTCTCGTTCTCGCGATCGATCTTGAGCACGATCGCCTCGACCTCGTCGCCCTCGTTGTACTTCTCCTTGGGATGTTTGATCTGCTCGGTCCAGGAGATGTCCGAGACGTGCACCAGCCCGTCGATGCCTTCCTCGAGCCCGACGAAGAGCCCGAAGTTGGTGATGTTGCGGACCGGGCCGCGCACGCGCGTGCCGACCGGGTACTTCTCCTCGATCAGCGACCAGGGATTCGGCTCGATCTGCTTCATGCCCAGCGAGATCTTGCGGTTGCCCTCGTCGACGTCGAGCACGATCGCTTCGACCACGTCGTTCAGGTTCACCATCTTCGACGGGTGCTTGATGCGCTTCGTCCACGACATCTCGGAGATGTGGACGAGGCCCTCGA
>CAYWRY010000115.1:0-13404 GCA_964460485.1 uncultured Spirochaetales bacterium
ACGCGGCGATCCCGCGACACTCTCAAACTACGATTCCTTCACAGGCTCTGAGCCCGCGAGCCAATCGGCCGCCAGACCCAGCCCGATTGGCTCGCTCCCGCACCTGCGCGCCGCTACAAGGTTCCGAGCGAGGAGGAGCGCAGATGAGGCGTAGCTGGATCGTTGCGGGGGCCGCGCTCGGGCTCGCGGCTTGCCAGTGGGTTCCGCTCACCGCCGAGGGCGAGCGCGTCCGCCTGGGGACCGCCGCCGAGGTCGCCGAGTGCAAGCTGCTCGGCAGCGTCACCGGCAAGACGACCGTCACCGTCGGGCCCATGGCGCGCGACGAGGCGAAAGTCGCGAAGGAGGTGGAGGCGCTCGCGCGCAACGAGGCTGCCACGATGGGTGCGAACGTGATCGTTGCGAAGGGCGCCCTCGAGTGGGACCAGCGCAGCTACGACGCCTACCGCTGCGACGTGTGAGCCGCGCGCCGCGCGCGGCCGGTCTGGAAACCGCGCCAAGCGAGGTGGACTCTCTTCGAAGAAGGCCCTGCGCATGGCGATCCGCTCCTCCCTGAACGGACGCGCGGCCGAGTTCGCGGGTGACCCCGGGATGCCGCTGCTCTGATACCTGCGCGACCACGCCGCGCTCACGGGCACCAGTTCGGCTCCAGCCCAGCGTTTCGCCCCGACGTCTCTCCGCGCCGCTGAGAGACTCGTCGAAGCCAGTCTGGGGGACACGTTCGGGCTCTCGGAGATACCGTTCACTCTCCCACGCGAGGCACGACGTGACCCCATCCATTCCGCCGATCTCAATGCGTCCGTTCGGGGGGATGGCTGCGGGGGCTCGTGCTCGGGCGGCCGAGCGCTGGATCCTCTCGCTCGCGGTGACGGTCGCGCTCGCGTCCGCCTGCGCTTCGACGCGCGGCGCCGCCGTGCAGACGCCCGCGCCGCCCGCCCTGCTCTCGTCGCCTGGCCACGAGCAGCTCGATCTGCCCTTCTCCGAGGCCGCGCGGGTCGGCGATCTGATCTTCGTCTCGGGGCAGATCGGGAATCTGCCGGGCACGCTGGATCTCGCGCCGGGTGGAATCCAGGCGGAGACGAAGCAGGCGCTGGCGAACATCGCGGCGATCCTCGAACGCAACCGTTCGTCGCTGGATCGCGTCGCGAAGTGCACGGTGTTCCTGCTCGACATGGCGGAGTGGCCGCTGCTCAACGAGGTGTGGGTCGCGACGTTCGAGAGCAAGCCGGCGCGCAGCGCGCTCGGGGCGAGCGGGCTCGCGAAGGGCGCGCGCGTCGAGATCGAGTGCATCGCGGCGGCGGGAACGCCGTGAGGAAGCTCGAGGCGCGGCGCTCGCGTCGCCTTGCGCCGACATCGCACGACCAGCGCTGACGCTCCGCTACTTCGCCTTCTGCCGCGTGGCGAGCCGCAGCCCCTTCGTCAACGCCTCGAAGCCGTCGCCGGTGCGGAATGCCCACTCGGTCTGCTTCTCGGTGCTCGCGCCGTGCTTGGTGTCGCGGTCGAAGGCCGTCTCGAGCGTGTCGAAGTCGTCGTGCACGGCCAGCATGTGCTCCGCCCAGCGGAGCTGGAGCAGGCCGGTCGCGATCTCGGGCGAGCGTCCGACGCCCTGCATGCGCGCGAGCGTCGACTCGCGGTGCTGGTTGAGCCACTTCGCGAACGCCTCGGCCATGTCGAAGTGGAGCTGTTGGTGGCCGACCAGGAACGCCTCGCGCGAGGGCTCGTGCTCGGCGAGCCACGACTCCTTGCGCGACAGCACCGCGTAGTACCGGACGCGCGTGGCGCGGGCGAGGTAGTTGCCGTCGCTGGTCTGCTGCACGCGCGGCTCGAGCTCGCACGAGAACAGGATCGCCGCGTAGCCGGTCGGCGCGGCGCCCGGCACCGCGACCGCGGCGGCGCTCTTGTCGCGCCCGGACTGGAAGTCGTCGGCGCGGAGCTTGCGGTAGCGGATGAAGTCGTCCTGCGCGCCCCAGGCCGGCTCGATCTCCGCGCACATCGAGCCGCCCCACGCGCCGAGCTTCGCGAGCCGGTCCTCGAGGCGCTCGCGCGCGCCGACGCGCGTTTCGACGGAAGCCTCCGCCTCGAGCTGTTCCTGGGTCGGCGTCGCGATGCCCTCCTGGCGCCGCCGTTCCATCTCGAGCGCGGCCTGCTCCGCGAAGCCCTCGAACGGCTTGTCGCTGCCGGCGCCCTTCTCGCGTTTGAAGCGCTCGAGCCGCTCCTGCGGTGTCTCGCTGGGCGCTGTGCCGCTGGTGCTCGTGATCGGCGCGCGCTTCGTCTCGGGCGCGGCCGCGCTCTCACCGTCGCCGGCCGGCTCTTCCGCGCTCGCCGCGAACACAGCTAGAGCCAAGAGCGAGCAGAGCACCCCGCCGAGCCTCGCCGCCGATCGCATCCCGCTTCGCCTCCGTGGCGCGAGGAATAGCGGCGGCGCGGGCGCTCGTCCCCGCGCGCTCAACGCCGCAGCGCGCCGAACGCGTAGCGGTTGATGCTGAAGAAGTACTCGCCGCGCGCGCCGCGCTCGCGCAGCTCGCTCGCCCACGCCTTCGCCTCGCTCGCGTCGACGCCGCGGTGGCCGGGCACGAAGCCAGCGATCGCGCCGAGGATGCCGTGGCTGTAGCCATGCGGGTGCAGCGCAGCGTTCACGATCGGGATCACCTCGACGTGCGTCAGCGAGAAGCCGGCGCGCTCGAGCAGCGCGGGCAGCTTCGCCGGCAGATGCGCGTCGTGGAGATGGTCGTCCCACGCGTCCATCACGCGGCGCATGCGCGCCGGGTCGCTCGTGTTCCACACCACGCTGTCCCAGTCGGTGTCGAGCACGAACAGGCGGCCGTGCGGCCGCAGCACGCGATGCGCCTCCGCGAGCGCCCGCGGCATGTCCGCCACGTACTCGTACACCTGGGCGCTCGTGACCGCGTCGAAGCTCGCGTCGCCGAAGGGCAGCGCGGTCGCGTCGCCCAGCTTGAACTCGCACGGCCCGCGCCCTTCGCAGCGCTTCGCCGCGAGGTCCACCATCACCGGGCTCGAGTCGACGCCCGCCGCGAGCCCGCGCGCACCGACCATCGGCGCGATGTCGTACGTCAGGAACCCCGGCCCCATCCCCACGTCGAGCACGTACTCACCCGGCCTCGGCGCCACGAGCTGCAGAAACCGCGCCCGCTGCCCGACCACGTCGGGCGTCGCATACATCCGCTCGATTCCACGGGCCGCATTCTCGTCGAAGGTGAGACCTTTGCTCGCCGTCACTCGCTCACTCCTCCGCCTTTCTCTTCAGTTCTTGGGTGACGAACACTCTTCGAGAGCCAATCACCCACCTGCCCACGCAACGCCGCCAGCGCGGCTCGAAGCCGCGCTGGCGGCGCCGTCCCTCAAAAGGCCGACGATCGAGAAGCGGGACCCGCGAGCGCAGTGCGGGCGGTCCGGGGCTGCGGAGCGGAAATCAAGCGCAGCGAGGCCCCGCGAGAATCGCGATCCGAAGCTCCGCGCCCCGAAGCCCGACGCCCCGTACGCCGACCGAGAGACGGGCCGAGCGAGCCATTCCGCGCAGCAGCCCCGGGCCGGCCGCGCTGCGCGATGCAGCGCCACCGTTCACTTCCCAAGCACTTCGCACAACGCGCCCAGCTGCTGCTCCCCCTCTCTCGTCTGCCCCCCGCTCGCGAGAAACTTCTTCATCGCCCGCGGCGCCTCGCGCGTCCGCAACAACACCTGGAACAGGTGGCTCTCCTCGATCAGCCCCCGCTCCCAGCTCGCGTCGCTCGCGAGCACCGCGCGCTTCGCCGCAGCGATCGCCGGCGCCGGGAAGCTGGCGATGCGCCGCGCCAGCCGCTCCACGAACGGGCGCAGCTCCGCCGGCGGCAGCGCGCGATTCAGGTAGCCCCAGCGCTCGGCGGTCACGGCGTCGAGGTCGCCGCAGCCGAGGATCACCTCGAGCGCGCGCCCGCGTCCCACGAGGCGCGGCAGGCGCTGCGTTCCGGTGCCGCCGGGCAGGATGCCGAGCGCGACCTCGGGCTGGTTGACGATCGTCTTGCCCAGCGCGCCGAAGCGCATGTCGCACGACATCGCGAGCTCGCTGCCGCCGCCGCCAACCCGCCCGTTGATCTCTGCGATCGTCGCCTTCGGCATCGTGCGATACAGCTCGCACATCGCGTGATACCAGTTGTCGTTTACCTCGCGGTTCAGCGGCGCGACGCCGTCGGTGGGAAAGTCGACGATCGCGGCGACGTCGAAGTGCGCGAGCCAGAAGTCCGGGTCGTCGCTGCGCAGCACCACCGCGCGCACCGCGTCGTCCTCCGCCACTTCCTGCGCGAACTGCGCGAGCTCGCCGGACAGCTCCAGCGTGATCAGGTTGATCGGCGGGTTCTCGAACGTCGCGAATGCGACGCCTCCGTCGACTCTCACGGCGATGCGCTTGTACGAGTAGGCCACGGTTCCTCCACTTCTTTCGCGAAGGGGGCCGGCCGCTCGCCCGCGGCGGCGGGCCCGCCTATCGCACGTCGTCCATGCCCGGCAGGAAGAGCGGCTCGACGCCCGCGTGCGCCCACGCCTCGGCGAGCTCGGGCGGCGCGGCGGGCGGTGCGTCGCCGAAGCGATCCGCCGCGTCGAGCGTGAGATCGAGCAGGCGCAGGTCGCTCGCGGTGTTGAGGAAGACGCCGGGCCGCGCGAGCACCCAGTGCACGGCGCGCTCCACGTCCTCGGCCTCGCAGAGCGGGCGATACCAGGTGTTGTGCGTGCGCAGCTCTCCCGGCTGCCAGCGGCGCGCGGCGACCGCCTTGATCGTCTGCAGCGCGACGCCGCGGCGCTGGCACTCGGCGTAGAGCGCCTCGAAATCCGCCGCGTACTGCGGCTGGGCCATCATCGCCGGGTTGTAGGGCGCGAGCACCGAGTCGAAGGGAAAGCGCGCGAGGCTGCGCAGATGCATCGCGGCGACGCGCGTGCCGTGGCCGGTGACGCCGAGGAAGCGCACGACGCCCTGCTCGCGCGCCTCGACGAGCGCGCGCAGCGCGCCGTCCCGCGAGAACGCCATCTGCCAGCCCGGCTCGTCGGAGAGGTTGTGGAGCTGGAGCAGGTCGATGCGATCGGTCTGGAGGCGCTGGAGCGAGCGCTCGATGTGCCGCCACGCGCCGGCGTGATCGCGCTTGCCGGTCTTGGTGGCGAGGAAGAAGCGGCCGCGCAGCCGGCGCATCGACTCGCCCACGCGCAGCTCGGAGGGCCCGTAGCCGTTCGCGACGTCGATGTGGTTCACGCCGCGCGCGAGCAGGAGGTCGAGGGTCTGCGCCGACTTCTCAGGGCTCGCATTCCACAGCGCCGCGGCGCCGAAGATCACGCGCGAGCTGCAGTGGCCGGTGCGGCCGAAGGCGAGGGTGGGGATCACGGGGGCTCCTGCGTTCGGCGCTTGCGCGTCGCGAGCGTATCACGGAGAGCGTCCGCTCCGGCGCGAGCCGCCGTGAGAGAAGGAGCGAGCCGAGGCCGCGGGGAGAGTGGCAAGTGGAGCGCCGGGCGTTCGATCCGCCGCCGGACGAAAATCGTCGTGCGAATGTTGTTCGCGATGCTGCGCCCAAGCACTACGCTCGGGCGCCCATGTCCGCCGCCGCACCGCCCGCCGCGAACGGTGCGCGCTCAATGCTCGCGTCGGCCGCGGCGTTCGCGGGCATGACGGCGGCCGCGAAGCTGGTGGGCGCGCGCATCCCGCTCTTCGAGATCGTGTTCGTCCGCGCAGCGATCTCGGTGATCGCGACGCTCGTGCTGCTGCGCCGCGCGCGCGTACCGGCGCTCGGCTCGCGCCGCCCGCTGCTGTTCCTGCGCGGGCTGTTCGGCTTCGCGGGCGTGAGCTGCTCCTTCTACGCGGTGATCCACCTCCCGCTCGCCGAGGCGACGCTGCTCCAATTCACGCACCCGCTCTTCACCGTCGCGCTCGCGGCCCTCGTGCTCGGCGAGCGCATCGAGCGCGGTGTCGCACTGGGCGTCCCGCTCGCGGTGCTGGGCCTGCTGGCGATCGTGCGGCCTGCGGCGCTGTTCGGCGGCGCCGCCGCGCCCCTCGACCCATTCGCGACGGGCGTTGCGCTCGCGGGCGCCTTCTTCGCAGCAGACGCGTACGTGAGCGTCCGCCAGCTCGCGCGCAGCGGTGAGCACCCGCTCGCGATCGTGCTCTCGTTCCCGCTGGTGAGCGTCGTGCTCGCGCTCCCGCTCGTGCTGCACGAGTTCGTCTGGCCCAGCGGGGCCGAGTGGCTGTGGCTGCTCGCCGCCGGCGGCTGCGCGCAGCTCGGGCAGATGTCGCTCACGCGCGGCATCCAGCTGCTGCCCGCCTCGCGCGCCACGGTGTTCTCCTACACGCAGATCGTGTTCGCGGCGGCGCTCGGCGCGCTCTTGTTCGCCGAGCGGCCGGATCTGTGGACGCTGGCGGGCGGCGCGCTCGTGCTGGGCGGCGCCTGGCTCGCGGGGCGCAGCGCTTAGGCGGGCTCGTCCGCGCCGAACAGCGCGAGCTGGCTCCCTGTCGCCTGCGTCATCGGCGCGAGCTGCTCCGTCAGGTCGTCGCGCGAGGCGACGTACAGAAACTCCTTGTTCCGCAGGTGGCTGACCGTCCCCACCTTCTCGCCGCGCGGGTTGTGGATGCCGATCTGCGCCCCGACATAGCGCTTGAAGTCCCGCTCGATCGTCGTGACCTGGCCCGCGCCGTTCCACAGCCCGCGCAGCATCGACTCCAGCGCCGCGCGCGTGAGGTAGCCCTCGTCGTTGAACGAGACGATCAGCACCGGCGCGCGCAGCGAGCCGAGCAGCCGCTGCATCGCGTCCGCGAAGCGACGGCGCGAGTTGAAGACGCTCTGGCGCTCGCGCACGTCCACGCGCTTGCAGGCGACGCCGTACACCTCCGGCTTGTCCCAGCGCACGAGCGACTCCCAGACGTGATAGTTGCCCAGATAGGAGTGCTGGTTGTAGGGCGGATCCACGTAGGCGACGTCCGCTTCCAGCGCGCCCACTGCTTCGAGCGCGTCGAGGCAGGTCGCTCGGCCTTTCCCGTGCGCAGCGCGCGGCAGCACGTCGGGGACACGCAGCTCGAGTTCGTTGAACGCGCGCGGCGCCCAGGACTTGAGGTACGCCATCTGCAGTCCGGTCGTGGAGTCCACGCGATCGGCGGCCTCCATCAGCGACACGAGCAGCACGGCCTCCAGCTCGGGATCGAGCGACTTCGCCGCGATCGTCTCGCGGATCGCGTCGATCCGCTCGCCGTTGCGCGGCTGGAAGAAGCGCGAGCGCACGCAGAACGTCTCGGTGAAGTAGCCAGGCGAGCCCGGCAGCGCGCTCAGCTCCGCGACGAGCTTGCGAGCGTCGTCCAGCACGTGCTCCGCGTCCGCCTGCACGTAACAGCGCGCGAGCGTCGCCGCGTAAGCGTTGTGGTCGTTCGCGAAGACCTGATAGCCCGCCGCCTTGAGCGCATGGCCGACCCGCGACGTGCCGGAGAAGAGGTCGATCACCGAGCGCGCGCTGCTGGAGTGGCGAACCGCGTCGAGAATCAACGGAACCAGCGTGCGCTTCGAACCGATGTACTTGATCAACGCGCGCTCCTGCGCCTTCTCAGCCCGCGGCGCCCTCGTCGTCGTGCGCGAGCGGGAAGAAGCTGGCCACGCCGAGCTGCGCCGTCATCAGCAGTCCGTTCTCTGGCCGCACCGCTCAGCGTCTGGCCGCACCGCTCAGCGGCTCGCGGCCCGCCGCGCGTAGCGCTGCGGATCGAGCCGGAACAACCGCGCGCCGTTCTCGCCCAGAATCCGCGCGCGCGACTCGTCGCGCAGGTGGCCCATGGTGCGCTCGATGGCCTGGGCCGAGTGCGGCCAGGAGCCTTCGTGGTGCGGGTAGTCGTTCGCCCACAGCAGGTTGCTCGTGATGTCGAGCTGCTCGGCGTACAGCAGGCCGGCTGCGTCGTCCTGGAAGGTGGCGAAGCAGTTGTTGCGGAAGTACGTGGAGGGCAGCTCCGGAAGCCGCGGGCGCACCCAGAAGTGGTGCGCCTTCGCCGCGTAGTCGAGCGTCTCCATCAGCCACGGCACGAAGCCGATGCCGCTCTCGACGAGGCCGGCGCGCAGGCGCGGCCGCCGCTCGAACACGCCCGAGGCGATCAGCTGCACCAGCGGCTCGAGCGTCGTCTCCATCGAGTGGCAGACGTAGTTGATGATCGCGCCGCCGTTGCCGCCCACCGCGCGCGGATCGCGGCCGGTGGAGACGTGGAAGGTGACGACGAGGCCGGTCTCCTCGAGCAGCGCCCACATCGGCTCGAAGCTCGGGTCGTTGTACTCGAGCTCGCCGAACTTCTTGGGCCCGTAGATCACCGAGTTGCCGAGGCACACCGCGCGGAAGCCGTGGTCGGCGGCCCAGCGGATCTCGCGCAACGCGCCGGCCTGGTCGCCGGCGGCGATCAGCGCGCTGGGCAGGATGCGCGGCGCGTCGCCCTGCATGTGCTCGCCGCAGAAGGCGTGCGCCCAGCGGTTCCACTGCCGGCACATCGCCATCGCGAAGACGGGATCGGGCGTGGCCCAGCACAGCAAACCCTTGTTGGGGAACATCAGCTCCGCGTCGACGCCGTCGGCCTCGTGGGCGGTGAGTCGCTCGGCGACGGTGCGGCCCGTCGAGTTGCGCAGCACGTCCTCGTCGTCCATGCGCGCGCCGGGCACGGCGGCGGGCAGGCCCTGGCTCGCGTCGGCGCCCGGCTGCGCGTGCCGCTTCGCCGGCTTCACGCGCTGCGGCCGATTGCCTTCCGAGATCAGCCACTCCGAGCCGTCCTCGCGCAGCTCCATGCGCGGGATGCGCGCGCGGTACGCCGGCTCGATGCCCTCGAGGTATGCGCCCGGCTCCACCGCGTGACAGTCCGCGGAGAACATGAAGTATTTGTTCGGGTCGCCCGGGCGCGCGCTGCGCCGCCAGCCCTCCACTCCGGGCGTCTCGCGGCGCCAGAGATTGTTCGGGGTGCGGCTCGGATCGCGCCGGACCTCGTCGAGGGATGCGGCCATCGCAGACTCCTTTGCAGCGAGCTAGCCGCGCGCGATGGTCAGGCAGCGCGCAGGGCGCTGCCAGCGCCGTGTAGGCTGCGGGCGTGGCGGCGCTGCTCTCCCCCGGCGAAATCGTGCGCGCGCTCGCGGACCCGGCGGCGAGCGAGCGCTTCTCGGTGCTCACCGGCGACGCGCTGGTGTGCGTGGATCTCGCCGGGGCCGAGGGCGCGGCCTCCGCCGAGGCGGCTGCGCACGCGGCGCTGCGGCTCGCGGAGCTGCCCGCGGTGAGCGTCGCGTTCGGCGCGGCGGAGTCGCGCACGGCGCATGCGCTCGCGCCCGCCTTCGACGTGCGCCTCGGCGCCGCCGACGCCGGCGACCTCGCCGCGATCGAGCAGTCCACCGCCAAGGCGCCGCTCGCCTGCCTCGGCCTCGTGCAGCTGCTGCGCGCGAGCCTCGCGCGCACGATCTACGAGGGCCTGGTCGCGGAGTCGCTGGTCTACTCGACCCTCCAGAGCGGCCCCGAGTTCGCGGTGTGGATCGCCTCCCGCGCGCGCAAGCAGCGCGAGCCGTCGCGCGAGCCCGCGGTGCTCGCCGCGCGCGAGGGCGCGACGCTCTCCCTGCGGCTCAACCGCCCGGAGAAGCGCAACGCGTTCTCCGCCGCCATGCGCGATGCGCTGTGCGAGGCGCTGCGGCTGGCGCTGCACGACGCCGACGTGACGCGCATCGAGCTCTCTGGCGCCGGCGCCGCCTTCTGCAGCGGCGGCGATCTCGACGAGTTCGGCACGCTGCCCGATCCCGCCACCGCTCACGCGATCCGCTCGACGCGCAACGCGGCGCTGCTGCTCGCGCAGTGCGCGCCCCGCGTCAGCTCGCGCGTGCACGGCGCGTGCGTGGGCGCGGGCATCGAGCTGCCCGCCTTCGGGCGGCGCATCGTCGCTCGCGACGACGCGCGCTTCCTCTTGCCCGAGGTCGGCATGGGGCTCGTGCCCGGCGCGGGCGGAACCGTGAGCCTGCCCCGCCGCATCGGCCGGCAGCGCACGGCGCAGCTCGCCCTCGCACGCCGCGCCCTCGGCGCACGAGACGCGCTCGCCTGGGGATTGATCGACGAGATCGCGCCGTGAGCCCCGGAGAAGAAACGGAATGCGGCTCGCCGCGCCCGAAAGCCAGCGAGTCGGGCCCGAAACACGGCGAGCCGGACCGTAGGCCGGCGACTGCAGGGGCGCCGAACTCTCGCGAGCACCGGACCCCGGTTTCGCCCGTCCGCGGCTCGAGAAGCCGCAAGCGGGCAAGTGCCGGCAAAGCCGGCGCAGCCCGCGCGCAGCGCGGCGAAGCCGCGCGGAGCCGGCAAAGGTGGGCGGAGTCGGGCCTCGCCTGGCTCACGGGGACGTCAGACGGCGCGCCGGTCGTACCGGACGCGATGCTCCCGCTCGCCGCCGACGACGCGCTCGCGCAGCTCGCGGCGCTCGCGCCGCGCGGCGCGTTCGCCGATCTCGGCGGCGCGGAGCTGCTCGCCGAGCGCGCGGCGTGCAGCGGGCTCACGCGGCGCGGGCGCGTCGCGCCGGGCGGCGGGTGCCGGCTGCTCGAGGCGCGCGGGGGCTGGCTCGCCGCGAACTTGCCGCGGGAGGACGACGCGCGCGCGCTCGCGGCGTGGCTCGAGGACGACGCGCTCGCGGGCGCCTGCGCGCCGCTCGGCGACGCGGCGTGGCGCGCAGTCGCGGCGCGCGTCGCGGCGCGCGAGCGCGACGTGTGCGTGGCGCGCGCGCGGCTGCTCGGGATGGCGGTGGCGCCGGCGGACCCACCGCTGCCTTTGCCGCCTGCGAGCTGGCTGCGCGTGGCCGCGCGGGGCCCGCGCGCGGCACCCCGCGCGCGCGCGGCGCCCTTCGTCGTCGAGCTCGCGAGCCTGTGGGCCGGGCCGCTGGCAGGCCGCTTGTTACGGCGCGCGGGCGCGTCCGTCGTGAAGGTGGAGAGCGCACGCCGCCCCGACGGCGCGCGGCTCGGCAACGCAGACTTCTTCCGGCGCCTGAACGAGGGCAAGCGCAGCGTGGCGCTGGACTTCGCGGATGCCGGCGATCGCGGCCGGCTCCTCGCGCTGCTGGAGCGCGCCGACCTGGTGATCGAGGGCTCGCGACCGCGCGCGCTGGCGCAGCTCGGCGCCGACGCGGAGCGCTGGGTGAAGGCGCGCCCGGGCCGCGTCTGGCTCTCGCTCACCGGCTACGGCCGCGAGGCGCCCGGCGGCGACTGGGTGGCGTTCGGCGACGACGCGGCCGCCGCCGCGGGCCTCTGCTGGTGCGTGCCGCGCGCTGCACCGCTCTTCGTCGGCGACGCGATCGCCGATCCGCTCGCGGGCCTTCACGGCGCGCTGGCGGCGCTCGCGCGCTGGCGGCGCGGCGAGGGCGCGCTGCTCGACGTCGCCTTGACCGCCGTCGTCGCGCACGCGATCGGCGCACGAGGCGCCTGCGACGAGATTCCCGGCACGCCGATCGCGCCGCCTCGCCTGCGCGGCGCCGCCCCGGGCAGCGTTCCCCCGCTCGGGGCCGACACCGCGCGCGTGCTCGCCGAGCTCGGTGTCGACTGAATCACGCGCGGTCGAAGTGCGCCGAGGCGCCCGCTCCGGCGGCGGAGCGCTGCGGCTCAGGGCTTCTTTTCGAGCTCGCGCAGTCGGTCGTGCCCGACCTGCCCTTCACCGATCACGTAGCCCAGCGCGCGGAGCTGGTTCAGCTCCATCTCGTCGACGTCGACGCGCTTGCCGTCACCCCACGGCGCCTCGCCGGCGAAGGAGGCGTCGAGCTGGGGCCGTAGCTCGCTGGTCCACGGCGGGGGCCGCTTGCGCAGATTGCGGTGCTCGCCGGGGTCCTTGGCGAGGTCGAATACCTGGAGCGACTCGTCGGGTGTCGTGTGGTTGTAGAGCACGCGCTGCCGGTCGCGCTGGATGCCGACGAGCGGGCTCGGCGGCAGATCCATCTGCCCCCAGACCGTGTCGAGGTATGCGTAGGACGGCGGCACCTCCGCGCTTTCGCCGCGCGCCGCCGCGAGCATGGCGGGCACGAGCGAGACGCCGTCGGTGTCTTCGAGCGCGGGCAGGCCCACCAGGTCGAGGATCGTCGGCCAGACGTCGACGTTGCGCACCAATGGCTCGACGACGAGCCCGCCGTCGACGCGGAAGGGCAGCGAGAGCACGAGGGGGACCTGCACCACCTCCTGGTAGATGTTCTGCGCGTGGCCCTCGAGGCCGTGCTCGCCGAAAGCCTCGCCGTGGTCCGAAGCGATCACCACGATCGTCCGCTTCGAGAGGTCGAGCTCGTCGAGCGCCGCGACCAGTGCGCCGATGTTGAAATCGGTCCAGCGGATCGCGCGGTCGTACACGTCGGAGATGGAGGTGCCGAACGGGAGCTTCGCGGCCTCGTCGTCGTAGACGTACTGGTGCACGTCCATGTAGTGGAGGTAGAGAAAGAACTTCTCGTTGCGGTTGCTGCGCAGGAACTCGATCGCGGAGAGCGTGATGTCCTCGTCGGTGCCGGGAACCTTGGCCTCGGCGCGCCCCTTGCGCTCGACGTTCGCGGCGTCGCTGCGCTGCATCGGCCTCACGTAGATGTCGAAGCCCTGGCCGAACCCGAAGTTCGAAGCGATCCAGCCGTTGCGCCAGATTCCGGCCGTCGCATAGCCGGCGCGTTCGAAGATCTCGGCGGGCAGCAGCGCGGACTCGGGGATCGCGTGGTCGAAGCGCGTGACGCCCGTGCGCTGCGGGAAGAGGCCCGTCCAGAGCGAGGCCATCGAGCACTTCGTCCAGCTCGACTGCGCCTGCACGCGCGCGAAGCGCACGCCGTGGTCGGCGAGGCTGTCCATCACCGGGCTGGTCGGGCGCGCGTAGCCGTAGCTCGACAGGCGATCCGCGCGCAGCATGTCGACCAGGATGAAGACGACGTTCACGTCGCCGCGCTCGCGGAGCTTGCCGAGGTCCTGCTCGATCGCTCCCGCCGGCCGGGCGGGGCCGCGCACGCGGAACATCGAGGCGATGCCGCCGATCGCGAGCAGTGCCGCCAGGGCGAAGTAGGTCCAGGGCGAGTCGAGGATCCGGCGCAGCACACGGCCTCCCGCGTCTCGCGTGAGTCGCGGCCGGCTCGGCTCGGTGACGCCCCAGCTCGCGAAAAGCATCGAGGCGGCCACCCTGTCGGGTGACCGCCTCGATCTTCGTTTCCGTTGCGCGCCGCTCGCAGGAATCCTGCGTACGGTGCCTCGGCCTAGCGGCGCTTGCGGCGTCCGATCAGGGCGAGGCCGGCGACGCCAGCGCCGAGCAGCGCGAGCGTGCCCGGCTCCGGGGCGTACACGAGGCGCAGGAACGACGGCGCTGCCGTGTCGCTGGTCGCGAGGCCGCGCACCTTGGTGCGGCCGAGCGAGACCAGGTTCACGTGCGTGTTGCCCGAGGCGTCGACGGAGACGTTGCCCG
>CAYWRY010000116.1:0-13364 GCA_964460485.1 uncultured Spirochaetales bacterium
CGCCTCGACGAGGCGGGCGCCCAAGTCATCCGCGCGCTGCTGGACCGCAACCCCAAGGTGAGGCGCGCGCGATCGCGTTCGAGTCGGCGGCGGAGCCCCGAGCTGAGGGAAGTGAACAGGCAGTCCGCACCGATTGGCACCGGCCCGCTCGCATCTCGCGAGCCGCGCCCTCGCCGCCGGTGATCGCGCGCCGCGAGTCGTTCTCCTAGCCTGCGCTCGCTCCCCCGAGCGAGACGACGTGACTCGAGGTTCCCGCGATCCGCTGCTCGGCCTCGCGCTCGTGGCGACGCTCGCGCTCGTGCTGCCCATCGCTCATTGGGGAGTGCCGCGCGTGAGCGCCGACCATCGCGCGCACGCCTGGGGCAACGACGACCAGGTCCCCCTCGCGCCGCTCGCGGAGCTGCACAACGCGCTGGTCGAGGCCAAGCCCGATCGCAACGTCGCCTACCCGATGTTCCACTACCTGCTGTTAGGGGGCGTCTACGCCCCGTACCTCGGCGCGCTCCGACTGAGCGGCGACCTCGACCGCCCCAGCGCCAGCTTCCCGTACGGTCTCGCGGATCCCGAGCGCGCCTTCGCGATGCTGTCGTGGCTCGGGCGCGGGCTCTCGATCCTGCTCGCGCTCGCCTGCGTGGCCGGCGTCTACTGGACGGCGCGCACGCTGTGGGATCGCGGCGCCGGCTTCTTCGCAGCGCTCTGCTGGCTGCTCGCATTCCCCTACGTGTATTACGCGCCGCTCGGCAACCCGGACGGGCCGATGCTGGCCTGGACGAGCCTCGGGCTCGCCGCGACCGCCGAAGTGGTGCGCCACGGGCTCACGCCGCTGCGCGGCGCGCTGCTCGGCGGCTTCGTCGCGTGCGCCGCCGCGACCAAGGACCAGTCCGCCGCGAGCTTCGTGCTCGTGGCGCCGGCGCTGCTCGCGTTCCACTTCGCGTCGGGCGCGCGCCACCGCTGGCGCAGCTTCGAGGGCCGCTTCGTCGGGCCCGCGATCGCGGCGGCGAGCCTGCTCGTCGTGTTCGTGATCGCGAGCGGCATCCCGCTCGACCCACAACGCTTCCTCCAGCACGCCGCGCTCGTATTCTCGGTCGGCCCCGGTACGAAGGCGCTCTACCTGCGCCATCCGCGCACCGCCGAGGGGCTGCTCGCGCAGACGGCGGATCTGGTCTTCCACCTCGGCGACGTGCTGGGCGTCGTGCTGCTGCTGGTGGCGGCCGGCGTCGGCCTCGCCGCGTGGCGCGACCGGCGCAGCCTGGTGCTCCTGCTCTCCAGCGCCGGAATGTTCGGGATCCTCTTGCCCGTCGGCATGAGCCGCATCCACTACCTGCTGCCGGTCGCGCTGCCGCTGTGCGCCTTCGCGGGCTTCGCGCTCTCGGCGCGCTGGCAGCAGCGGCCGCGCGGCCTCGCGCTGGTCGCGATCGCGGCGCTGCTCGGCTGGCAGAGCCTGCGCACCGTCGACCTGATCCACGCGCTGCGCAACGACTCGCGTTACGCGGCGGGCGCGTGGCTCGACGCGCACGCGCGCGCCGGCGACGTCGTGCTCCACTTCGGCGCGCCCTACAAGAACCCGCACCTGCGCGGCGACGTGGCGAGCCTCGGCGTCGACCCGCGCGAGCTCGGCGCGGAGCTGCTCGCGACGCGCCCGGCCTTCGTGATCGTGCAGCCCGAGGACACGAACCAGCGCCGCGAGCGCGTCGAGTGGCGACGGGGGCCCCTCTCCGTGCGCAGCGACTACGTGAGCGAGGAGATCTGGCGCGGGCTCACCAGCGGCGCGCTCGGCTATCGCCTGGTCGCGCAGTTCCAGACGCCGCGCCTCTTGCCGTGGGCGTATCGCCCGGCGCTCTCGTACGCGGTCGCGAATCCGCCCGTTCAGGTGTTCGCGCGCGCCGACCGCGCGCGGGACATGCCCGCGCTGAAGGCGTGGGAGCAGGCGCCCCACAATCCGCCCGTGTGGCGCGTGAACGAGCCGATGCGGGAGTGAGGGCGCGGTCGGCCGCCGACCCGCTCTCTGGGGCTCCACGATTTGTCCTTGACCGAAGGACAAGAACTGCCGATTTTGTCCCTCATTGGAGGACAATGTCCCCCGTGCAAGGACAAGTCTCGCAGGCCCTCGAGGGTGTGATCGCGGATTCGCTCGCGACCCCGCCCCCGAAATTCACGCGTCGCGACGCACGGGTTCCAGGCGTGCCCGGCAAGGTGATCGCCGTGATCGGGATGCGGCGCAGCGGCAAGACGACTTTCCTCTGGCAACAACTGAGCGACCGACTCGCGCGCGGCACGGCGCGCGAGGGTCTCCTCTTCGTCAACTTCGAGGACGAGCGCCTCGCCGGCCTTTCCGCCGCCGGACTCGGCCAGCTGCTCGAGACCTACTACCGGCAGTACCCGGAGTGGCGCCGCAAGCGCGCGACCCTCTTCTTCGACGAGATCCAGGTCGTCTCGGGCTGGGAGCGCTTCGTGCGCGGCATTCTCGACCACGAGCGCGCCGAGGTCTTCCTGTCGGGGTCCTCGGCGCGGCTGCTCTCGCGCGAGGTGGCGACCAGCATGCGAGGCCGCGCGATGGAGGCTCTGGTCCACCCGTTCAGCTTCCGCGAGTTCCTGCGCCACCTGGGACGCGAACCGGAGCTGAAGACGTCGCGCCTCGCCAAGGCGGAGCGCTCGGCGCTCGAGCGCGATCTGCGCCTCTACCTCGCGCACGGCGGCTTCCCGGAGGCGGCGACGCTGCGCGACGCGCGCGATCGCCGCGACCTCCTGCGCGGCTACGTGGATGTCGTGCTGTTGCGAGACGTCATCGAACGCCACGCGGTCACGCATCCGGTCGCCCTACGTTGGCTGTCGCGGCATTTGCTCGGGAACGCCGCGGGCCTGTTCAGCGTCAACAAGATGCTCGGCGATCTCAAGTCCCAGGCGTTGCCGGTCGGCAAAGACACCCTGCACGCGTACCTCGCCCACCTCGAAGACGCGTTCCTCGTCCGCACGCTCCCGGTCGCGACCGGCTCCGAGCGCCGGCGCATGGTCAAGCCGCGCAAGGCCTACCCGATCGACCCCGGGCTGATCCCGCTGTTCGATCGTCTGGGCCGGTCGAATCTCGGCCACGCCCTCGAGACGTGCGTGATGCTCGAGCTCGAACGCCGCGGCGCGGACCTCGGCTACGTCCACACGGAAGATGGCTACGCGGTCGACTTCCTCGCGCGCTACGCCGACGGCAGCACCGAGCTGCTTCAGGTGTGCGCCGACCTCGAGACACCGGCGACGCGGGAGCGGGAGCTGCGCGCGCTCGAGGCAGCCCGGCGGGAGCATCCGGGGGCTTCCGCGCTGCTGGTGTCGCTCGCGCCCGATGCGCCGCGCGACCTGCCGCGGGGCGTACGGTTCGCGGCGGCGTCGAGGTGGCTGTTGGGGGAGTGACGGGGCCACGTCGGCCGGCGGGACCGCAGGACCAGGCGGGTATGCGACCCGACGAGCGCCCGCAGGCGACCGCAACCAGGTCGCATGCGCAGGACCCGCTCCGCCGTTGCCGGACGATCGCCCGTCGCAATAGGATGGGAGACCTGAAGCAGCCACCGAGAGGAGCGACGCGCCACGGGGCCGGGGCTCGTCGATCCATCGAATGAAGCTTCGATGTGACCGCATCTGTCACACAGCTGACCGATTCTCTCCTCACTGAAGCAGGATCCTGACGATGGCCCCCGTCGAATCTGGAACCCTTTGCAGCGAACCATGGAGCGAAAGCGCTTCGCGGCCACGTGCCGGGGACGCGAGCGTGACCAGGTCCCGACGGGCTGCGGCTGCCTTCGCTACCGAGAAGGCCTCGCCGGGCGGGTGTCCGCCTGCGTCGCCTTCGCTTGGGCGGTCGGGCGTGATCATCATGCGGTGGGCCCACTGAGAGTGAAGGAGGTGCGAGACGGCACCGCGCTGGAGGACTTATGCCTGGCCTGACACTGAGACAACTGCAGGATGCGGTGAGCGGGAGCACCGTGGCGATCCGCGGGAAGGCGCTGCTCCAGCCCGCTGGCGGGCCCGGGGACAAGGTGTTCCCGCCGTCACACAGCGTCGGCGAGCGGAACAAGGATCGCGGTGCCAAATACGCCCGCGAGAAAAGAAGGCTTGCCGGCGGGGAAGTCGAGTGTGTGCTCCTCGATTCGGTGCAGAGCCAAGCGAACCGGATGGAGGAAGCGCTTCAGGCTCTCTGGGCCGCGAAGAGGATCGTGCTGCCGGTGATCTCGGTAAGCCTCGCCGACGTTGCGCCCGATGTTGGGGTCGTCACCTCGCTGTCCGCGCCACACCGAATCGCGGACGCCTTGCTCCGGGACAGCCTTCTCGACGGAAAGCTCTTCCGCCTCTCGGAGCTCGGTAAGTCGTTTTCCGACTCGTCGATCCGGAACGCGGCTCCGCTCTTCAGGGTTTGTCCGACGGGTCTGGTATTCGGGTTGTGGGACAGCACAGGGCCGAAGGGTGGGCTCGGGGCAAAATTCGCGCGCGCGCTCGTATCGGAGATCGTCGGGTTTGGCGCGCAGCCTGGCGTGAAGACATCGAGCAGGATTGATCCGGCGGGCATCGTGACGAAGGCGGCGCAGATCCTGGAGGCGCAAGACCCTGATGACCGCTGGACGGTCGATCCCGCGAAAGCGCGAAAGGAAAAGGGGGTACCCAAAAAGCTCGGGGACGGTCGCGTTTCCGAGGTGAATCACAGCAACGTCCCCCCCACAATCGATGAGGTCGCGGGCGGCGTTACGATCGATTATGCCGAGCAGACCGTCGTACTTTCCCTCGCCGGGTTGCGCCGCCTCTCTTTCGGCGAAGGGAACGTCGAGGCACGAACCACGCTCGCTGCTCTCGGACTCCTCGCGGTGATTGCGGCCGAGGATCGCGGTCTCGACTTGCGCTCGCGGTGCCTACTCGTCCCGCAGGAGGGCAAGACACTCAAGCTCGAACTGATCGATAAGTCTGGCAAGGCAGCGGCCTTCGAGCTCGATCTCGACGGCGCGATCTCGCTCTACGGCGCCGCAATCGCCGCGCTGCCCGACGCTCTTCAGTTCAAGCGGAATGGCGCTCCGCTCCGCCCCGGCGAGACGCTCGCGGAGCTCCAACCGTCGGAGAAGCTCAAACACCTCGTCGTCAAGAGTCGCGAACTGGCCGCAACCGGAGCCGAGATCGAGGGAGGCTGAGTGCTGGCCGTCGAGGTCGAGCTGCTCACGCGGCGCTACGCGGCGACCGCGCACGACGATCGGCGGCGTGCGGAGTGGCCGCCCCACCCTGCGCGGTTCTTCTCCGCGCTCGTCGCCGCTCTTCATGACCGCGATCCCGTCGACGAGGCTGAACGCTCAGCTCTGCTCTGGCTCGAGAAGCAACCACCGCCTTCGCTCGACGTCGACACTGACGTCGACGAGCGCGTGGGACGCCGCGACGTGCATGATGTCTTCGTGCCCATCAACGACGTCTCGGTCGCCGGGGATGTGTGGCCGCTCGTGGACGCGCTTGGAGAGGCCGAGGCAGTGCTCGCCGCGATCGAGCGCCAGGCCGACGCCTACGACAAGACGCGAGCCGTGAGGAATGCGGCGAAGGCAGTCTCGAACGCGCAGAAGAGGCTCTCGGCGTTCCTGAAGAAAGCGCTCGATCGCAACGATCGACCGTCCGGCGTAGACGTGGCCACTGCGGCTGCGCTGATGCCCGACTCCCGCACGCGACAAGTGCGCACGTTCCCGGTCGCAGTGCCGGGTCGCGCGTACTTCTCTTTCGCGTGGGAGAGCCAGCCGCCCGTTGAGGTACGCACCGCTCTCGAAGCACTGTGCTCCCGCGTGACGCGCCTCGGGCACTCCTCGTCGCTCGTGCGCTGCACGGTCGTCGATTCGTTCGAGCCGACTCTAGTGCCGGCGCACGATGGCGACTGGGTGCTACGCGTAGTGGGCGAAGGTCAGCTAGCACGCTTGGAGGCAGAGTTCTCTTGGCACAAGGCTGTCGAAAACCGCGTGCTCCCTGCTCGGCCGCAGCGATACGCGAGGCCGGCGATCGCCGCAGGGACGGAGATTCCCCGCAGCGTTTTCTCCGACGATTGGATCCTCTACGAGCGCCGCGACGGCGCGCGGCCGCTGTCATCTCGAGGAGCTGACCTTGCACGTGCGCTCAGAGCGGCGCTGCTCGAAGCGAACGGGCCCCACGCGCCCCTGCCCCCGGTGTTATCTGGCCATGGTCCGAACGGGGGCCGAAGCGAGCGGCCGCACGTCGCCTTCGTAGCGTGCCCGTTCGTGGGCCACGAGCGTGCGGATGGCTCCGTCCAGGGCTGCGCAATCGTGCTGCCACGCGATATCGACGAGGAGGATCGGCGGAGGCTCTTCCGCCTGATCGCGGCGTGGGAGAAGCGGACCTCCCGGGACGGATTGGTCGAGCTCGCAGGAGATGGACTTCCCGCGATGCGGCTTGCTCGCGTACAGGCTTCAGAGAAACAGGCGCTCTCGCCCTCTCGGTGGTGCAGGCCGTCGTCGCGCTTCATCACCGCGACGCCCATCGCGCTGGACCGGCACCCTGGCAACGTGCGAAGTAACAGCAATGGCACAGCGCATCGAGCGGCCGCCGAGGCACAACGGACGATCGAAGAAGCTTGCGTGCGCATCGGGCTGCCGCGCCCCGTTTCGGTCGAGATCAGCCTCGCGCCACTACTCTCCGGGGCCCAGCCAGTGCGCGCCTTCCGGCCGTGGCCGAATCGCGCGGGGCGCTTCGCGCGCATGCGCGTGCACGCGGACATCAGGTTTGACCGACCCGTAAGGGGTCCCGTGCTGATCGGAGCCGGGCGTTACTTCGGCCTCGGTCTCTGCCTGCCCGTGAACGATCGGGGCGCGTCATGAGTCTCGGCGAAGGGGACTTCTCCCCGTTCCACCTCGCAGTCCATGGATGGTCTCCCTTTGCGTGGCAGGAGCGCTTGCTGCGCACGGTGATCTCACGCAAGGCCTGGCCGAGAGTGCTCGACCTCCCGACAGGTGCGGGCAAGACGACGTGCATCGACATCGCGCTCTTCGCGCTTGCCCTCGACGCGAGCCGCCCGCCGGCAGAGCGCTGGTGCGCGCGAAGGATCGCGATGGTCGTCGACCGACGCGTCGTCGTCGATCAAGCGGCGGACCGCGGCCGGCTCCTCCTTCGAAGGCTGACCGAAGCAACCGGCGGCGTTCTTGCGAGCGTAGCGGCCGCGCTCCGGAGCCTCGTGGGAGAGGACGAGGACCCGCTCGCCGTCTTTACGCTCCGCGGCGGCATCGCGAAGGACAACGGCTGGGCGCGCACGCCACACCAGCCGCTCATCATCGCGTCGACCGTCGACCAACTCGGGTCGCGGATGCTGATCCAGGGCTACGGCGTTTCTACCAGCATGAAACCATTGCACGCCGGTCTCCTGGCGAACGACACGCTCATTCTCCTCGACGAGGTTCACCTCTCCCACCCATTCGCCGAGACATTGGAACGGCTCTCGGCGTTCCGTTTGCCCGCGTCGCGCCGCCCCGGGATGCGCCCGCTCCAGTACGCGCTTCTCTCCGCCACGCCGGGCGAGGCCGGATCGGATGTGTTCTCTCTCGACAAGGGAGAGCGGGAGGCAGGATCTCCCCTCGGCGCGAGGCTCCACGCACCGAAGCCCGCGCACCTCGCTGAAGTTCAAGCTCGCGACGACTTGCCACGCGCCTGCGCGGAACACGTCGTCGAGCTGCTCGATCGGCATGCCGTCATCGCGGTCGTCGTCAATCGCGTCGCCTCCGCACGCGAAGTGGCCTCGCTTCTCGGCACGTCGCTCGGCGACCGCGCAGACGTCGTGCTCCTCACGGGCAGGATGCGCCCGCTCGATCGTGACGACATCCTCGCGCTGCATCGCGACCGCATTGCGACTGGCCGCGATCGCACTGCTGTCACGCGGAAGCTCGTCGTCGTCGGAACGCAGTGCATCGAAGCGGGTGCGGATTTCGACTTCGACGCGCTCGTCACGGAGTCCGCGAGCCTCGACGCGCTGAGGCAGCGTTTCGGCCGCGTCGATCGCCTCGGCTTGTATGAGAAGGCAGAGGGAGTCGTTCTTCACGTGCGAGATCACGCCAAGGATGACCCGATCTACGGAACGGCGCTCGACGCGACTTGGAAGTGGCTACGAGAGCAACGCAAAGGAAAGGGGAAGACTCTCGACTTCGGGATTGAAGCCCTTCCGTCTCCCGCCCACGCCCAAGCGCTGTTTGCCCCGAAGAAGCGCGCGCCGACCTTGCTTCCGGCTTACATAGATCTCTGGGCCCAGACCTCGTCCGAGCCGGCCATCGTGCCCGACGTGTCGCTGTTCCTGCATGGGCCCAGCTCTGGGCCTGCGGACGTGCAGATCGTCTGGCGTGCGGACCTGCTCGACGACCACCTCGACCGCGACGATGGCTCGGCGACCGCGATCGTCGAGGCTGTCAAACCATCGAGCCTGGAGGCCCTGTCCGTACCATTCGTCGCAGCGCGGAGTTGGCTCGGCGTCGATCCAAAGGAACATGACTTCGCGGATGTCGAGGGGAGCGAACAGGACGACGGCGGAGAAGCACCTTTCGGCAAGCGCTCCCTTCGCTGGCGCGGCGAGCGAAGCGAAGTGATCGATGCCAGTCGCCTTCGACCCGGCGACACGATCGTCGTCCCTTCTCTCCGAGGCGGACTGCGAGATGGCAGCTTCGATCCTCGCGCGACGTCGCCGGTAGCAGACCTCGCCGAGCGCGCTGCGCTGCTAGCGCGTGGGCGGCCGGTGCTGCGCCTGCATCCGACCGTCCTCGCAGGCCTCGGACTCGCTGCAATCGAAGACGCGGGGGACGTGCCCGCGATGGCACTGGCCGCGGCAGAAGGGGACTCTCCGCTTTGGAGACGCGCTTGGCTCGCCGCACTGACGGGACGACTTCGCCGCACGGTCGTCGAGCTCGAGAATCCGGATCTCGCCGTCGCGCGCTGGGCCGTCGTCGAAGGCCGGCGCCTGTCCGCGCGCGAGCTTCGCGCGGCGCTGCTCGGGGAAGACGCGAGTGTCGAGCCGGGCGCCGACACGACCACCGACGACGAGGACTCATTCCACGTAGGAGTTGGGGGGATCACGCTCGCGCGGCACAGCACCGACGTGGAGCGCTTCGCCCGGGACTACGCAACCCGCCTCGCGCTTCCCGCAGAGCTTGTCTCGGACCTCTCGTTGGCCGGATGGCTGCACGACATCGGAAAAGCAGACCCGAGATTTCAGCTCATGCTGCGAGGTGGCGACGAGATCGAGCTGCTCGCGGACGAGACCCCATGGGCGAAATCCGCGATGCCGGCAGGCGCGAAGCAGACGCACGACCGAGCACGAAGGCGCAGCGGTTATCCGCGCGGGGCACGGCACGAGGTGCAATCGGTCGCAATGATCGAGTCCGTTCGTGACAAGGTTGCTCGACGAGCGCACGACCTCGACCTCGTGCTGCACCTGGTCGGCAGCCATCACGGGTACTGCCGGCCGTTCGCGCCGCCCGTGGTCGATGAGCAACCGGTTCGAGTGGGTCTCGCCAACCACGCGAGCACCGTGTTCGGTTCGCTCACGTTCGACCCCGTGACGTCGGACAATCGCCTACACCGCCTCGACTCGCCGCTCGCCGATCGCTTTTGGTTGCTGGTCGAGCGCTACGGCTGGCTCGAGCTCTGCTGGCTCGAGGCGATCCTGAGGCTCGCAGACCATCGGGCGAGCGAGGAAGAGGAGCGAGGTGGCAGCAGATGAGGCTCGTGGGGATCGACGGAAGCCACCTCCTCGGCTTCATGGCCGCGCTCGGCGTGCTGCGACTGATGGACGAAGTTGCATGCGATGGCGATCTCCCGAGACCGACGCTCTCGTTTGATGCTCAGTTCATTGGGCAACTCGACCGCGTAGAAATCGGCAGGCCTCAACTCGTCAGTGCGCTGGCCCAGAGACTCAGCGTCCGGGCTTGCTTCTACGGCGGCGACCTATCGCAAGTAGACAAGCCCGCGGACTTCACCCCCGAGACGTTCGAGCAGCATGCCCGTACAGCGACCGCACGGTGGCAGCAAGATGCGCTATCAGGACTTGCGTGCGCCACCGGCAGCGATGAGGTCGCCGAATCGACTCTGTGCGCCGCGAATGGCGCGGGTCACCAGGAGCTGATTCAATCGGTCAGGGATGTGCTCTCGCTCGTGGAGCCCGAGCACCTCGAGATGGCGCTACTCAGGCCGTGGTCGAAGAGCTACTCCGTCCCACCGCACAAGCGTAAGGCGTTGGATCTCGGAACGCGCAAGCCGACGCTTCGCCTCGATCCTGCCGACGAGCGCCTCTATGCGCTTCGCGCAACGAACCCCACTCCAGCATCCAGCGAGTACAAGACTGAGCTTGGCGCACAGGCTCTCGCCATACCAGCGTTCGAGCTCCTTCCGGTGTGCCCATCGCGACGCCCGACGTGCATTGCTTCGCGACGAGGGCAGGGCCGCGTCTTCTTCGAATGGATGCTCTGGAGCGAGCCCGCAACGCTCGCCACGGTGCGCTCGATCCTCGCCATGGGTCCACACGAGGCTGGGGCCGCCCCTGTTCGTGGCGCGTTCGCAGCGTTCCGGGTTGCGCGGGTGACGGGCGACAAGGGCAAACTCTCCGTCTCGCCGACGGTGGGGATCTGGCATGAGCCCCTTGCCGCCAGGCCCACTCGCGCGGGAGCGGAGGCCTTCGGCTCCGAGTTACCTTCGCCCTCGTCCTGACAGCACTGCTGTCGCCGCATCGGAGGCGCCCGACATGGCCACGGAATCGCGCATGACCGTCCGCCTCGACGCCGCAACGAGACGCAAGCTCGAACGCCTCGCGCGGCGCGAGGTGATCTCGCTCAACGAAGCACTGAGCCGCCTGCTCCACGCCGCCCCTGACGCGCCGCGCAGCGTTTCCAAGCGCCGCCGCCGGTACCGACTCCGGCCTCGAAAAGTCGGCTTTGGCTTCGGGATCGCCGATGCCAAGAGACTCGCCGTGGAGTTTGGCTGACGAGCGCACGCTCCAGAAGCTCAAGGCCCCGCAGTGAAAATCGCCGACGTGCAAGTGCTGTTCTACGCGATCGACGCGACTTCCGAACGGCACCGGCGGGCGGAGCGCTGGCTCGAGGATGCCGTCAACGCCGAGCCTCTCGGCCTCGCGTGGCCGACGATCCATCAGTTCCTGAGCCTGGGAACGAACCTCGCATTCCCTCGCTGCATGAGCGATGCAGAAGCCGCTCGTCCACATCATCAGCGCTGGTTGATTATCACCCGTCGCCCTGGGCGTTCGTCAATCATCCGGGGCCGATGAGCCGCCCGGACCTTCGAGGGCCGCTCCCTAATGCCCGCCACCCGCCCGGCCGAAACGTTCTGGCGCTGCAGCCGAGCTGTGCTCTTCGCTCCGCGCCGCGACGCGGAACGAATGCTGAGACCCCGTGCCTGCGACAGCCGCGATCCCTCGCAACGGTGTGGCCGCAGCCGCGCCGCCACGCCGATCGGAGGCGCTGTGTCCGAAAACGATCCCGACATTCCGCTCGTTCCCGCTCGCATGCTGAACGAGTTCGTCTATTGCCCGCGCCTCGCGATTCTCGAATGGGTCGACAGCGAGTTCGCGCCGAACGCAGACACGGCCGAGGGCGAGATGCGCCACGCGGCCGTCGACAAGCCCGGGCGCCGCGTGCGCCTGAAGCAGCGCGCTTCGGCCGAGGACGACGAGGAGCCCGACCGCTCGGCCGCGCGAGTCGAGCAGATCCACTCCGTGGAGCTCTCTGACCCCGCGCTCGGGCTGATCGCGAAGATCGACGTGCTCGAGCTCGACGGCGATCGCGCCTGCCCCGTGGACACGAAGAAGGGCAAGCGCCCGCACGTAGAGCGCGGGGCGTACGAGCCAGAGCGCGTGCAAGTCTGCGCGCAGGGCTTGCTGCTGCGCGCGCACGGCTACCGGAGCGAATCCGGCTTCATCTACTACGCCGGCTCCAACGAGCGCGTGGAGATTCCCTTCGACGCGGAGCTCGTCGCCCTCACGCACGCGAAGCTGTCCGAGCTTCGCAATGCGGCGTGTGCAGACGCACTCCCGGCGCCGCTGGTCGACAGCCCGAAGTGCGTGCGTTGTTCGCTCGCGCCGATCTGCATGCCCGACGAGACGCGCTTCCTGCGCGAGCCGGCTCCGCCGCCCCGCCTCCTCACGCCTGCGGCCGACCACCAGTTCCCGCTCTACGTGCAGCAGCCCGGCGCAACCGTCCGCAAAGACGGAGACGTGCTCCAGGTGTGGGACAAAGAGCAAAAGCTCGGCGAGATGCGCACGCGCGAGATCTCGCAGCTCGTGCTGATGGGTCGCGTCTCCGCCACGGAGCCGACCTACCGCGAGCTGCTCGGCCAGGGAAAGCCGATCCTTCACCTATCCGCTGGCGGCTGGCTCTACGGCGTCACGGACGGCCTGCCGCACGCGAACGTGCGGTTGCGCCAGCGGCAGTTCCGCGCAGCCGACGACTCCGAGAAGCGGCTCGCGATCTCGCGGCAGATCGTGGCCGCGAAGCTCCTCAATCAACGTACGTTCCTACGGCGAAATGGCGGTGGTTCGGTGCCGGAGCCGCAGCTCGACGCCATCCGCAACTCCGCGGAGGCTGCGCTTCGCGCCCCCGACGTCGACGCGGTACGCGGCCACGAGGGCTACGGGGCACGCGTTTACTTCCACCACTTCCCCGCGACCCTACGCGCGGGCGCGTTTCGCGATCGCTTCGACGAAGCAGGGCGCAACCGCCGGCCCCCGCGCGACCCCGTCAACGCGCTCCTGTCGTTCGCCTACTCGATGCTCGCGCGCGAGTGGGTCACCGCCTGCCGCGCCGTCGGCTTCGATCCCTACCTCGGATTCTTCCACGCGCCGCGTTACAACCGACCGTCGCTGGCGCTGGATCTGATGGAAGCATTCCGACCGCTGTGCGCCGATTCGACCGTCGTGCGAGCACTCAACAACGGAGAAGTCGGCCCGGGAGACTTCGTCGAGCGCGTTGGAGCAGTGAACCTGACGGACAGCGGACGACGCAGCTTCCTGCGGGCCTTCGAGCAACGCCTCGGCCAGGAGATCACGCACCCGGTCTTTGGATATCGCGTCAGCTACCGGCGCGTCTTCGAGATCGAGGCGCGTCTGCTCGCTCGATACCTGTTGGGCGAGATCCCGATCTACTCGCCCATGACGACGCGGTGACGCCGTGCGCAGGCTTCTCGTCGTCACTTACGACATCTGCGATCCGAAGCGCCTCCGCCGCGTCTTCAAGGCGATGAAGGGCTTCGGCCAGCACCTGCAGCTCTCCGTCTTCAGATGCGACTTGACCGAGGTGGAGCGGTTTCAGATGATCGGCGTGCTGCAGGAGCTGATCCATCACGGGGAGGACCAGATCCTGCTCATC
>CAYWRY010000117.1:0-13235 GCA_964460485.1 uncultured Spirochaetales bacterium
TCCTCACGGCGGCCTTCGGCTCCGCGCGGTACGCCGCGCTCGTGTTCAGCGGCGTTCCTCTGGCGTGGACGGGGGGAATTCTCGCGCTGCTCGCGCGCGACATTCCGCTATCGATTTCGGCTGGCGTCGGCTTCATCGCACTGTCGGGCGTCGCGGTCCTCAACGGCGTCGTGATGATCGCGTTCGTGAACGAGCTGCGGCGCGAGGGTCGGAGCATCGAAGGCGCGGTGCGCGAAGGCGCGCTCACCCGCCTGCGGCCCGTCTTGATGACGGCGCTCGTCGCGTCGCTCGGCTTCGTGCCGATGGCGATCTCGACCGGCGCGGGTGCCGAGGTGCAGCGCCCGCTCGCAACGGTCGTGATCGGCGGAATCGTCTCCTCCACGTTGCTCACGCTGGTCGTGCTGCCTGTGCTCTATGCGCTCGTCGAGCCGTGGTCGGAGCGCAGGGCGACGTCGGCCGCTGAGCTCCGCGCGTAGCGCATCGCCAGGCACCGGCGGCCGCGCTGTCGTGGGAGGCAGTTGGCGGAAGCGGACGGGAATCGAACCCGCCGAAACCGCGTCGCCGCGGTTTCCTCCGGTTTTGAAGACCGGGCGAGGCACCAGCGCTCGAAACGCTTCCAGCGCGGCCACGATAGCCGCGCGAACGCGTGGGCCCGCGAGCGGCCAAGAGGGCGGTCGCGCCGCGCGGTCGGAGCACCGCCGCGCATCTTGCCGGTGGCCTGCACACGAACGCGAGGCTTCCTGCGGGCGAAACGCTTGACGCCCTCGCCGCGCGGGGAGTAAATCGGGCGAGGCGGCACGACCCTCGTGCCGATCAGAGAGATCAGCCCGAACAGAGGAGGACTCGACCGCCCAGCGAACCCACGAGTGTCCAAGCCGGCAACGGGACTCGGTTCAATCGAAAGCTTCTTCGCAGGCGCGGCGCGGCCGCGCGGCAACGGGAGATTCCGGATGAGCGACGCAGTCGTAGCGGTGCACTTCAAGGACATGTCGGTGATCGAAGCCGTGCGCGAGCTCGTAGAGAGACGCTGCGCCGAGCTGGCGGAAGAGTTCCCGGAGCTGACGCACGTGCACGTCACGCTGACGCCCGACGGCAAGGGCCACCACGCGAGCATCCACGCCACCGGCCGCAGTACGGAGATTGCGACCCACGCCCAGGCGCGCGAGCCGGGCCACGCCGCGGACCAGGTGCTCGACATCGTCCGCCGCCAGCTGCGCCGCACCCACGACAAGCGCCGCTTCGCCCACCGCCGCCGAGCCCGCAACCGAGAGCAGTTCGTCGCGTGAGCGCGTGCAGGCGTGCAAGGCCCGGGCGATCCGGCTCCGCGCGCGGCCTCGCACAGTCAGCCGATGATCAGGTGCAGCTTCACTGCGAGCACGAGATTCCCCGAGAGGTGCACGCGGCGCTGAAGCAGCGCGCGCGGCGCCGACAGCGTACCGGCGTTCAGCGCGCGCCAGCTCGCGAGGTCGACGCGCACGCGCAGGTCGGCGTGCGCGGGCTCGCCCGCGCCGCCCTGCACGGCGCCGTCCGCGATGCGCACGTGGAAGACGCCGCCGCCCTCGCCCTCCAGCTCGAATGCCACGGTCGCGCGCGTGCCGCCGAGCTGGGCGCGGCGCGGCTCGTCGTGAGCGACGACCCAGGGCAGCCAACGCCCGAAGAACTCGGCGGGCGCGATGTCGGCGGGCGGGACGGCGCGCATCGCAGCGCGGGCTCAGAGACCGGCCGCGCGCAGCGCCGCGCCGGTGAACGACTCCGCTACGCGCGCCACCTGCTCGGGCGTGCCCGCCGCCACGAGCCGCCCGCCGCCGGGCCCGCCCTCCGGGCCGAGATCGATCACGTGGTCGGCGAGGCGGATCACGTCCAGGTTGTGCTCGATCACGACCAGGCTCGCGCCACCCGCGAGCAGCTGGTCGAGACAGTCCAGCAACACCTGCACCTCGGCGGCGTGCAGGCCCGTGGTCGGCTCGTCGAGCACGAACAGGCAGCCGGCCGCGCGCGTGGTGAGCGCCTGCGCCACGCGGATGCGCTGGAGCTCGCCGCCGGACAGCGTGCCGAGCGGCTGCTCGAGCGTGAGGTAGCCGAGGCCCACGCGGGCGTAGGGCTCGAGCCGGCCGGCGATGCTCGCATCGTCGGCGAACGACGCGCGCGCCTCGTCCACCGTGAGCGCGAGGACGTCGACGATGCTGCGCCCGCCGAGGGCGATCTCGCGCGCCTCCCTGCGATAGCGCGTGCCGTCGCACGCCTCGCACGGCGTGCGCACGTCCTCGAGGAACTGCATGTCGACGACGACCTCGCCGGTGCCCTCGCATGCCTCGCAGCGCCCGCCCGGCACGTTGAAGCTGAAGTAGCCGGGCGCGAGCTTGCGGCGGCGAGCCTCGTGGGTCGCCGCGAAGCGCGCGCGGATGCCGTCGAAGGCCTTGGAGACGGTGGCGACGTTCGAGCGCAGCGAGCGGCCCGGCGGCGTCGGCTCGACGATCGCGACCTCGCGCAGCCGCTCGGCGCCCTCGATCGCATCGCAGGCGCCTCGCTCGGGCGAACGCTGCAGGTTCCCGACCAGCACTGAGCGCACGAGGCTCGTCTTGCCTGCGCCCGAGACGCCCGTCACGACCACGAGCTGCCCGAGCGGGATCTCCACGTCGACGCCGTGCAGGTTGTGGGCGCGCGCGCCGCGGATGCGGAGCCTCCCGCTCGCGCGCGCACGGCGCGCGCGCGTCACCGCGAACGCGCCCGCGAGCGCGCGCCCGGTGAGGGAGGTGGGATTCGCCGCGACCGCGGCGACGTCGCCTTCAGCCACGATCTCGCCACCGCGGCGCCCGGACCCGGGGCCCAGGTCGATCAGGTGGTCGGCCGCCGCCGCGATCTCGAGCGCGTGCTCGACGACGACGACGGTGTTGCCGGCGTCGCGGATCCCGCGCAGCACGCCCAGCAGACGCCCGACGTCGCGCGGATGCAGGCCCACCGACGGCTCGTCGAGCACGTAGAGCGCGGCGGTGAGCGCGCCGCCCAGGGCCGTGGCGAGCTGGATGCGCTGCGCCTCGCCGCCGGAGAGCGTGCGCACCTGGCGGTCGAGGGCGAGGTAGTCGAGGCCGACGCCGAGCGCCGTGTCGACGCGCGCGCGCAGGCCGTCGAGCACGCGCTTGCCGCGCGCGCTCTGGGCGTCCGTCAGCGCGAGCGAGGCGAGCCACGCGTCGAGCTCGCCGATCGTGAGGCGTCCGGCGGCGCCGATGCTGCGCCCGCCCACCTCCACCGCGAGCGCCTCGCTGCGCAGGCGCGTGCCGCCGCACGCCTCGCAGGGATCGAACTTGCGGTAGCGGGCGATCGCGACGCGGGCCTGCACCTTGTAGCGGCGGCCCTCGAGCCACTCGAAGTAGCCCTTCACGCCGTACCAGGCGTCGTCGCCCTGGATCACCCAGTCGCGCTCCGCCTCCGACAGCTCGCTCCACGCGACGTCGGTCGCGAGGCCGCGATCGCGGCAGGCGCTGATCAGGTCGCGCTGGCAGCTGCGCGCGGAGGGCGTGGCGAACGGCGCGATCGCGTTGCGCGCCAGCGTGCGCGATGGGTCGGGAATCACGCGCTCGAGGTCGAGCGCCTGGGTGCGGCCGAAGCCCTGGCAGGCGGGGCACGCGCCCAGCGGGCTGTTGAACGAGAAGAGCGCGGGCTCCGGCGCCGGATGGCGTTTGCCACAGACGGCGCAGCAGAATCCCTCGCGGAAGCGAAGGCGGGCGCCGCTCTGCGCTGCAACCACGAGCTCGCCCCCGCCTCGCGCGAAACCGCTCGCGATCGCCTCGGCGAGCCGCGTGCGCACAGCGTCGGCGACTTCGAGCCGGTCGATCACGAGCAGCGCGTCCGCCCGCAGCGAGCCGAGGCGCGTCGCGGAGATCTCCTCGAGGTCGGCGAATGCGCCGTCCGCCAGGAGCAGCCGCCGCAGCCCCTCTCGCAACAGCTGCTCGCGCAGCTCCTTGGGCTTCGCCTGCGCGCTCAGCGCGACGGCGACCACCGCGCGCTCGCCGGCGAGCTCCCGCAGCACGCGACTCGCCACGGACTCGACGCTGCCCACCTCCACCGTGCGCCCGCAGCAGCGCGTCTCGCCCACCTTCGCGAACAAGAGGCGCAGGTGGTCGAGGATCTCGGTGGCGGTGCCGATCGTGCTGCGCGCGTTGGTGACGCGGTTGCGCTGCTCGATGGCGATCGCCGGGGGCAGGTTCGTGATCCGGTCGACCGCCGGGCGCGGCAGCTTCTCGAGGAACTGCCGCGCGTACGTGGAGAGAGACGCGACGTAGCGGCGCTGTCCCTCCGCGTAGAGCGTGTCGAAGGCGAGGCTCGACTTGCCCGACCCGGACGGCCCCGAGATCACCGTGAGCTGCCCGACCGGGATGCGGCAGCTCACGCCCTTCAGGTTGTGGGCGCGCGCGCCCTCGATGCGGATCTCGGCGTCCGGCGTGATCACGGCGCACGCAGGATGCCGGCCGCTCCGCCCCGCCGCACGCGCCTCGGCTCGGCTCGAACTGGCACGGGTCGCAGCGCCCTCGCGCGCCGCGGGCTCAGCCGACCCGCGACGGCTCCTCGTAGATCACCGTCAGCGAGATGTACTCGCCGGTCGAGCTCTGCGTCGCATGAAGAATCTGCACGTCGTGCTGGGCGAGGAACTTGTTGAGGTCTTCCTCGACTTCCTTCGCGAGCCCCCGCAGCACGAGACACTTCGTCGCCATCGCTCCCCCTCTGCCCGCCTCGCGCCGTCGCGCTCCGGCCCTGGCCTCAGCTCCTTCGACCGCCGAGCCGCTCCACCTGACGCCTCGCCTCGGCCGCGTACTTCTCGCGGCCGGAGGCCTCCGCGGCGCGGGAGAGGCTCTCCCAGCTCGCGCGGTCCGGCTCGTGACCGAGCGCCGCGCACGCCTCGCGCAGCAGGAACGCGTCGCCGCGCGCGACGGCGGCGGCGCACAATCGCTCGAGGGCGTCGCTCGCGCCCGCCTTCTTCAGGAACGCCACCGCTTCGATCTCTCGCTCTTCTGCCAGATAGGCTTCGCCGATCGCACGCGCCCGCGCCGCGTCGAGCGGCCGCTCGAGCTCGTGGCGCCGCTCCAGGGCGTCAGGAATCACTGCCCGCTTCGGCATCAGGTCCTCGGCACCTCGGGGTCCACCGTGATCGACCAGGCGTCGATCCCGCCGGAGAGGTTCGCGACGTTGGTAAAGCCGGCGTCGCGCAGCTGCGCGGCCGCCTTCGCGCTGCGGGCGCCGCTCTTGCAGTGGACGACGACCCGGCGCTCCTTCCAGTCCGCCAGCTCCTGCACCCGCCCGCCGAGCTGAGCGAGCGGGATCAGCTTCGCGCCGGGGATGCGCGCCTTCTCGAACTCGCGCGGCTCGCGCACGTCGATCAGCAGGAGCTCGTCGCCGCGCGCCTGGGCGCGCGCCAGCTCGGAAGCCGAGATCTCCGGGACGGGATTCGCCTCGCGCACGACGCCGCAGAAGCCGTCGTAGTCGATCAGCTTGGTGACGGTCGGGGTCTTGCCGCACACGGGGCAGTCGGGGTCCTTGGCGAAGCGGAACTCGCTGAAGCGCATCGAGAGCGCGTCGTAGTGGAGGAAGCGCCCGATCAGCGGCTCGCCGATGCCGGTGATCAGCTTCACCGCCTCGGTCGCCTGGATCATCGCGATCACGCCGGGCAGGATGCCGAGCACGCCGCCCTCGGCGCAGGACGGCACCGAGCCCGGCGGCGGCGGTTCCGGGAAGAGGCAGCGGTAGCAGGGCCCGCGCCTCGCGTCGAAGGTCGAGGCCTGGCCCTCGAAGCGCAGGATCGCGCCGTACACGGTGGGCTTGCCCAGCAGCACGCACGCGTCGTTCGACAGGTAGCGCGTGGGGAAGTTGTCGGTGCCGTCGATGATCACGTCCCAGCCGCGCATCAGGTCGAGGGCGTTGTCGGAGGTGATGCGCGTGCGGAAGCCGACGGCATCCACGTCGGGGTTCATCGCGCGCAGCCGCGCGAGCGCGACGTCGACCTTCGGCTTGCCCACGTCGCCGGTGCCGTAGAGCACCTGGCGCTGGAGGTTCGAGGTGTCCACCACGTCGTCGTCGATCAGGCCGATGTGCCCGACGCCTGCCGCCGTGAGATAGAGAGCGAGCGGGCAGCCGAGGCCGCCCGCGCCGATCAGCAGCACCCGCGCGCCCAGCATCTTGCGCTGCCCGTCGACGCCGAACTCCGGCAGGTTCAGGTGCCGCCGGTAGCGGTCGAACTGCGCGGGGGTGAGCAGCGGTTGCGTCATGCCGGTCACAGTACGACCCGGCGCTGCGCGGGACAACGCACGGCCGAGAGGCAGCGCGGCTAGCGAACCTGGACGATCACCGCCTTGCGCGGGCGGTCCTCGAAGCGCCAGCAGATCGCGACCGAGTCGCCGGGCTTCAGCGCGTCCCAGCCTGCGCGCCCGACCACGCGGGTGTCCGGCGAGCGCTCGAAGCCGATGTTGTCGTCGAGGCGCGAGTCCACGAACAGCTTGCGGCCGCTGATCTGGCTGATCGCGCCGCGGAACTCGCGCATGCCTTCGGGGCAGCCCGCGAGCGCGGGCGCCGCCAGCGCGCAGAAGAGCGCCGCCATCCCCGCCGTTCGCATCGCTCGCCGCATCGCGTCCGCCACGTTCCAGAGACGTTGGTGCCGGAGGTGGGATTCGAACCCACACGGGCCTCGCGGCCCGGAGGATTTTGAGTCCTCTGCGTCTGCCGTTCCGCCACTCCGGCCCGCGGCGACGATACCAAGGCAATGGTGGTGCAAGGCGGGCTTGTTGCGGGAGATGTTCAGGGGCGGTGCTTGGCGGATTCAGCGGGCGGCGCTGCGCGCCGCCGCTGATCCGCTGCGCCGGCCGGCGGCTGTTCGGGGCCCAGAGGTGACGCTTCTCGTCACTGCGCAGGCGCGCGGGGCTCGCGTGGCCGAGACGCCGGCGCTGCGCGCGGCGGGGATTCGGCGTGCTCTGCGCGGGCTTTACGCGCCCACGAGCTGCCGATAGCTTGCGCCGTCCCGGGGCTGTAGCTCAGCTGGGAGAGCGCGTGAATGGCATTCACGAGGTCGTCGGTTCGATCCCGATCAGCTCCACCATCAACGACGCGGCGCCGCGCGATCGACGCCCACAGGGGCCTCGACGTCGCGGCGCTCGCGCATTCGGACGCCGGAAGCTGCGCGTGCGTTGGCCGATCGCCGCCGCGTGAGGGCGGCCGCTCGCGATGAACTGGAGGAGCTGCGGACGTCGTGACGACGCGTCCGGGCGTTTGGGGTTGCGCCTCAGATCGCGCCGTCGCGCATGCGCGGCATCACGCCGACCTCGTCGAGGAAGGCGCTCGCGGCGAGCGTCGCGGCGATCGCCTCGGCGGCGCTGTGCAGCGGCATCATGCGCGGCGCCGGAAAGATGCCGCGCTCGACCCAGCCGCGGATGATGCGCGCCGCCTTGTCGGGCTCCCAGCCCGCGGCGAACTCGGTGCCGTTCGTGTTGCCGAGCGTGACGTGGATGAAGTCCACATCGGGGTGCTCCATGCGCCACGAGGCGACGAGACCGGAGAGCGCGAGCTTCGAGACGCTGTAGAGCGAGATGCCCGGCAGCGTCTGGCGCGCGGAGTAGGAGCCGACGTAGACGGCGCGCCCCTGGCTCGCGCGCAGGTGCGGCAGCGCGGCGGCGGTGACCTGCGAGGCGCCGATCAGGTTGGCATCGAGCACGGCGCGCCAGTCGTCCCGCGTGGCGTCCTCGAGCAGCACGAGCGGCGAGATGCCCGGTGCGTACAGGAAGGCGTCGAGGCCACCGAATGCGGAGGCGGCCGCGCCGACAGCGGCGCGGCAGTCGGCGTCTCGCGCCACGTCGCAGGCGAAGGCGTGTGCCTCGGCGCCTCCCGCGCGAAGCGAGGCGGCCACGTCCCCGAGCCGATCGACGCGCCGCGCGGCGAGGGCGAGCCGCGCTCCTGCCCCTGCGGCGATCTCCGCGACGGCGCGGCCGATGCCCGAGGAGGCGCCCAGCACGAGCACGCGCCTTCCGGCGAGATCGAGCTGCAGCGCCATCGCGACTCCCGATTCGGGGGCGCGAATCCTAGCCGCGTGCGGTGCGCCGCTCGCCACGGATTCGCGCGGGGCGGCTTCGAGAGCTTCCCCCGGCCTCGCGAACACCGAGGGTCACCCGGAAGTGCGCTCGACGTGTGTCGCGGGGGAGCGGCCACCTTCCATGCGCGACTCCGGTTTTCATGCCTTGCCCGCACCCGGTTCGGCGGGGTCGTGGTGGGCAGCACGCTTCCCCTCCGCCGCTGAACCGGATCCGCGCGCCGCTTGCGCTAGTCCGTCGCGGCGGAGCAGCGCTGCGAGAGTGCGGAGCCGGCCTTGGGCGGCGCAAACGATCGCCACCTGGCGCTTCGACTACGACCGCCGTCGCCCGCACCTGACCACTTCAGGCCCTCGCGACCGGTTTCGTACAGGCTCGGGCAAAGGGAAGCGCCTCGATGGGACCGCATCATCGAGCGGCCCCGCCGGCGCTCGCGCACATGGGCCCGCCGCGCGGCGTCGGCCCGCGCGGCGGGGGCAGCGCGAGGTGATCGGGTCAGCGGCGGAAAGTTCGCTGTCCGAAGTCGAATTCGGGCTCGCCCTGCGCGGCCGGCGTGTTCTCGAGATCCTCGCCGAAGTCGAAGCGCGGCAGATGCTCGTGGTTCTGCAGCCACCACAGGTAGTGTTGTCCGCACTCGAAGCGGCCCGGCCGCTCGCAGCGCCGGTGCTCGTCGACGGGAGGGCGCCGCGGCACGACTCGTCCGTCTCGAAGCTCGTGGGTACGCGGGTCGAAGGTCGGCACGTCGGGACCGACCGGCGGCTTCGGCGGCTTGTCGTCCTTCTTGCCCTTGTCGGGCGGAACCACGACGCCGCCCCCTCCGCCCAGCGGCGCAGCGGGCGGGCACGCCCAGATCTTCACGATCGCGACGCGGTTGCCCATGCCGCCGCGCACCGTGCGAATCGTGCTGCGGTACACGAACGCGACGCCGTCGATGCTCGCGCCGGTGGGCCCAGAGTAGGAGTTCGCGTAGTCGCGAGCGGCGCCCAGCTCGCCCTCGCCGAACGATCTCGTCTCGAGCAGCACGCAGCCGGGCCCGGGCGGTTCGGCGTCCTGGGCGAGGGCCGTGGCGCTCAGCGTGAGAAAGGCGAGTGCGATCCCCGCCATCCCCGCGACCGTGCGCGCTCTCTTCGTGTCGTGCGTGTTCGCCATGAGAAGTCTCCTGGTGCGAAGGGGGCGTGCCCCGGTTTGCGCCGTGTGTCGCGGCCGCGTCCGCCGCGGTTCAACGCAGCGCCGACCCGCCCCCGACTCACGCTGACTTGCCGCGCCGTTGCGCATACCCTTGAACCGCGCTCGCGCCGGCTGCGACTCACGCCAAGCGAGGAGCGGTTCCGTGACGACCGAATCCGATGCCAGCGCCAGCGAGACCGCGCTGCTCGAGCGGGTGGCCAGGGGCGATCGCGGCGCCTTCGAGGCGCTCTATCGGCTCTGGGCGCCGCGCGTGTTCCGATTCGTGCTGCGCATGCTGGGCGACGTCGCGAGGGCCGAGGAAGTGACGGACGACGTGATGGTCGAGATCTGGAAGAACGCGCCGCGCTTCGAAGCGCGCTCGAAGCCGGCGACCTGGGCGCTCGGCATCGCGCGCTTCAAGGCGCTGAGCGAGCTGCGCGCGCGCAAGCCGCCGCCGGCGCCGCTCGCGGAGCTGGAGGCGCTGGCGGACCCGAGCGATCTCGCGCCGCGCGCGCTGGGCCGTGCGGACGCCGCGGCGCGCGTGCGCGCGGCGCTCGCGCAGCTCTCGCCCGACCAGCGCGAAGTCGTCGAGCTCACGTTCTATCACGGGCTCTCGTATCCGGAGATCGCGCGCATCGCGCGCTGCCCCGTCGGCACCGTGAAGACGCGCATGTTCCACGCGCGGCGCCGCCTCGAGCCAGTGCTCGCGGGCGTGCTGGAGGAATCGCCGTGACTCACGCGAGAGTGCTGGAGCTGTTGCCTTGGTACGCGTCGGGCGCGCTCGCGGAGGAGGAGCGCGCGCTCGTCTCTGCACACGTGCGCGCGTGCGCAAGCTGTCAGCGCGAGCTTGCCACGCTCGAGCGAGTCGGCGCGGCCGTGCGCTCCGAGCAGGGCGAGCCGAGCTTCGATCTCTCGCGCTTCGACGGCGTGCTGGCGCGCCTGCCCGCGCAGGCGCCGCCACCCTGGCGGGAACGCGCGGCTGCGCGGTTCCGCGACTCGCTCGCGACGCCGTGGCTGCAGACGCCAGTGTGGGCGCGCGCCGCGCTGGCGGCGCAGGTCGCGGCGCTGCTGGTGCTCAGCGCTGCGCTCGTCGCGAGCCCGCGCCGCGACAGCTACGCGACCGCGGGCGGGGAATGCGCGGCCGGGGCGTGCATCGCAGTGGCCTTCGCACCGAGCGCGCGCGAGGCGGAGATGCGCGAGCTGCTGGAGCGCGAGGGCGCGCGCATCGTCGACGGCCCGTCGAGCCTGGGGCTCTACACCCTCTCGCTCGGCGATCTGGAAGCGCAGGGCGTCGACGCCGTGATCGCGCGGCTGCGCGAGCGCACGGATGTCGTCGTGCGAGCCGAGCGAGCGCAATGACGATGCGACGGCGCATCGCCGGCGCCGCGCTCGTCGCGAGCGCGCTCGTCGTCGGATCCGCGCTCGCGCAGCAGCCTCGGCCCCAGCCCGCGCCGCGCAGCAGCTCGGGCGGCGGTGGGAGCAGCGGCGGAGGCGTCTCCGTCGACGTGACCCAGCTGCTCAGCGGGCTCGGCAGCCTGTGGCGCCGCCAGCCGCCGTACGCCGAGCGGCGCGTGCTCGCCTGGATCGACGCAGGGCCGGACACGCCGGAGATCGCTCGCGAGCTGGCTGCGATCGGGCGCGCCGAGTTGGTGGCGACCTACGCGCTCCCGTCCGCGGCAGCGGAGCTCCTCGTGTTCGAGACGCCCCGCGATCTCGACGCCGCGATCGAGGCGCTGGCCGCGGATCCGCGCGTGCGCGAGGCGCAGCGCGACTACTTCCACGCAACGGTCGGCGACGCCGCCCCCCTCGCTCCGGACTGGAGCGACGCCGAGCTGCGCGGGCGCGCGCTGCGCAGCCTCGCGAGCGGCGCCGGCGTGCGCATCGCCGTGATCGACGGCGGCGTCGACCGCGCGCATCCCGCGCTCGCAAACGCTGCAATCGTCGAGCGCGATCTCACGGGAGAGGGCGCAGCGGCCGAGGCGCACGCCACCGCGGTCGTCGGCGCACTGGTGGGAAACGGCGCGGGCGGCGTTGCCGGCCTCGCGCCGGGCGCCGAGGTGCTCGCGCTGCGGGCCTGCATCGCGCCGCGCCCAGACGCCATGCCGGCGCGCTGCCTCACCAGCAACCTGGCGCGCGCCCTGGACGCGGCGCTCGCTGCGGGCTCGCGCGTCATCAACCTGAGCGTCGCGGGACCACCGGATCGCATCGTCGCGCGCATGGTCGCGGCTGCGGTGCGCGCCGGCGCACTCGTGGTCGCGGCTGCCGGCAACGGCGGGCCTCGCGCCGCACCGGCGTTCCCGGCCGCGCTCTCGCCGGTGCTCGCCGTCACCGCCGTCGACGCGCGCGGCCGCCTCTACCGCAAGGCGAACCGCGGCGAGTACGTGGATCTCGCCGCGCCCGGCGTCGAGCTGCGCTGCCTCACGACTCGCGCGGGCAGCGCGCTCGCCTCCGGCACCTCGTTCGCCGCGCCTCGAGTCAGCGCGGCAGCGGCGCTGCTGCTCGAGCTGGACGGCGCGCTCGCGGCGGACAGGCTCGCTGCACTGCTCGCGGAGACCGCGCGCGATGCGGGTCCGCGCGGCGCGGACCGAGAGTTCGGCGCGGGAATCGTCGACCCCTGCGCGGCGGCTGCGCGCCTCACCGCGGGCCGCGTGCGCTGCGCCGGCCCTTGAACCGCGCGCCCTCCTCTCGCGACTCACGCGCAGAGGAGGCGAGCATGGCGAGAAAGCACACGACAGGGCGCTTCGGAGCGATCCTCGCACTCGGCGTTGCGCTCTCGGCGAGCGAGAGCGCGGCCGCGGAGCCGCTCGTGTGCCCCGCCACGAAGATGCGCATCGCGGTTGCGCGGCTCGGCGCCGCGTACGACGGGGTCGGAATCGACCTCGGCGCCGTGGCAGCGACCCAACTCGCGAGCGCGCTGCTCGCGACGGGCTGCTTCGCGCTGAGCGAGGCGGGGTTCCCCGCGAACGACGACCTCGATTGGCTGGTGCTGGGCGAGGTCGGCGCCGCGCAGCGCGCAGCGAGGCGGGGCTTCGCGTTCGACACGGCCCTTCGGAAGCTGCCGGTCCGCTTGGGCTCCGGCGCGAGCCGCAGCCGAAGCGTCGTCTCCTTGGAGCTGCGGCTGGTGGAGGCGAAGACCGGGAATCTGCTCGCGGCGTTCTCGGCTCAGGGCGCCGCGAGAGGCGCGGGCGGCTTCCTCGCCGCTCGCAGCGCGGACGCCGCTCTCAGCGCCGACCAGGACTCGGCCGCGCCGCTCGCCGATGGCGCGCGGCGCGCCGCCGAGTCCGCCGCGCGCGAGATCGTCGCCGCCGCGCGGCGGATCAGCGGGGCCGCGGAGGCCGGTAGCGGGGCCGGCTGAGCAGCCGGCCGGGGCAGCGTCGCTCTCCGGACGCGGGCGTTGCACCGAATCACGCAGCGAGTCGCCCGTTGGGGTCAGACCTTTGGGGGCCGAGTGAACCCAGAGATCTCCGCGCGCGCGGAGCCCGGAATCCTCGGCCCCGATCAGATGTTAGGTACCGGATTCCGCTGGAGCGTGCGTTCGCGCAGGCCCGACCCGAGCACTCCCCGAGCGCGAGGGCGACGTGGCAAGCGCAGAGCGACCGATGCGATCGCGGCCGGGACTCGCTCGTGCAGGTCGTTCGCCGGCTTCTTCGTTATCGTCGGGATTCGATCCAGCGCCGTGATTCTCGACGGCAAGGAAACGGGTCCACGCTCGCTGACGTCCCGGGCAGAGCGCTCCACCTCAGCGTGACCGACGTCGCGCTGAGTCGCCTGGCGCCGCCGGTCGGCTTTGCGGGGCGACTGCGTGAGCTGTTCGCGGCCGGCGCAGAGGCGCACGCCGCCTACCAGCGCAGCGCCGCCGCGAGCATCGCGGGCTTCGAGGCCGAGGTTCCCGTGCACGGGGCGCGCGACTGCGCGGGCTGGCGCGTCACCCTGGCTGGCCGCTGCGATGCGCTGCGACCCGACGCCCAGGGCTGGGTGGTGGAGGAGCTGAAGCACGTCGCGCGC
>CAYWRY010000118.1:0-12933 GCA_964460485.1 uncultured Spirochaetales bacterium
GCTGCGACCCGACGCCCAGGGCTGGGTGGTGGAGGAGCTGAAGCACGTCGCGCGCGGCGCGCCGAGCCGCGCGCTGCGCGAGGCCGCGAGCGTTCAAGCGGCTCTCTACGCTTGGATGGTCGAGAGCGCGCGGGGGGCGGCCTGCCGCGCCGAGCTCGTGTGGCTTGCGGGCGGCGCGGTGATGGCGCGCGAGCCGGCGGCGCTCTCGCGCGACGAGGCGCTCGGCTGGCTCGACGTGACGATCGCGCGCTGCATCGAACAGGCGGTCGCCGACCACGAAGAGCGCGCGCGGCGGCGCGCTGCGGCCGCAAGCGTCGTGCTTCCGTTCGCTCAGCCGCGCGCCGGTCAGGCGGAGATCGCCGCTGCGGTGGAGCGCGCGCTCGCCGCGGGGGAGCACTTGTTGCTGGAGGCGCCCACCGGGCTCGGCAAGACGGCGCCCGTCCTCACCGCAGCGCTGCGCCACGCGCTCGCGAACGACCTGCGCCTGTTCGTGCTGACGAGCCGTACGCTCCAGCAGCGCCTCGCGCTCGAGACGCTGCGGCGCATCGCGCCCGCCGGCGTGCGCGTCGCCGCGAACCTGCGGAGCAAGGCCGCGATGTGCGCGACGGGCGATCTCGTCTGCCACGAAGACGTGTGCGACTACGCGCGAACACATCGCGACGCAGTCGACGAGCAAGGGCTCGTGGCGCGCGCGCTGGCGGACGGAATCGCAGAGTCCGACGCGGTGTTCGCGCTCGGCAAGACTCGCGGCGCGTGCCCGTTCGAGCTGATGGCAGACGCGGCGCGCGCCGCGTGCGCGACCGTCGCGGATGCGAACTACGCCTTCGACCCGGCGGTCGCGTTGCCCGAGCTGCGCGACCCCGAGGCGTTGGGCCGCGGGATCCTCGTGGTCGACGAGGCCCACGGTCTGCCGGCGCGCGCGCGCGACGCGCGCACGATTCGTCTGAGCGCGTCGTCGGTGCACGAGGCGATCGCGCGTATCGCGCTCGGCACCTCGCCGGTGCACGCCCGCATGCGCGACGCCGCAGAGCGACTCGCGGCTGCGCTCGAGGCGCAGGTGGCCGCGGCCGTGGGCGATGCGCCCGACGCCTGCGCGCTCGCGGACTTCGCGGCGGCGGAGCTGGAGTCGCTGTGCGCGCAGATCGAGGCCGCTCGCGCGGAGTCAGTCGAGGATCTCGGCGGCGCCCCCGCGCTCGGCCCGCACGCGGCCTTCCTCGCGCTCGCCTCGCGCACCCTCGCGTTCTTCCACACGCCGGCTGGCGGCGCCTACCGCGCGCTCGCCGGCCGCGCGCAGGGCGACGCGTTCGTCGAGCGCGCCTGCCTCGACGCCGCGCCCGAGCTCGCGCGCATCTTCTCCGGCGCCCACGCGGTGGTCGCCATGTCGGCGACGCTCTCGCCGCCCGAGTGGCACGCCAGCCTGCTCGGCCTCGACGCGAAGCGGCTCGCGGTGGCGCGCGTCGCGGGCTCCTCGCGCGCGGGGCGCCTGCGCGCGGTGATCGACGCGAAGCTCGACGATCGCTTCGAGGCGCGGGCGCGCGAGCTACCGCGGCTCGCGAAGCGCCTGGGCGCGCTCGCCGACGCGACACCGGGCAACGTGCTCGTGGTGGGACCGAGCTTCGCGTGGCTGGCGCAGCTCGCGCGAGCGCTCGAAGCCGCGGGGCGGCGCGTCGTCTGCGAGGCCCCTGGGCGCGAGGCACACGAGCGCGAGCGGTGGCTCGCCGCGCTGCGCGGCGAGCGCGGCGCGCTCGCCTTGGCGATCGCCGGCGGCGCGTTGACCGAGGGCTTCGACACGAGCGGCCTCGGGCTCGCCGCGGTCGCCGTGCTCGGACCGTGCCTTCCCGCCGCCGACGCGCGCCGCGAACTCGAGCGCGAGCGCTTCGAGGAGGCGCACGGCGACGGCTTCGCGCTCGCCTATGCGCTGCCGGGCATGACGCGCGTGATCCAGTCGGCGGGGCGGCTGCTGCGCCGAGACTCCGACCGCGGCGTGATCGCGCTCTACGGCGCGCGCTTCCTCCGCGAGCCGTATCGCAGCTTGCTGCCGGACGCGTGGCTGAACGGCGCATCTCCCGAGGAGATCGCCGGCGACCCCGCGCGCGTCGCGAGGGCGTTCTTCGCAGTTTCGGGGGACGGACCCTGAGAATCGCGGCGCGAGCGAGGAACCCGAGCGCGCCCGAGCGGCTCGACCTCTCAGGCGCTCACCCGCGCCGCGCCTCTCCGTCGCGGCCGCACAGCTTCGAGACGATCGCGAGGATCGGCGCGACGCCTGCGTGAAGCGCAGCGCGCGACACGCTCTCGTTTGGCTGGTGGGCTTCGGCGAGGTCGCCCGGCCCGCAGATCAGCGAGTCGACGCCGGCCTGCGCGAAGCGCCCCGCGTCGGTGCAGTACGGCGCGCCGCCGACCTCGCCACCGCCGAACTGCGCGAGCAGCTCCGCTTCGAGGCGCGTGCCCCGCGCGGCGAGCAGCCCGGGCGCTGCAACGGGGCGCGCGACGTCGACCGTGAGCGGGCGCTCGCTCCCGGGATCGCGCAACGGCTCTCCGAGCAAGCGCGTGCGCGCCTCTTCCCACAGCGCGAGGGGATCCTCGTCGGGCAGCGGCCGGTAGCTCACGGCGAGCGTGCACGCCTCGGCGATCATGTTCGAGGCGCTGCCGCCCTGGATCGTGCCGAGGTTCAGCGTGGTGTACGGCGCCTCCGGGAAGAGCGCCGCGAAGCGATCGCTGCGCGCCGCGCGGCGCTCGGCCTGCAAGCGCCCGAGCCGCGCGGCCACCTCCGCAGCGCCTGCGATCGCGTTCGCGCCGGCCTCGGGAAGGCTCGAGTGCCCGCCCTGCCCGCTCACGCGAATCGAGAACGCGACGACCCCCTTGTGCGCGTGGAAGACGCGCCCCGAGGTGGGCTCGCCGATCCACGCGAGCTTCGGCAGCGGCGTGCCCGCGAGGAGCCGCGCCAGCTCGGGCACGAGGCGTTGGGCGCCCAGGCAGCCGATCTCCTCGTCGGCGGTGAACACGAGCACGAGCGGGCGCACGAGCCGGCGCGCGTCGACGCGGGGTAGAGCCGCGACGCACTGCGCAAGGAAGCCCTTCATGTCTGAGGTGCCTCGCGCGTAGAGGCGGTCGCCCTCGGCAGTCAGCTTGAGGGGGTCGCGCGACCAGCCGGGCTGGTCGGCGTGGGGGACGGTGTCCGCGTGGCCCGAGAGGATCAGCCCCTCGGGTTCGTCCGGACCGATCACGGCAACCAGGTTGGCCTTCGCGTGCGCGCCTTCCCCCCAGGTCTGCAGCCGCACGCGCGCGCCCGCGTCCTCGCAGCGCTGCGCCAGCTCGTCCATCAGCAGGCGATTGCCCTTGGCGCTCACCGAGTCGTGGGCGACCAGGTTCGCCAGAAGCGGCTCCAGGGGCGTCATTTCGATCCTCATTGCCCCAGGGGGCATGCAAGTTTCGACTCAGAAACGTCGATTCGAACGGCCTGAGTCGCTGCGATGCTTGATTTGTTCGATCAATAGCGCTTTTCTCTCTCGACTCCGCTCATCCCTGTCCATTCTGGAGCCACGAATGCCGCCTTCCCTCGCCAAGCCGCTCACCGGCGCCGAGGTGCTGATCCGCTGCCTCGAGCGCGAAGGGGTCGAGTACATCTTCGGGCTCTCCGGCGGCGCGGCGATGCCGATCTTCGACGCGCTCGTCGACTCGAAGATCAAGCTGATTCTCGTCCGGCACGAGCAGGGCGCCACTCACATGGCCGACGGCTACGCGCGCGCCACCGGCAAGCCGGGCGTGGTGCTGGTGACGTCGGGCCCGGGCGCGACCAACACGGTGACCGGGCTGCTCACCGCGCACATGGACTCCGCGCCCATCGTCGTGATCTCCGGCCAGACCAACCGCGCGAATCTCGGCAAGGACGCGTTCCAGGAAGCCGACGTCACGGGCATCACCTACCCAGTGGTGAAGCACAGCTACATGGTGCGCGACGCGCACGACTTTCCGCGCATCGTGCGCGAGGCCTTCCACATCGCGACCACGGGCCGGCCCGGACCGATCCTGATCGACGTGCCCAAGGACGTGAGCCAGGGTCCCGGCGAGGACCGAGTTGTTACGACGCTGGACTTGCCCGGCTACCGCGTCCCGCAGCGCGGCGCCGCCGTCGACGTCGAGCGCGCCGTCCAGTTGCTGATGCGCTCGCGCCGGCCGGTGCTCTACGTCGGGCACGGCGCGGTGATCAGCGGCGCCGGCAAGGAAGTGATGAAGCTCGCCGAGAAGCTGCGCGCCCCGATCGTGAACACGCTGCTCGGCAAGGGCGCCGCGGACGAGACGCACCCGCTGCACCTCGGCATGCTCGGCATGCACGGCACCGCTTACGCGAACAAGGCGGTGACGCATTGCGATCTCATCATGGCGATCGGCGCGCGCTGGGACGATCGCATCACCGGCAAGGTCGACGAGTTCTGCCTGGGCGCGACCAAGATCCACGTCGACGTCGATCCGTCCGAGTTCAACAAAGTGCTGCGGCCCGACGTCTGCATCCTCGGCGACGCCAAGGCGGTGCTCGAGGACCTGATCCCGCGCGTCGGTCCGCTCGACACCGACGCGTGGCTCTCCGAATGCGAGGGCTGGCGCAAGCGCTACCCGCTCAAGTTCGCAAAGAAGGGCGGGCTGCGCGCCCAGCACGTGCTCGCGCGGCTCGACGCGCTCACCGAGGGGCGCGCCATCATCACCACCGACGTGGGCCAGCACCAGATGTGGGCGGCGCAGTTCTGCCGCACGCGCGAGGGGCGGCGCTGGATCACGAGCGGCGGCGCCGGAACGATGGGCTTCGGCTTCCCGTCCGCGATCGGCGCACAGTTCGGCCGCCCCGGCGAGGAAGTCTGGAGCGTGGTCGGCGATGGCGGCTTCCAGATGACGCTGTGCGAGCTCGCCACCGCCGCGATCCACGAGCTCCCGGTGAAGGTGCTGATCATCAACAACAACTTCCTGGGCATGGTGCGCCAGTGGCAGGAGCTGTTCTTCGAGAACCGCTACAGCGGCGTCGACCTCGAGGGCAATCCCGACTTCGTGAAGCTCGCCGAGGCCTACGGCGTGAAGGGCCTGCGCATCACGCGCCCCGGCGACGTGGACAAGAAGATCAAGCAGGCGCGCGCGCACGCGGGCCCTGTGGTGCTGGTGGCGGAGGTCGTGAAGGAAGACAACGTCTTCCCGATGATTCCGGCCGGCGCGCCGATCGCGAACATGATCATCGAGGCGCCGAAGGAGCGCATGGAGAAGCCCGTTGGCAGCACCTGACCCGCGCTCGACCGAAGCCGCGATGGACGGGCGCGTCGCGATCACGCCCGCGCAGGCGCGCGCGCTGCGCCGCGACCTCCACACGATCTCCGTCTACGTCAACAACAAGCCCGGCGTGCTCGTGCGCGTGGCGCTCGTCTTCGCGCGCCGCGGGTACAACATCGAGAGCCTGGTCGTCTCGCCGGCGGTGAGCGGCGACTTCTCGCGCATGACGATCACCTGCTCGGGCGATCCCGAGACGCTGGAGCAGATCATCAAGCAGCTCGCGAAGCTCGTGGACGTGGTGCACGCCATCGACCACACTGGCGACTCCTCGTACGAGACGGAGATCGCGCTGGTGAAGGTGCGCTCGGCGCCCAGCGAGCGCACCGAAGTACTCCAGATCGCCGAGCATTACGGCGCGAAGGTCGTCGACTTCGGCGCGGACTCGCTGATGCTGCGCGTCTACGGCTCGAGCGAGAAGCTCGACGCCTTCCTCGCGCTGCTCGGTCCGCTCGGGCTCACGGAGCTGGTGCGCAGCGGCAAGATCCTGATGGCGCGCGGGCTCCAGGAGACCTGAAGAGCGCGGCGTCGTGGCGCCGAGGAGCGCGCCGAGCCCGCCCTCGCCTCCGGGCCAGCTTCAGCAGGCCGCGGCGCGCCTCTTGCCGCGGCGAAGCGCTCACTCGTCCGTGACGCAGCCCTCGCTCGCGCTCTTCACCGCGCGGATGTACTTGGCGAGGACGCCGCGCGTGGCCTTGAGCGGCGGCGGCGTCCAGGCGGCGCGGCGCTGCGCGAGCTCGTCCGGCGGCACGTGCAGCTCGATCACGTTCTTCTTCGCATCGAGCTCGATGCGGTCGCCGTCCTTCACCAGCGCGATCGCCCCCCCCTCCTGCGCCTCGGGGCAGACGTGGCCGATGATGAAGCCGTGGGATCCGCCGCTGAAGCGGCCGTCGGTGAGCAGCGCGACCTTGTCTCCGAGGCCCGCGCCCATCAGCAGCGAGGTGGGCGACAGCATCTCGGGCATGCCCGGCCCGCCCTTCGGGCCCTCGTAGCGGATCACGATCACCGAGCCTGCGCGGATCCGGCCCTGCTCCGCAGCCGCGACCATCTCCTCCTCGCTGTCGAAAACCTGGGCGGGTCCGGAGAAGCTGAGGCCCTCCTTGCCTGTGATCTTGGCGACGGCGCCTTCCGGCGCGAGCGAGCCGCGCAGGATCTGGATGTGCCCGGTCTCCTTGATGGGGTCGCCGAGCGGGCGGACGACCTGCTGGCCCGGCGCGAGCCGCGGCAGGTCGCGCAGGTTCTCGGCGAGCGTGTGGCCGGTGACGGTCATGCACGAGCCGTCGAGCAGGCCCGCCTCGAGCAAGAGCTTCATCACGGCGGGCGTGCCGCCCACCCGATGCAGATCCTCCATCACGTACTTGCCGCTCGGCTTGAAGTCCGCGAGCAGGGGAGTCTTGTCGCTGGCGCGCTGGAAGTCGTCGAGGGCCAGCGGCACGCCCACGCTGCGCGCCATGGCGATCAGATGCAGCACGAGGTTCGTGCTGCCGCCCAGCGCGATCGCGGTGACCATCGCGTTCTCGAACGCGGCGCGCGTCATGATGTCGCGCGGCTTCAGGTCGAGCTCGAGCAGGCGCAGGATCGCCGCGCCCGCGCGCCGGCACTCGTCGAGCTTCTCGCGCGACGTGGCGGGCGCCGACGCGCTGTAGGGCAGCGACATGCCGAGCGCCTCGATCGCCGACGCCATCGTGTTCGCCGTGTACATGCCGCCGCAGGCGCCCGCGCCCGGGCAGGCGTGGCGCACGATGTCGCAGCGCTCTTCTTCGTCGATGCGCTTCGCGATGTACTCGCCGTAGGACTGGAACGCGGAGACGATGTCGAGCGGCTTCCCGCTGCGGCCGAAGCCGGGCTTGATCGTGCCGCCGTAGACCATCAGCGACGGGCGGTTCAGACGCCCCATCGCGATCAGGCAGCCGGGCATGTTCTTGTCGCAGCCGGGGATCGAGACGTTCGCGTCGTACCACTGCGCGCTCATCACGGTCTCGATCGAATCCGCGATCAGGTCGCGCGACTGGAGCGAGAAGCTCATGCCGTGCGTGCCCATGGAGATGGCGTCCGACACGCCGGCGGTGAAGAAGCGCAGCCCGATCATGCCGGCCGCGTTCACGCCGTCGCGCACGGCGTCGGCGAGCAGCCCGAGGTGCACGTTGCAGGGATTGCCGTCGTACCACATGGCGGCGATGCCGACCTGCGGCTTGTGCATGTCGGCTTCCGTCAGGCCGACGCCGTAGAGCATCGCCTGCGACGCCCCTTGCGCCTTCTCCTCGGTGATGCGCGCGCTGATGCGATTGAGCTTCGCCACGTTCGTCCCTCTCTTTCGTCCCGCTCGCCGGAAGGGGGCCAGCCTATCATCGCGCTCTCTGCGCTGCTGGAAGCGCAGCGCACGGAGAGCCGCCGCCGCATGAGAGCCGAGCCCTTGCTGCGTTTCGCCGCGCTCTGCCTGCTGACGCAATTCGGTGTCGGGGCCGCGCGCGCTCGAGAGGCGACCGCGCCGCCCTTCGTGCGCACCGAGACGCGCGAGCCCTGCGCCGCCCACGACCCGCTGCGCGCGCCGTTCTTCGGCGACACGCACGTGCACACCGCCTACTCGCAGGACGCCAGCACCCAGGGCACGCGCACCACGCCGCGCGACGCCTATCGCTTCGCGCGCGGCGACGCGATCGCCATCCAGCCCTGGCGCGACGACGGCAGCTCGCTGCGCTCGGTGCGGCTCGCCCGCCCGCTCGACTTCGCAGCGGTCACCGACCACGCCGAGCAGATCGGCGAACTGCACGTCTGCAAGACGCCGGGCGCGCCCGGCCACGGCTCGCTCGTCTGTCTGCTCTACCGCAACTGGCCGCGCGCAGCGTTCTTCGTGATGAACGCCGCCTACTCCTCGGGCGGCGAGCGCTTCGGCTTCTGCGGCGAGAGCGGCGCGCGCTGCCTCGAGGCCGCGCAGCACGTCTGGCGCGACACCCAGGCCGCCGCCGAAGAGGCGTACGACCGCAGCGCCGCCTGCCGCTTCACCAGCTTCGTCGCCTACGAGTGGACGAGCGGCGTCGACAGCGGCAAGAACCTGCACCGCAACGTGATCTTCCGGAACGCGCACGTCCCGAGGCTCCCAATCAGCACGATGGAGACGGGCCCCAATGCCGCGCAGCTCTGGGACGCGCTCGCGCGGGAGTGCGTCGCCGGCACGCCGGGCTGCGACGCGCTCACCATCCCCCACAACTCGAATCTCGACGGCGGCCTGATGTTCCAGTCCGCGCGCGCACTCGGCGCGCCGATCGACGCCGCGGAGGCGCGCATTCGCTCGCGCTGGGAACCCCTCGTCGAGGTGTATCAGCACAAGGGCGACTCGGAGTGCCTGCTGGGCGGCGACACCAGCGACGAGGCCTGCGGCTTCGAGAAGCTTCCCTACGACAACTTCGGCGGGCGCTACTTCGCGTTCCGACGCGAGCCGCCGCAGCGCGTGCAGTACGTGCGCGAGGCGCTGAAGCGTGGGCTCGCCTACGAGCGCGAGCTCGGCGCGAACCCGTTCCGTTTCGGCCTGCTCGCCAGCACCGACACGCATCTCGGCACGCCCGGCCTGGCGAGCGAGCGCGGCTTCCCGGGGCACGGCGGCGCGGGCGCGGCGGACGCGAGCGAGCTGCCGCCCGGCCTGCCCGACGACGTGGAGTTCAGCCCGGGCGGCCTCGCCGTGGTGTGGGCCGAGGAGAACTCGCGCGACGCGCTGTTCGCCGCGATGCAGCGGCGCGAGGTCTACGGCACGAGCGGCACGCGGTCCGTCGTGCGCTTCTTCGGCGGCTTTGCGCTGCCCGCAAAGCTGTGCGGCGATCCCGAGTTCGTCGCGAAGGGCTACGCACACGGCGTGCCGATGGGGGGCGAGCTGCGCGCGACGCCCCAGAGCGCGGCGCCGCGCTTCGCCGTGCTCGCGGCGAAGGATGCGGGCTCGCGCGCGGAGCCGGGCGCGGACCTCGAGCGGGTGCAGATCGTGAAGGGCTGGCTCGACGCGCGCGGCGCGGCCCACGAGCGCGTGATCGACGTCGCCGGCGGAGCGACCGGCGCGAGCGTCGACCCGCGCACCTGCGAGCCGAGAGGCCGCGGACACGCGCGCCTCTGCGGCGTCTGGCAGGACCCGAGCTTCGACCCCGCGCAGCCCGCGTTCTACTACGCGCGCGTGCTCGAGACCCCGAGCTGCCGCTGGAGCCAGCGCGTCTGCGTCGCGAGGCGCGTCGACTGCGCGAAGCCGGAGACGATCGGCGAGGGTCTCGAAGCCTGCTGCGCCCCCGAGCATCGTCCGGCGATTCGCGAGCGCGCGTGGACCTCGCCGATCTGGGTCGGCCCCGAGTGAGGCGCCCGCTGCTGCGCTTCGCCGCGCTCGGCGTCGCGATCTTCGCGCTCGACCGCGCCGTGGGAGCCCGCCTCGCGCAGGAGCCACCCTTTCCTCCCGGCGCCGTCGTGAGCGACGACGCGCTGCTCCTCCACGAAGCGATCGCGCGCGGCTACCACGAGAGCGACACGGTGGTGCGCCGCCGCCTGGCGATGAACCTCGCGTTCGCCGAGGGCGCACGAAACCGCGGCGAGGAGGCGCTCGTGCGCGAGGCGCTCGCGCTCGGCATGCACGAGAGCGACCTCGTGGTGCAGCGCCGCCTGGTGCAGAAGATGCGCCTCGCGCTGGCGGACCGCGGGCGCGCGCGGGAGCCGACGCAGTCGGAGCTCGCGGCCTACCTGGCCGCGCATCGCGCGCGCTGGACCGAGCCGGCTCGCGTGCGCGCGACGCAGATCTACTTCGCCACGCGCGAGCGCGCGGAGGCGGCCGGCGCCGCGCTGCCCGCGGATCCCGACGCCGCGATCGGCCTGGGCGAGCCCCTGCCCTTCGCCGCGCGGCTCCCGGCGCTCTCGCACGGCGAGCTGGCGCGGCAGCTCGGCGGCGGCTTCGCCGACGCGGTGTTCGCCCAGGAGCCGGGAGCGTGGAGCGCACCGGTCGCGTCGAGCTATGGCTGGCACCGCGTATTCGTCCACGAGCGCAGCGCGGCGCGCGCCAGCAGGCTGGACGTCGTGCGCGGCGAGGTACGCGAGGCGCTGCTCGCGGAGCGCGGCGCGGCGGCGGTGCGCGCTGCGCTCACCGAGCTGCGCGCGCGCTACGGCCTCGCGCAGGAGCCGGCGCCGTGAGCGCGCGAGCGCAGAGGACGGCGCGACCGGCGCGGAGCGCGCCGCTCGGGCGAGCGCGCGGGCGTGGCTGGCGACTCGCCGGCGCCACGCTGGGCGCGCTGCTACTCGCCAGCTCGGCGGCTGCGCACAACCTCGCCCCCGCCTACCTCGAGCTGCGCGAGCGGCCGAGCGGCGAAGTCGCCGTGCTGTGGAAGCTGCCCGCCGCGATGCCCCGCGGCGCGCGGCTCGAGCCGGCGCTGCCTTGCCCCGACGCGGACGCTCCGGCCGCGCATCTCGAAGAGGACGCGGTGCGCTTCGAGTGGCGGCTCGCCTGCGCGCGCCCGCTGGTCGCGCAGCGCGTCGCCGTGGACGGGCTCGCGGGCAGCGGCACCGACGCGCTCGTGCGCGTCGCCCTCGCGGACGGCCGCGAGGTGCGCGCGATCCTCACTGCGCGCGCCCCGTCGCTCCTCGTGCCAGCGCGCGAGCGCGCGACCACGGTGCTCGCCAGCTACGCGCGGCTGGGCGTGACGCACCTGTGGAGCGGCCTCGATCACCTGCTGTTCGTGGCCGGCCTGACGCTCCTGCTCGGCGCGTCGCGGCGCCTCGTCGTCGCGGTCAGCGCCTTCACCGCCGGCCACAGCGCCACGCTGGCGCTGGCCGCGCTCGGGCTCGTGCGCGTGCCCCAGGCGCTCGTCGAGGTAGCGATCGCTGCGACGATCGTCGCCCTCGCGCTCGGCCTCGCGAGCGCTGCGGCGAGCGGCGGGCCCACCGGCGGCATCGCGGGGCGCCCTGCGCTGCTGCCGTTCGCGTTCGGGCTGCTGCACGGCCTCGGCTTCGCCGGCGCGCTCGGGGCGCTCGGGCTGCCGCAGCACGCGATCCCGCTGGCGCTGTTCGCTTTCAACGTCGGCATCGAGGCCGGGCAGCTCGCGTGGGTCGCGCTCCTGCTCGGGCTCGCGCGCGCCGCACGCCGCGCGCTGTCGCACTCGCTCGCGAGCCCGCGCAGCCGCGCGCTCGCCCGCGAGCTCGCGACCACGGCGATCGGCGCGCTCGGCGTGTTCTGGTGCCTCGACCGCGCGGCAGGCTGGCTCTTTCCGTAACGTGCTCGCCTCCGGCCGCGCCGCACTGGAGGTGTCGATGCCCCGCGTGAAGCCGTTCCGCTTCGGTGTCCAGCTCTCGAGCCTGCCACCCGCCGACTGGGCGGAGCGCGTCCGCCAGATCGAGCGCTGGGGATACGACTCGATCCTCTGGCCCGACCACTTCTTCTTCCCCGAGTGGGATCCCGTCGTCGCGCTGTCGGCGGTCGCCGCGGTCACGACGCGCATCAAGACCGGCACCCTCGTCTACGGGGTCGACTACCGGCACCCCGTCGTGCTGGCGCGCTCCGCGGCGACCGCGCACGCGCTCTCGGGCGGGCGCGTGGAGTTCGGCATCGGCGCGGGCTGGACCGAGGCCGACTACGTCGAAGCGGGCCTGCGCTACGACGCCGCGGGCGTGCGCGTGGAGCGCCTCGAGGAAGCGCTGCACGTGATCAAGGGCATTTGGCAGAGCGAGCGCACCAGCTTCGCGGGCAAGAGCTACCGGGTGACGGGCGCCCAGCGCGCCGTCGAGCTGTCCGCGCCGCCGAAGATCCTGATCGGCGGAGGCGGCAAGAAGGTGCTCGGCGTCGCGGGCCGGCACGCAGACATCGTCGGGATCAACCCGAAGGTGGCCGAGGGCAAGATCACGGCGGCCGCGGCGCGCGACGGCATGCTCGCGCGCGCCCAGGAGAAGATTCGCTGGGTGCAGGAAGCTGCGGCCGCCGCCGGCCGCGACTTCGATGCGCTCGAGATCAACGCGCTCGTCTTCGCCACCGTGATCACTGACGACCCGAAGCCGGTGCGCGAGCTGCTCGGCAAGCAGGCGGGCATGACGCCCGAGGACGTCGCCGCCTGCCCGCTCTACCTGGTGGGCTCCGTGCGCGAGATCCAGGACACCCTGCTGCGCCGCCGCGAGGAGCTCGGCTTCAACTACGTGGTCGTGCAGGGGCGCGACTTCGGCCTGCTCGAGAAGTTCGCCGCCGAAGTGGTCGCACCGCTCGCGCGCACGGACGGGCGATGACGAAGCTCGGGATCGACTACGAGAACACCGACCGCACCTGGTGGGAGGCGGGCGGCGCCGAGCTGTGGGAGGGCATCACCGGCGACCGCGACGCGGGCTCGATCGTCGTGGACGACGACCTCGCCGCCTCGTGGCTCGCCACCGCCGCGACGATTCCCGGCTGGGCGACCGGCCCGGAGTACGCGCCGCATCCGATCCGCGCCGCCGCCCTCGGCGAGGACGATCCCGACGCGTGAGCATGCCTGCGAGTGGCCTGCGCCGACGCGCGTGTCGGCTTCGCCGTGCTGGTACGCATCGACGGCGACCCCGTCCGCTCCGCGCGCTGCGCGGTCACGATGTGGGAGATCGCTAGCTTGCGCGCGCGATCGCCGGCGATTCGGCCGATCCGGAGGATGGAATGGG
>CAYWRY010000119.1:0-12866 GCA_964460485.1 uncultured Spirochaetales bacterium
ACTCCAAGCTGCGCGCGGTGGTGCGGCAGTGCTTCCTGCCCAAGCACCTGCGCGACGTGGAGCCGCAGCTCCGCAAGCTCGTCGACGACCTGCTCGCGCCGCAGCTCGCAGCTGGGCGCTGCGACATCGTCGGCGACTTCGCCGCGCGCCTCTCGATCAAGGTCGCGTGCATGGCGATCGGTCTGCCCGCGGCGGACGGCGAGTACCTGCACCGCCTCGTGCAGCGCTTCTTCCTGCACGACCCGCGAGAGCAAGGCATCTCGAGCGACGGCTGGGCCGCGATGACCGAGATGGCCGACTACTGCCTCGCGCGCGTGCGCGACGAGCGGCGCGCGCCCTCGGGTGCGCCCCAGGCGCTGCCCGCGCTCTGCGCCGCCGAGCTCGACGGCAAGAAGCTCACCGACGAGGACGTCGCGTCGCACCTCACCCTGCTCATCGTGGGTGGCAGCGAGACCTTCCCGAAGACGCTCGCGAACGGACTCGTGCGGCTGTGGCAGCACCCGGATCAACGCGCGGCGCTGGCGAGCGATCCGAGCGGAATCCCCGACGCCTACAACGAGATCCTGCGATACGACATGCCGACGCAGTTCCTGTGCCGCACGGTCACGAAGGAGATCGCGCTTCACGGCCAGAGGCTGAAGCCGGGCCAGGGCGTGCTGATGCTCTATCCGTCTGCGAACCGCGACGAGCGCGAGTTCCCGAATCCCGACGCGTTCGACGTCCGGCGCAAGCCCGTGCGCATCGCCTCCTTCGGCGCGGGCCAGCACGCCTGCCTCGGCACGCACGTGGCGCGCCTCGAGGGCCGCCTGTGTCTCGAGGCGATCCTCGCGGCTGCGCCGCAGTACGAGGTCGATCTCTCGCGCGCGCGCCGTTACAACACCGAGTTCGTGCAGGGCTACGAGTCGTTGCCCGTGCGGTTCTAGCGCGCGAGCGCTCCGCCCAGCGGCGCGCTCGCGCAGCGAGTATCTTGCGCGAACGGCGAAGTTGAACGCATCTCAGCGGGCCAAGCTTCCCGACAGCGCCTTCGCGTACGTCGACGCGAGCGGCCGGCGCCGGCTCCCGATCCACGACGAGGCGCACGTGCGCAACGCGCTCGCCAGGTTCGAGCGAATGGCGTTCGAAGACGACGCCGCCCGCGAGCGGGCACGCCGGCGTCTCCTCACCGCGGCGAAGAGATACAAGCTCGTCCCGGTCGGATTCATCACGGGACAGCTCCGAACCGAGCAGGCGGCGCGCGCGTCGGCGTCCGCGAGGCTTCCGCGCGGCGTCGTCACGTTCCTGATGAGCGACATCGAGGGGTCGACGAGGTTGCTGCGTTCGCTGGGCGAAGCCTATTCGAGCTTGCTCGCCGAGGTGCGCAGGATCCATCGACGCGAGGTGCGCGCGGCGGGCGGCCACGAGGTCGACGCGCGCGCGGACGAATACTTCGCGTGCTTCGAGCAGCCGGCCCCCGCGGTCGAGGCCGCGGTCGCCATCCAGCGCCGGCTGGGCTTACGGCGCGCGTGGCGGGACGCGCGCGTCCGCGTTCGCATGGGCCTGCACGTCGGCCGGCCGCTGCTCACCGACGAGGGATACGTGGACCTGTCAGTTCACGCGGTCTCGCGCATCTGCCGGGTGGGCCAGGGCGGCCAGATCTTGGTCTCGAGCGCGGTCCGAGACGGCCTCGCGGGCGATCGGCCCGCGCGCGTCCGCCTGCGAAGCGTCGGGGCGCATCGCCTGGTGGGCCTGGAGGGCCCGATCGCGCTCTGCGAGCTGCGCGTGAGCGGCAGCTCCATCGCTTCCGGGGCGCGCGGCCGCGGCGCGCGCGCGGGGAAGCGCGTTCACAGGGCGCGCGCGAGCGCCTCGGCCCGCGCGAAGTAGGCGTCAGCGCGCACCTGCACGTCCTCGTACGGACCCGAGCGCATGCCGCCGCCGGCGCCCGCCTTGACGCGCGCGGCGACGCCTTCGACGAGGCAGGCCATCTTCCACCACGAGAAAGCCTCGTAGTAGGCGAGCCGAGAGAGATCGAAGCCCGTGAGCGCGGCGTAGCGCCGGGCGAGCTCGGCTCGCGTGCAGAAGCCGGGCGCCTGGGTGGGCGGGTTCGTGAGCCAGGTGTCGGCTTCCCCCGGCGCCGCCCAGTACATCGACGACCAGCAGAAGTCGGCGATCGGGTCGCCGATCGTGCACAGCTCCCAGTCGAGCACGGCGACGACGCGCTGCGCGCCGTCCATCACCACGTTGTCGAAGCGGTAGTCGCCGTGGGCGAGCGCCGGGCGCGCGACCTCGGGCGGCATGGCGCGCGCGAGCCGCGCGTGCACCTCCGCGAGCAGCGGGATCGCGCGCGTGGTGGAGGTCTCCGCCTGCTTGCGCCAGCGCGCGAGCTGGCGCTCCACGTAGCCGCCGCGCTGCTTCGCGAGATCGCCGAGGCCGACGGCGTCGACGTCGAGCGTGTGCAGCGCGGCCTGGGTCTCGATCAGCGACTGCGTCGCGCGCGCCTTCTGCTCCGCCGAGAGCGTGGCGGCCTGCGCGCCGTCGCGCAGGATCAGGCCGTCGACGAAGCTCATGACGTAAAAGGGCGCACCGTTCACGGCCTCGTCCGCACAGTAGGCGAGCGTCGCGGGCACGGGCACGCGGCTCGGCGGGCGGGAGAGCGCGGCCATGATCTTCCACTCGCGCGCCATGTCGTGCGCCGTCGCGATGCGCGCGGCGACGGGCGGGCGGCGCAAGGCGAAGCGCCGGCCGCGCGCGTCGGTGACGCGGTAGGTGAGGTTCGAGCCGCCCGCGGCGATCAGCTCGAAGGCGAACGGCGCGAGCGCTTCCGGCAGGTGCGCCGCGAGCCACGCCGAGACGCGCGCCGAGTGGATGCCGCGCACTTCCTCCGCCACTGCGCCCTCCCCTCGCCGCGCCGCCGCGGGCCGCGCAGTATCCGCGAGCCGCCGCGCGCCAGCTATGTGTGCCAGGATGCGCGCCGCGCGAATCGGAGCCCGCATGACGAGCGACACCGCTTCCGCCGCATCCCCGGCCTCGCGCGGCTGGGGTCTCACGCTGCGCATCGCGGCGATCCTCAGCTTCGCGTCGATCGCGCTGTTCGCGGCGCAGGGCGCGGGCGAGGAGAGCGTGCGCGCCTGGGTGCGCGCGACCGCACGCGCGTCGGTCGCCCTGTTCCTGATGGCTTTCGTGGCGCGGCCGCTGCGCCAGCTCTGGCGCAGCGCCGTCTCGAGCTGGCTGCTCGCGAACCGCCGCTACCTCGGCGCGTCGGCGGCCTACGCGCAGCTCCTCCACCTGTTCGCGATCGCGTGGCTCTACCAAGCGTTTCCCAGCCCGGAGCGGACGCTCGAGCCGGTCACCGCGCTCGGCGGCGGGCTCGCCTTCGCCTTCTACTTCGCGATGGGCCTCAGTTCGAACGACGCCGCGGTCGCCGCGCTCGGCAAGCGCAACTGGAAGCGGCTCCACACCGCGGGCGGGTACTGGATCTGGTTCGTGTTCGCGCAGACGAACCTCGGCAACGTGGTCTACGCGCTCTCGGGCAAGCTGGGCCGCGGGCACCAGCTGCTGTACGCCGCGATCCAGCTCGCGCTGTTCGGCGCGATCGCGCTGCGCATCGCGGCGTGGAGGAAGGGACGCCTCGCGCGAGCAGCGTGAGCCCCGGGCGCGGGCGCGCTTCGTTCGCGGGTCGGCCGCGCGCGCTACTTCCGAAAGCGCGGGATCACGTGCTTCCCGAGGTTGCGGATCGACTCGAGGATCGCGTCCTGCGGCACGGTGCCCATCTGGAGCAGGAACATGATCTCGTCGGCGCCGGCCGCGATCAGCCTCTCCACGTACTCGATCGCGTCGGCGGGGTCCCCGTAGGCGTTGTTGGGGTTGTACATGCCGGTCGTCTCGGTGCCGACCTCGATCTTCTCCTCGTGGAGGCGCGCGACCAGCGCGCGACCGGTCTGCAGCAACACGTCGGCGTCGTCGCCGTCCACGAACGTTCGCGGCTGCGGTGCCTCGCCGGTCGGGTCGTACCAGTGATTGATCGCCTCGGCGAAGTAGCGCTGCCCGCGGTGGCCGATCTTCTTCGCGGCGTCACGGTCCGAGAGCACGATGGCCGGGCACAGCGCCGAGAGGTGCTCGTTCGGGAAGTCGCCCACCTGCGACTCGCGCGTGCGGCGTGCGAGCGCCGCGCGGTAGACGCGGTTCTTCTTCGCGATGTCGTCCGGTCCCGCGAAGCCGAGGCAGAGCGCGCCAATCCCCCACTCGCCCGCCTGGTTCAGCGTCGCCTCGCGCGTGCAGGCGAGGAACATGGGCGGGTGCGGCTCCTGGAGCGGCTTGGGATGAATCGGGCGCGGCGGGATCTCCATGTCGTCGCCGTGGTGCTCGAAGGCGCCCTCGCGCCACATGCGCGGGATCATGCGCGCGCTCGCTTCGAGCTGCGGCGGAATGTCGGCGAGCTGCGTCTGGAAGGCGCCGGATTCTTGCTGGGTGCCGCCCTTCCCCACGCCGAAGTCGACGCGCCCGTTCGAGAGCACGTCCAGCATCGCGATGCGCTCGGCCACCTTGACCGGGTGATTCATCCGGTAGGGCAGGCACACCACGCCGTGGCCGATGCGGATGCGCGAGGTCTGCCCCGCGACGTAGGCGAGGAAGGTCTCCGGCGCGCTCATGTGCGCGTACCACTTGAGGCAGTGATGCTCGACGGCCCACACGCGGTCGAAGCCCATCTCCTCCGCGAGCAGCGCCTGCGCGACGGATTCGCGCAGCACGCGCTGCTCGCCCTTGCGCGACGGGTCCGAGGTCTGCGCTTCGAAGATCATCGAGAACTGCATGCGAACCTCCGGAGGCGCGGCACAGTAGTGCGGCGAGACGGGCATTGCGCAGTGCGCGCGGCGGAGGAGAGCGCGTGAGCGGAGCGAGCGGGGCGCGCCCGAGCTACGCGGACGTGCGCGCCGACCTGAAGACCGGAGACCTCGTGCTGTTCTCGGGCGCCACCTTCTCCTCGCGCGTGATCCGCTGGGCGATCGGTGGAAAGTGGTCGCACGTGGGCATGGTCGTGCGCTCGCCGGCACTGCCGGGTCGCGTCTTGCTGTGGGAGGCGACCACGCTGGCGGACCTCCCCGACCTCGAAACCGGCCGCGCCGTGCGGGGCGTGCAGCTCGTCGCGCTCAGCGAGCGGCTCGCGCGCTATGCCGGCGCGTTCACGCTGCGCGCGCTCGACCAGCCGGTCACGGCGGAGATGGAGGAGGCGCTGCGACGGCGGCGCGCCGAGCTCGCCGGGCGCCCCTACGAGCAGGGGAAGCTCGAGCTGTTCCACGCCGCCTTCGACGGCTGGCTCGCGGAGCGCAAGCGCGAGCGGCTGCACAGCCTGTTCTGCTCGGAGCTCGTGGCGGAGGCTTATCAGGCGATGGGCCTCCTGCCGGAGCCGCCCGCCGGTCCGCCTTCGAACGAATACACGCCGCGCGACTTCGCGCGCCGCCGTCGGCGACTGCAGCGCGGCTACGCGCTCGGCAAGATCGTGGCGGTGGGCTGAGCCAGCGTGACGCTCGCGCGCGGCTCGGGGAGCACGCCCGCCCGCTTCACGGCGTCGCGCGGATGTCGTTCAGCTTCGCGTGCTCGAGCTCGCGCAGCGCGGGCTGCATCAGCGCCTGCTGGCGCTTCGTGCGCCGGTAGAGCAGCTGGAGGATCTCCTCGTCGCGCTCGGGACCGGCGCCGAGCACGAACGCTTCCAGCGCGCGATCCACCTCGAGCCAGCTCGCCGCTTGCACGCCGGTGAGCCGCGCAACCTCCTCCGCGTCGTCGCGCTCCAGCGCCGGGCCGAGGCCGTCCAGCTCCCGCGCCCACTGCGCGATGCGATAGGCGGTGTCGGCCTCGTACCCGCGCGGCAGCGCGGCGAGCGTCGTCATCAGCTGATCGAAGCCGGGCGCGTGTCGCGAGGGCGACCTCTCCGGCAGCTCCGGCTCGTCCAGCGCGATGCCGGCAAAGCGCGCGATCGCCTCCAGCGCGATGCGGCCGTAGACGATGTCCCAGCCCAGGTAGACCGGGTAGTTGAACTGCGGCGGCGGCGCGGCGAGCAGCGGCGCGCAGGCGATCGGCGTACAGATCCCGAAGCGCGCCGTGTGGTACCAGATCGTCTTCACGTCAAGCGGCTCGCCCATCAGCTCGGCGTAGCGGCGGAAGGCGGGGTTCAGGTCGCCCATCGGCTCCGACAAGTCGCGGTTCAGCATGCCGGCGAGATCGGCGAGCGGATCGCCGATGTAGGCGAGCTCGAGGTCGATCATCGCGGTGACGCGGCCGTTCTGGAACAGGAACTGCCCGGTGTCGCCCTGGAGCATGGCGGGGCGGCTGCGGTGCTTCGGAACGTTGCGGTGCAGCCAGCGGATCACCCACTCGATGCGCGGCTCGGGGCGGTTCTTGCGCTCGCGCCACGACTTCTCCCAGCGCGCGAAATCGCCGAGCCCGAGCTGCTCGGCGCGCTGGGGCCGCTCCAGGCCGAGGGCCTCGAAGCGCGCGAGCGGGAGGCGGTGCAGCGCGGCCAGGATCTCGATCCAGTGACCGAGCACCGCGGCGCGCTCGGCCTCGTCCTTCGCCGTCGCGAGGTTCACGCGACCCGGCGCGCGCGCCATCACGATCGCGAGCGGATCGTCGAGAAAGCCGTAGACGTGGGGCACCGGGATGCCCTCGGCCTCGAGCGCGGCGAGCACGCGATACTCGTGGTCGAGGCCGTAGACGCCGTGCTGCATCTCGCCGCGGTCGCCGCGCAGGTAGACGGGCGCGGTCTCCCCGCCGCGATCGACGTCCAGGAAGAACGCGGGGCGCCAGCGCGGCTGCTTCTCGGCGCGCACGATGCGTCCGCCCACCAGACGCTCGACCTGCCCGAAGGCGCGCGCCCACTCCGGGCCGACACCAAGCTGTGTCGCGAGGGCGTCGAGGCCGGTCATGGACGGGGCTCCTCGGGAGCAGCGCAATGTGGCTCAGCCGTGCGGGGGACGCCGTCGCTTCCCGCTGCCGAGCGGCGAACCGTTCCTGCCGGTCCGCCAGCGCCGGAGGCGCCCGATTCCCTCGGTCTCCCCGCCCCGACCGGCCGACACGATGGGAAGGCCCCCACGATCCACTCGACCGATCGGTCGAGTGGGCTACGGTGCGCAGTCGCCCGAACCTTGGAGCCGCCATGAGCGCAGCCGCCTCCCTTCCCCAGGCCTTCACCCACGCCCCGACCGCCGAGGACATCGTCAGCCCCGAGCGCTACCGCGATCTCGGCTACCCGCACGAGGCGTGGACCTGGCTTCGAAACAACGACCCCGTGCGCTTCTACCCGGACAGCGAGCGCTTCAAGGCCTTCTGGGCGATCACCAAGCACGCGGACATCGTGGACATCGGGAAGAACCCGGCCGACTTCATCATTCAGCCGCGCCTCGCCGTGTTCGACCAGAAGAATCAGCCGCCGGAAGGCGAGATCCTCGCGCGGCATCTGCTGAACATGGATCCGCCGGAGCACGCCAAGTACCGGCAGGTCGCGGCGAAGTGGTTCACGCCGCGCACGGTGAAGGTGTGGGAGCCGAAGGTCCACCAGATCACCCAGCAGATCCTGGACAAGGCGCAGGGCAAGCAGGAGTTCGACTTCGTGATGGAGGTGTCGGCGCCCATCACGATCGCGGTGATCGGCCTGATGCTGGGCGTGCCGGAATCCGACTGGCCGCTGCTCTTCAAGTGGACGAACGAGACGATCGCCCCCGAGGAGCCCGAGTTCCAGCAGGGCCGCACCGCGCGGGAGACCAGCGACCAGGCGCGCATGGAGCTGTTCAAGTACTTCCACGCGCTCTCGGAGGAGCGCCGCAAGCACCCGAAGGACGACATCATCTCGGTCGTCGCGACGGCGAAGGTGGACGACAAGGAGCTGCCCGCCTTCGAGCTGCTCTCCTACTACTTCCTGCTCGTCGTCGCCGGCAACGAGACGACGCGAAACGCGATGACGGGCGGCGTGCAGGAGCTGATCAACAACCCCGATCAGTGCCGGCTGCTGCTCCAGCGCCCCGACCTCGTGGAGGGCATGATCGAGGAAACCGTGCGCTGGGTGACGCCGGTGAATCAGTTCGCCCGCACGGCCACGCGCGACCTCGAGGTGCGCGGCCGCAAGATCAAGCAGGGCGAGTCGGTGTGCCTGTTCTACGCGTCGGGCAACCGCGACGAGGAGATTTTCGAGCGCCCGTTCTCGTTCGACATCACGCGCAACCCCAACAACCACATCGGCTTCGGGCGCGGCGAGCACGTCTGCCTCGGCGCCCACCTCGCGCGCCTCGAGCTGCGCGCGCTGTTCAGCCAGCTGCGCGAGCGGCTCGTCTCGATCGAGCGCGCGCGCACGGTGGAGCGCATCAACTCGAGCTTCGTGGGGGGCGTGAAACGCGCCTTCGTGCGCTGGGAGCTGAGAGACGCGCCGCGCGCGTAGCGGCGGCTGACGCGCGCCCGCCTCGCCGAGCGCACGCGGCACGCGGTTCTCGCGCTCCAGCGTGAACTCGCGCGAGCTCAGCTGCTCGGCGCCGCGGTCCATGCGCGCGTAGCAGGCGAGCGTCTCGCCGCCGCGCGCGACGTCCAGGAACCACGCCGGGCACCCACCGGAGCGGCGCTTGCCGCCCCTACCTACGGAGGACGTACTCGCTCATGGGGATCACGTCGATGCGGTCGAGGTCGATGAAGCGGCCGCTGCTCTCCAGCATGCGCTTGCGGTTCGCGCCCAGCTTCGCGTCGTCGCCGACGGCGTCGTAGAACGCGTGCTGGCTCGTCATCGCCGCCGCCGGGAAGCCCTCCTCGACGATCGCGTCGAAGCCGGGCGCCGCGTGAGTCAGCGCCTGCACGACGCGGTTCTGCACGTAGCGGAAGGTGGACTGCGTCTCCTTCGCGACCTTCGTGTGGGAGCCCTGCCAGATCTGGAGCCAGTGAGCGGGATCGAGGCGCGGCGGGCGCTGGATCAGCGCGATCTGCGAGTAGCCGGGCGTCCGCTCGCCGTCGCGCGCGCGCTGCTTCACGTTCGGGATGGGCTCCGACTCGATCACGAGGTAGCCGGCGATGCGCGGCGCCGCGGCGGCGAGCGCCTTCTCGGCGGGCTCGCGGTCGAGATGCGTGTGGAGCCAGAGCGTGACCAGCGCGTCCGGCAGCGGGCGCGTGCGCTCGAGTCGCATCGGCGCCGCCGGCGCGACCGCCGAATCGGCGGCGTCGACCTGGAGCCCCAGCGCGCCCGCGGCGAGCAGCTCCTTGGCCGCCCCGCCCAACAAGTGGTCGCGGAAGGCGTCGGCGGCGACCGACTCGGGCTTCCACAACAGATAGGCGAGCTTCTCCACCCTCTACGACTCTCCGTTCGCTGGCCGAGCTTCGCTCGGCCGCTCACTGCGCGCGACCTGCGCCGCTGCGCGGCGCTGGGTCGCTCGCGGCTTCACGAGCTGCGTCCGGTCGCAGCGCCCTGCCTCGCTTCGCGTCCGTGCGCGAGCCGCGTTCGATCGAGACGTTGCCGCGAACTCCTCGGAAACGACGTGGCCACGCCTTCGTAGAACACGCCCGCGCTCGCGCCGCCGTCGGCGAGGAACTCGGCGCCCGTGCAGTACGAGGCGTCGTCGGAGGCGAGGAAGAGCGCGAGCCTCGCGATCTCCTCGGGCTGCCCGATGCGTCCGAGCGGATAGCCGGCGAAGTGTCGGCCGAAGGTCGCCAGGTCCTCGTTCTGCGGATTCCCCATCGGTGTGAGAATCGACCCCGGCAGAATCGCGTTCACGCGGATCTTCGCGGGGCCGAGCGCGATCGCGGCGACTCGCGTCATGCCGCGCACGGCCCACTTCGACGAGACGTAGGCGACCATGCCGTTCGTGCCGCGCGTGCCGTCCATCGAGGCGACGTTCACGATCGAGCCGCCGCCGTTCGCCGCGAGCACGGGCGCGCAGCAGCGCATGCCGAGGAAGCAGCCGAGCTGATTCACGCGGATCACGCGGATCACGCGCAGGTAGTCGTCCGTGCGCGTCTCGGCGAGCGCGCCGTAGTGCTGGATCGCCGCATTGTTCAATAGTGTGGTGAGCGCGCCGAGCTCGCACGCGGCGGCGAGCGCCGCCTGCAAGTCGGCGTCCTCGCCCACGTCCATGCGCACGAAGCGCGCGGCGGCGCCCAGCTCTTTCGCGAGCGCTTCTCCCTCGGCCACCAGCACGTCGCCGATCACGACGCGCGCGCCCTCCGCCGCGAACAGCCGCGCCTCCGCCGCGCCCTGTCCGCGCGCTCCGCCCGTCACGATCGCCACCCTGCCCGAGAGGCGCGGCATCACGAGCCTCCGAACACCTGCGCCGCGAAGCGGGTGTCTACGTGCTCGCAGATCTCGGCGATCTTCTCGTCCGCGAGCTCGAACACGAACAGGTAGTCGTTGTCGTAGTCCGCGGCGCCGTTCGGGCGCTTCGCCGTCATGCGCGTCTCCGCGATCACCACGTCGCCCTCGGCGAGCAGCAGGCCGACCTCGACGCGCTGCGTGCCCGGCCCGAAGGCGGCGCCCACCGCGCCGAGCATCAGGTCCGCGACGTGCTCGGCGCCGCGATGCACGCCGGCGTAGGGAGCGACGGCGCCCTTCGGCACGCGCCAGCGCAGGTCGAGCCGGAACAGCGCGAGCAGCGCAGCGCGATCGCCGCGACCGACGGCGTCGAAGTATGCGCGCACGGCCGCCTTGTTGCCCTCGACGCTCATCGGCGCGCCCTCCGTCCGCGCTCGCGCTGGGTAGCCCAGGCCGCGCGCGCCCGGTGATAGGCTGGCGCGCGGGAGACCGCGATGGACGCGCGCGCGATCACGGCGTTCGACCTCGAGCGCACCTACGTACACCTCTCCGACGGGCCTGCCGCAACGCGCGTCGAGGTGACGCCCGATTTCTGGCAGACGATCGACACGAACGCCGCGCTGCGCGGCGGACGACTCGTCACCGCGTCGCGCTTCGCCGCCGACTGGCCGCACTGGGAGATGCATCCGGCGGGCGAGGAGCTGGTGGTGCTCACGAGCGGCTCGCTCGATCTCGTGCTGGAGGATTCCGCCGGCGCGCGCACGGCGCTGCCGCTGCGCGAGCGCGGCGCCGTGCTGATCCCGCGCGGCACCTGGCATTGGGCGCGCGTCCACGCGCCGAGCGAGATGTGGTTCGTCACGTACGGCGAGGGAACGCGGCTTCGTGCCGTCTAGGCGCGCAGCGAAGCCGCGGCAGCCGGCGCGGCGCAGAGCGAGCGGCGCTGCTGCCGAGCGGCGAGGCTCGGCGGGCGACTCGCGCGCCCTGCGCAAGACCACGTCGGGGCCCGCGCTCGAGCGCCTGCGCGCGATCTGTCTCGCGTTCCCCGAGGCGCAGGAGAAGATCTCCCACGGCGAGCCCACCTGGTTCGCGGGCAAGGGCAAGGTGTTCGCGATGTTCGACAACTACCACCACGGCGCGCCGCACGCGTCGGTGTGGCTGCCGATGCCGCCGGGCTTGCAGGAAGCGCTGATCGAGCGGGATCCCGCGCGCTTCTGGCGGCCGCCCTACGTCGGCCACAACGGCTGGGTCGGGATCGTGCTCGACACGAAGCCGGATTGGGGCGTGGTCGCGGGACTCGTCGAGCAGGCGTTCCGCTTCGTCGCCACCGCGAAGCTCGTGGCAAAGCTCCCGGCGCGCGCGAGCGGCTGACCGTTCGGCACCGGGCGGCTCGCTCGGCTTCCAGCCCATTCCGCCGACGTCGCCCTGGGCGCTCAGGCCGGGAGCAGTTTGCGAACCCGCTGCACCAGCGCGCGCCGCTCCCGCCGGGTCGAGACGCACGCGCGCTCCCAGTCGCCGTCCACCTTCAGGTCCGCGAAGTCGCCCGCCGCGTCCTCGTGGAAGTGCAGGAACGCGGTGGAGCCGCGGTAGAAGCTGCCGGGCTTGGGCTCGCGCAGCGCCCCGAGCCGACGCAGCTCCGCAAGCAGGGGCGCGAGTCGCGCCAGCGCCGCAGGTCCCGCCTGCTTCATCGCGGCTCCTCCCCTTGGCGCACGCGATGCTACGCCTGGCAGCGCGATTGGGCGCGAGCTCGCGGACGCGGGCAGCCGGCGGCGCCGAGCCTCTGGAGGTGCGTCGCGCGCGGAATAGACGCAGCTTGTCCGGGCGGGACCGGGCGCGAATCCTCGCCGTGTCCGGTCGCGGAGGACCGCGCACGCATTAGGGTCCGCGCATGTCGAAGTCGCTCCCGCTCTTCCACGTCGACGCTTTCTCCGCCGCGCCCTTTCGTGGGAACCCCGCGGCCGTCTGCCTGCTCGACGCGCCGCGCGGCGCCGCCTGGATGCAGTCCGTCGCCACGGAGATGAACCTGGCGGAGACCGCGTTTCTCTCACCCGAAGGCGGTGCGCTGCGGCTGCGTTGGTTCACGCCAGCGGTGGAGGTGCCTCTGTGCGGGCACGCCACGCTGGCCAGCGCCCACGTGCTCTACGAGACCGGGCGCGCGCCGACGAACGGTGCGATCGCTTTCGAAACGCTCTCCGGACGGCTCAGCGCCGAGCGCGAGGGCGACGGGTGGATCCGCCTCGACTTCCCGGCGCTGCCGCCGCGGCCGGAGCCGTGCGCGCCGCCTGCGGGACTCCTGGCGGCGCTCGGGCTCGCGCCCGAGGCCGGCGCGCGCGTCCACGAGGTGCCGCGCCCGAACGCGACGGACGGGCCGAGCTGGCTCGTGGAGCTGCCGAGCGTCGCCACGCTGCGCGCCGTGGCGCCGGACTTCCGCGCCCTCGCGCGCGTCGCGGGCCACGCGACGATCCTGACGGCGCGCGGCGAGGGCGCTCACGACTTCGCCTCGCGCTTCTTCGCGCCCAAGGCGGGCGTCGACGAGGACGCGGTGACCGGCTCGGCCCACTGCTCGCTCGCGCCGTTCTGGTGCGCTCGTCTCGGCCGCGAAGAGCTCACGGGAGCTCAG
>CAYWRY010000120.1:0-12788 GCA_964460485.1 uncultured Spirochaetales bacterium
CCCCCCCCCCCCCCCCCCCCCCCCCCCCCCCCCCCCCCCCCCCCCCCCCGCGGAGCGAACTCCAGGCGCAGGCCGCGCGCACGGCAATCCGCGCTGCGTCGACCCCGCGCGCCGCACGGCAACCGTCAACGCGGCCCAGCGGGTGAGCGAAGCGAGCCCCCGCCCCTCGCGCGCGGCGTTGCGCGTGCGGGAGCCGCGCCGCTCCTCACACGAACGTCATGCCGAGCCACTCCATCACCAGGGAAGGCTTCTCCTGTCCCTTGACCTCCACCGTCACCTCGGTGGTGCTCAGCCAGCGCCCGCCGCCCTGATCTTCCAGCGACTTCAGCTTGAAGCGTCCGCGCACGCGCGAGCCCGCCTTCACCGGCGAGACGAAGCGCATGCGGTTGATGCCGTAGTTCATCCCCATCTTCGCGCCCTTCACGCCGGGCACGACCTGATAACCGAAGTTCGCCACGAGCGAGAGCGTGAGGAAGCCGTGGGCGATGGTGGAGCCGAGGGGGGTCTGCTTCGCCGCGGCCGGGTCGACGTGGATGAACTGGTGGTCTTCGGTGAGGTCGGCGAACGCGTCGATGCGCTTCTGGTCGACGAGCGTCCACTCCGAGACGCCGAGCTCTTTGCCGACCAGCGCCTCGAGCTCCTCGAGCGTGACGGCCTTGTCCGGTCCCTTCATCGTTGCGCTCCTTCTCGCGTGAAGGGCGCATGCTAGTGCGCGGCTACTCGGGCTCGCCCGGCCCCGGCGGCTCGGGGAGCAGGAGCGACTCCTCCTGTTCCGGCAGCGCCTCGACGGCACTCAGCCTGTTCTGGATCACGCGCGTCCGCTTGGTCGCGTCGCCGATCGTGTTCGAGGCCTGCCGCAGCTTCTCGTCCACCTTGACGAGCAGGTCGCCGAACAGCCCGAACTGCTTCTTCACCTCGTTGAGCAGCCGCCATACCTCGGTGCTGCGCTGCTCGATCGCCAGCGTGCGAAAGCCCATCTGCAGGCTGTTGAGGATCGCCGCGAGCGTGGTGGGGCCGACGAGCACGACCTTGTAGTCGCGCTGCATGGCCTCGACGAGCGCCGGGCGCCGCAGCACCTCGGCGTAGAGACCCTCGGTCGGGAGGAACAGCAGCGCGAAATCGGTGGTGTGCGGCGGCGCGACGTACTTGTCCTTGATCGCCTTTGCTTCGTTTCGCACGCGCGTCTCGAGGGCGCGACCCGCGTCCTCGACGGCGGCGAGGTCGCCGCGCTCGACGGCGTCCTGGAGCCGCGCGTAGTCCTCCTGCGGGAACTTCGCGTCGATCGGCAGCCAGAGCGGCGCGCCGTTCGCGCCCGCCGGGCCGTTGGGCATGCGCACCGCGAAGTCGACGCGCTCGGCCGACCCCGCCTTCACCTGAACGTTCTTGGCGTACTGCCCCGCCGCGAGGCAGTGCTCGAGCAGCGCCTCGAGCTGCGTCTCGCCGTAGCCGCCGCGCGTCTTCACGTTGGTGAGCACACGCTTGAGATCGCCGACGCCCACCGCCAGCGTCTGCATCTCGCCGAGGCCCTTGTGCACCGCCTCGAGCCGCTCGCTCACCTGCTTGAACGCCGCACCGAGCCGCTGCTCGATCGTGGCCTGGAGCTTCTCGTCGACGGTGGCGCGCATCTCGTCGAGCTTCTTCTGGTTGTCCTCCTGCATGCCGCGCAGGCGCAAGTCGATGGCGTCGCGCGAGCGCTCGAGGTTCTGGTCGAGCGTGCCGCGCACGTCGCGCAGCTCGAGGCCGAGCTCCTCGCGCAGGTGGCGCGTCTGCGAGGCGAGCTCCTCGCGGCTGCGCGCGAGCTCGTCGCGCAGCGCGCGGTCGGTGCGCTCCTGGGCGAGCGCGAGCGCCTCGAAGCGCGGGGCCAGCGCGGCCGCGGCGTCCGGCGGCGCAGGTCGCCGCAGCAGCGCGAACAGCAGCGCCGTGCACACAGCCAAGAGCAACCCGCCCGCGGCGAGCGCGATCTCGACGAAGCCCATGTCCGTCCCCCAACCCCGCGTTCGATCATAGGCCCGCGAGACCGCCTCGCGAGCAGCGACGAGAGGCAGCTTGCGCGAGGCGTGTGACAGGGCCGGTCACGACGGAGAAACGCGAGCCCGGCGGTCGAACGCGGCCCGACCCGCTCGACCTCAGATCCGCACGTGGCGCCACCTCCCGGAGGCGAAGCGCCAGAGCAGCCCGCCCGCGAGCAGCGCGACGTAGACGGTGCCGCCCGCGTACGCCCCGACCAGCCCGTAACCGAGGTGGTTGCCGAGCAGCCAGGCGAGCGGGAGGAACACGAGCCAGGCGAGCGCGGACTGCCAGGCCGCCGGCCAGGCGGTGTCGCCCGCGCCGCGCAGCGCGCCCATCGCGATGATGTGCGCCGCGTCCAGCAGCTGGAAGATCGCCCCGAGGCGCAGCGTCGCGACGCCGAGCGCGAGCACGTCCGCGTCGTCGGTGAAGATGCGCATCAGCAGCGTCGGCGCCGCGGTGAGGGCCACGGCCAGAGCCAGCGAGAAGCTGAGCGCCACCCGCAGCCCGTTCTTCAGCGCCGTCACCGCCAGCTCCGGCTCGCCCGCGCCGATCGCGCGACCCACCAGCGTCTGCGTCGCGGCGGAGACGCCCAGCGCGAGCATGAACGACACGTTCACCAGCATGATGAACGCGTGGCTGGCCGCGACCGAGGCTGCGCTCATCGCCGCGAGCAGCAGCGTGAACACCGCGAACGACAGCGAGTCGAACACCCACTGCGCGCCGATCGGCAGGCCGGTGCGCGCCAGGCGGCGCAGCGCGTGGAGGTCGGGGCGCTGCGGCCGCGTCGCGAAGCGCGCGGCGTGCTTGCGCCGCAGCGCGACGCCGAGCACGAGCGCGGCGTAGAGGAACTCGCTGGAGGAGGTTGCGATCGCGGCGCCGGCGACGCCCAGCCGCGGCGCGCCGAAGTGGCCGAAGATGAGCGCGTAGTCCCCCACGGCATTCGCGACGTTCGCGATCAGCCCGGCCCAGAGCGGGATCGACGTGAGGCCGACGCCGCGGAAGAAGCTGTTCCAGACGAACACGGTGCCGAGGCCGACCATGCCGACGAGGCGAGGCTGGAGGTACGCGACCGCCGGCGCCGACAGCTCGGGCGCCGAGCCGACGGCGGCCAGCACCGCCGGCAGGAGCGCGGGCGTGGCGAGGTAGCCGGCGAGCGCGGCGAGGGCGGTCGCGGGCAGCACGGCCCAGAAGCCCTGCCACGCCCACATCCCGCAGCGCCGCTCGTCGCCGGCGCCCTGGGCCTGAGCGACGAAGGTCTGCACGGCGCTCGCGGAGCCGAGCACGAGCGAGAAGATCGTCCAGCTCCAGATGTTCGCGAAGGCGACCGCGCCGAGCTCGGCGGCGCCGAGCCGGCCGACGAAGGCGGAGTCGACGATGCCCATCAGCGTCTGCGAGATCTGCGTGAGCACGAGCGGCGTGGCGAGCGAGGTGAGCTCGCGCAGGCTGCCGCGCGTCGGCGCGCGCGCAGGCATGGCAGGAGCAGGAGTGGCGGAGGCGAGTTCGGTCACGACGGGATCCAAGCGGGAGAGAGGGAGCAGAGGCCGCGATCAGAAAGCGCGTCCCCGGGGCGTCTGGGCTTGGAATCGAGTCAGCGACTCGCTTCGAGCGGGGAGGGCGCGCAGCGCATCGGTCGTCGGCGTTTCATGCGCGCAGCCTCCCTCGGCGCCGCACTTGTATCAGAGGCCGCGCAGTGCTGGCAACCGCGGGTTCGGGAGACCGACGGAATCGGCTCGGCGACCGGGCGCCCGTCCGTCCGCCCGCTGGATCAGAAGTCGTTCGCGTCGCGCTCGGGCATCACGATCCACAGCACCAGGTAGAGGATCGCGGGCACGCCCGTGAACAGCGTGATCAGCACGTAGATCAGCCGCGTCATGCCCGCGTTCCAGCCGAGCCACTCGGCGATGCCGCCGCACACGCCGGCGATGACGCGCTGGTCGCGCGAGCGCTTGAGCCCGGGCCGCTGAATCGACATCGAAGCCTCCTTCGGTTCGCACCCGAGATTACGCGCGTGCGGCCGGGGAGTTCTCAGGGAAGGCGGTTCGCCGCCGGCTATGCGCCGCCGATCAACTCGTGCAGCAGGCGACCAAGCCCGAACCACATGCCTGAGGCCGCCCCGAGCGAGCTGAGGACGAACACCAGCAGCACCCGCAGCAGGCGGTTGCGCCAGAGCCCTGTGACCGAAGAGAGGTCGTCGAGCACCTGGGAGAACTCGCGCACGAAGGGCGGCCGGAAATAGGACTGCACGAGGGCGGTCACGTAGCCCGCGCCGATCGCCGGGTGGAGCGTGGTGATGGGGGCCGCGAGGAAGCCCGAGACGATCGTGGCGGGGTGCCCGAAGGCGAGCGCGGTGCCGGCGGCGCAGGGGATGCCGGTGGCCAGCACCCAGGCGAGCGCGCTGTCGCCCACCGCCTCGGGGCCGCGCAGGAAGCCGAGCGCGGCGATCGAGCCGACGATGGCCAGTAGGAAGATCCAACCGAACCAGCCGGCGAAGCGGGAGGGCGGCGGGATCGTCTCGAGCGGCGCGAGCGGGAGCGCCTCGCCGCGCTCGAGATGGGCCGCGAGACCCGCCACGTGCCCGGCGCCGACCACCGCCACCAGCTTCTCGCCGGGCGCTTGCCGGATCCGCTCCGCGAGGTAGGCGTCGCGCTCGTCGATCAGCACGCGCTTCAGGCCCGGGAACGCCTTCGACAGCTCCTCGAGCAGCTGCGTCATGGCGTCGCGCTCGCGCAGCTCGCGAAGGTCGCTCTCGTTCATCTCCGGTCGGGCGAACAGACTCTCCGCGAGCGCGGCGCCCAGCAGCGCCTTCTTCCACGGCGAGAGCGACGCCCAGGCGCGCTTCAACGTGACGCGTACCTCGCGGTCGCAGAGATGGAAGGGCTTGCCGATCGCCTCGGCGGCGTGCGCGCCCTCGAGCAGCTCGGAGCCCGGCCGGACGCCGAGCTTCAGGCCGAGGGAGTGCTGGAAGGAAGCCAGCAGCAGGTTCGCGAAGAGCGTCGGGAGTTGGCGGTTCGCGAGCACCTGGCGCAGGTCGAGCTGCTCGAAGCGCTGGGGCTTGGAGAGCGCCTCGAAGCGCCCGGCGTCGAGCTCGATGCAGACGCCGTCGGGCTGCGCCGCCTCGACGACGCGGCGCACGAGCTCGGTGCTCTCGCGCGAGACGTGGGCGGTGCCGACCAGGATGAACTCGCGCCCGCCCACCGCGACGACGCGCACGTCCGACGAGTCGAGCGGGCTCCCCGGCGATGCGGCGGCTGCTGCGTCGATGGCGAAAGCCCCCCGAAGAGCCGCGCAGCTTATCGACAACGGGCCGCGGAGCCTGCGAGTGGCCCTTTGGGGTCAGACGCCAAACGGCCACTTTCAGACGGGCGAGAAGCGCACGCCGGCGATCTGGGCGGCGCCGTCGGCGGCGAGCACGCCGCGCCGCTCGGCGGCGGCGCGGAAGCGCGCGCGGTCCGCGACGTCGAGCAGCACGCCGATCACGCCGTCGCTCGCGCCCGGCACGAAGCGCAGCTCGCCGCCTTCCACCGCGATCCTCGGCCGGCCCGCGGCGTCGCGCGTTACCGGCAGCCCGAGCACCTCGCCCCAGCGCGCCGCGAGCCTCTCGGGCTCGGGGCCCTCGAGCTCGGCGCCCACGATCGCGCGCGCGACCTCGGTGCGGACGTGCTGCCGCCACTTCGGACCCGCCCACTCCCACGCGCCCGGCTCGTCCATCGTGTCGAACGAAACGATCGCGCCGCCCACGTCGCGCGGGTGCAGGTGCAGGGTGGCCGCGCCCTTCTGCTTGCCCTCCCACACGATGCGCACGCCGAGCTGCTCGAGCCGCGCGCGGTGCGGCGCGAAGTCGTCCACCTGGAAGATCACCATGTAGCCGCTGTCGCCGCCGCGGCGCTCGAGCCAGCGCGCTGCGGTCGCGTTCGCCTGCACGGGCGACACCACCTCGAGGAAGGTTTCGCCGATCGGCATCACGCCGTTCTCGAGACCGAACACGCGCACGCCCGGGTCGTGGAAGGCGACCTCGATGCCGAGCACGTCGCAGAGCGTGTCGAGGGTGCCGGCAAGGTCGCGCGCGGCGAGGGCGATCTGGCGGAGGCGCATGGGGGAGCTCCTTTCGCTCGGATGAAAGCGCGAAACCGGGGCCCGCCGCTCGCGCCGCCCCCGCGCTCACCCGTCGCGCGGCGACGAGCGCCGCGCTCACTGCAGGAACACGGGCTCGGCGATCGCGAGCACGGGGCAGGGCTCGAGCCGCCCGCGCAGCACGAAGACGTCCTCGCCGCGCGGGCGGAACTCCATCTCCGTTCGTCCGCGGGCGAGATGGCTCCGGCAGGCGGGCGTGTCGGGCAGCACCGCCGCGACGTCCAGCGGGCTCGTCCAGCGCAACTCGATCGCGAGGGGGAGCTTGCCCGTGGCGAGCAGCAGGCCGTGGGCCTCGCTCACGAGGGCCAGCTCCGCCGGAGCGGTCACGACGAGGAAGGACGAGCGGCGCGCCGGCATCGCGTCGCGCCAGGCCGCGAGGCCCGCGAGCCCGCGCGCGCTGCAGCGGTTGCCGCCCGCGCCCGAGACGCGCACGAGTGGGCGCGCCGGTGTGAGCTGGACGATCGCGTCGTTCGCCACCACGCGCCGGCAGGCGTCGCTCGACACGAACAGGAAGCCCTGGCTCCCCGCGCGCCCGCGCAGGTGCGCCTCGAGATAGGGCCCGATCTCGCGCACGCGCTCGACGCGCGCCTGGCCGCGTGCAAGCGGCGTCTCGGCGGGCTCGGCGGGCGGGGCGGGAGGTGGGGTCGCGGCGCTCGGTGGCGCACCGGCCGGCGCCGCGCAGCCGGCACCGAGCGCGATCGCGAGGGCGGCGAAGAGGCGCGCGGCACGCATCCGCGACGAGCATATCCCGCGCGAAGCGCGTCCCCCGCGCACGCCCGCGCGCAACCGTGCCTCGCCGCGTCGTCGCCTCAAGTGCCGACCCGCTCGCTCCGACACGGAGGCGAGAGGGGACCTTCATGGCGGACGCCCAAGCGTTCGAGTTCGTGTGCGAGCAGCTCGAGGCCCGGACCTCGCTCGATCGGCTCGCCACCCGCGGCACGGTGCGCATCGCGCTCAAGCAGGCCGGCCTCGATTCGCGCTCGGTTACGCCGGAGCAGATGGCCGTCGTCACGCAGAAGGTCCTCAGCACCGAGCTGGCCACGCGCGGCATCGCCAACGCGACGGGCCTGTGCGGCGAGCTCGCGGGCAAGGTGCGCAAGCTGACCGGCGGCCCGAGCGCGGAGACGCCCGACGCCGTGTTCCGCCGACTGGGCGGGTGACTGCGATGCTGGACGCGCTGCTGCTGGTCTCGACCGCAGCCTTCATCCTGGTGGGCGGCATCGTGGGCATCCGCCTGCTGCGGCTCGCCGTGCGCACGCGCGAGCTGTCCGACTTTCTCGTCGGCTTCGCGCTCTTCGATCTCGCGGCCGTCGCCTATCCGCTGATTCTCGTCGGCACACAGCTCGACCTCTCGCTCGAAGCGGCGAAGCTCTCTTCGACGCTCTCGATGCTTACGATGGCGGCCGGCTGGGCCGCCGTGTTCGTCTTCACCCAGCGCGTCTTCCGCCCGGGCGAGAAGTGGGCGATGGCGCTCGCCGCCGCGGGCGTCGCGATGGTTCTCTACGGACTGGTGGGAGGGATCGTCCACGTCCAGGAGGCCGCGGATCGCGCGACGCTCCGCTCGCCGCTCAGCCGCGCGCTGTGGATGCAGTACGCGTCCGTGATGGTCTACGCGTGGAGCGCAGTCGAGGGCTTCCACTGCTGGGCGCAGGCGAAGAAGCGGCTGCGCCTCGGTCTGGCCGACGCGATGGTCGTGAACCGCTTCCTGCTCTGGGGCTGCGTCGGCATCGCGTCGCTGCTGAGCATCGTGCCGTCGCTGGTGATCACGCTGGCCGGCGGCGACGCCTTCGCGAGCGTGCCCGCCCGGCTGTGCACCGCCCTCGGCGGCCTGTTCGCGTCGCTCGCGCTCCAGCTCGCCTTCCTGCCGCCCGCCGCCTACCGCCGCTGGGTCACGGCCAGCGCCTGAGCCCGCCCTCCGCGCAGCGTTCTGGGGCGGCTTGACGCGCCGCGATCGCCCCCCAAGCTTGGCTGCCTCGCATCGAAGATACAGACGGGGGAGCCCATGAAGCGTGTCTTCTTGTTCGTGCTGACCAACCTCGCCGTGCTGATGGTGGCCGGCGTCGCGATGCAGCTGCTCGGCGTGCCGGAGATGCTGGCGTCGCGGGGCCTCGAGGTGCGCCTCGGCGGCCTGCTGATCATGTCCGCGCTGTTCGGCATGACGGGCTCGTTCCTCTCGCTCGCCATGTCGAAGTGGATCGCGAAGCGCTCCGTCGGCGCGGTGGTGATCGGCGAGCCGCGCACCCAGACCGAGCAGTGGCTCGTGCAGACCGTCGCCCGCCAGGCGCAGGCCGCCGGCATCGGCATGCCCGAGGTCGCGATCTACGAAGACCCGACGCCGAACGCGTTCGCCACCGGAGCGCGCCGCGACGCCGCACTGGTCGCGGTGTCGACGGGCCTCCTGCGCGGCATGACGGCCGACGAGGTCGAGGGCGTGCTCGCCCACGAGGTGAGCCACGTCGCGAACGGCGACATGGTCACGCTCACGCTGATCCAGGGCGTGCTCAACACCTTCGTGATCTTCTTCTCGTACATCGTGGGCATGATCGTCGACTCGTTCCTGCGCCGAGGCGAAGACCGCGGCCCGGGCATCGGCGCATTCGTGGCGCGCATGGCCGCGCAGGTCGTGTTCGGCCTGCTCGCGTCGATGATCGTGATGTGGTTCTCGCGCCAGCGCGAGTTCCGCGCCGACGCGGGCGGCGCGCGGCTCGCGAGCCCGCGCAAGATGATCGGTGCGCTAGAGCGCCTGAAGACGCGCGACACGACGCCGCTGCCGGAGGCCCTCGCGGCGTTCGGCATCTCCTCGGGCAAGGGCGCCATGCGGCTGTTCATGACGCACCCGCCCCTCGAGGAGCGCATCGAGCGCCTGCGCTCGGCCGCCGGCCTCGCGGCCTGACGCACGCCCGCCCCGGGGCGCCCGGGCCCCGGAGAACGCGAGAGCAAATGCCTGCGTAGTCGCAGCGCGCGCGGTGATAGGGTGCGCGTGTTACGGCGCTCGGGCGCCGGGAGGACGACGATGGGCATTCTCAGCTGGATCGCGCTCGGTCTCGTGGTCGGCGTGCTCGCCAAGGTGATCATGCCCGGCAAGGATCCGGGCGGGCTGGTGATGACGACGATCCTCGGCGTCGTCGGCGCCGTGGTCGGCGGCTGGATCAGCACGCGGCTCGGGCTCGGCGCGGTGAGCGGTTTCAACCTGCCGAGCCTCGCGATCGCGACCGCCGGCGCGCTGCTGCTGCTGTTCGCGAACCGCAAGCTGCGCGGCAAAGCCTGACGAAGCGCGCCGAAGTGCGCGCCCCGGACGCGGCCGCGCGCTAACGGCCGGCGCGAGCGAGCGCGCGCCGCGCTTAGGCTTCGCCTCCGACTGGGGGGCGAGATGAGCGCGCTGCTCGGCGAATCCGAGGCGATGCGGACGCTGCGCGCGCGCCTCGCGCGGCTCGCGCCGCTGCCGACGCCGGTGCTGCTGCTCGGCGAGACCGGCACCGGCAAGTCGCTCGCCGCGCGCGAGCTGCACCGACTCTCGCCCCGCCGCGGGCAGCCGTTCGCCGTGCTCGACTGCGGAGCGCTCGCGCCCAGCCTCGCGGAGGGCGAGCTGTTTGGCGCCGAGCGCGGCGCCTACACGGGTGCGGACGCGCGACGGGCCGGCGCGCTCGAGCGGGCGGGCGAGGGCGTCCTCTTCCTCGACGAGGTCGGCGAGCTGCCGCTCGGCCTGCAGCCGCGGCTGCTGCGGGCGCTCGGCGAGCGGCGCTTCGCGCGCCTCGGCGGCGGCGAGGCGCTCGCGCTGCGGGCGCGGGTCGTGGCGGCGACGAACGCTCCGCTGCGCGAGGCGGTCGCGCGCGGCGAGTTCCGGGCGGACCTCTTCCACCGGCTCGCGGTCGTGACGCTCTCGCTGCCGCCGCTGCGCGAGCGCCGCGAGGACTTGCCCGAGCTCGTGGCGGCCGCCCTCGCGCGCGCCTCCGCGGCGCTCGCGCTCCCCGTGCCGCGGTTCGACGCGCGCTTCGCCGCCGCGCTCGGCGGCTACGCGTGGCCCGGCAACGTGCGCGAGCTCGAGCACGCGCTCGAGCGGCTGCTCGCGCTCGGCGCGCCCGCGCGGCTCGGGGCGAGCGAGGCGTGCGAGCTGCTCGACGAGCTTGCGGCCGAGGGTTCTCGCGTGGGCCCGAGCAGCGACGCGCCGCTCGACCGCAGCCCGGTTGCGCGCGCGTTCGACGACGCGCGCGGCAACACGGCGGCGGCGGCGCGGGCACTGGGCCTTGCGCGCACGACCTATCGGCGCCGCCTCGCGCGGGAGCAGGCGGCGCGGGCGCCGGCGTGAGTCGGAGCCGGCGCCGGCCCGGTCGCGCGAGCTCGCACGGAGCGGGCGGCGGGTGTGCGAGCGCCGGCGCAGCGCGCGGGGCGGCGCTCGACCGCAGGGCGGGCGCGGCGCGGCGCCAGCGCCGAGAGACGGGGCGGCGTGAGGCCCGAGCTCGGCGCGCGCCGATCCGCCCGCGCTCGCCGCTAGGTTGCGCGCGTGCCGATCCGCGCCGTCGCCTTCGACCTGTTCGACACGCTCGTCGACCTCGACATGGACGGCCTGCCGCGGGTCGAGGTGAACGGGCGCTCGTTCCCCTCCACCGCCGGCGTCCTGCACGCGGAGGTCGCGCGCCACGCGCCCGTCACGCTCGAGGAGTTCGCCGCGGCGCAGCGCGTGGTCGACCAGGAGGTGCGCGCGCCGCGCTATGAGGCCGGGCGCGAGCTCCCGACGCTGGAGCGCTTCGCGCTCGTGCTGGCGGGCCTCGGCGTCGAGCGGCCGGGCCTCGCGGAGCGCCTGACGGGCCTGCACATGGGGATGCTCGTGGGCCAGGTGCGCCATCTCGCGCACCACGCGGGCGTGCTGGCGGGTCTGCGCGGCCGCGTGCAGCTCGCGGTGTGCTCGAACTTCTCGCACTCGCAGACGGCGCTCGCGGTGCTCGAGGCGGCCGGCCTGCGCTGGCACCTCGACGCGGTGCTGGTGAGCGATGCCGTCGGCTTCCGCAAGCCGCGCGCCGAGATCTTCCGCGCCACACTCGGCGCCCTCGGCACGGCGCCCGAGGAGACGCTGCACGTGGGCGACAGCCTGTCCGCCGACGTCGCGGGCGCCGCGGCGCTCGGCATGCGCACCGCCTGGATCACGCGCCGCGTGCCGAAGCCCGACGAGGCGCTCGCGAAGCACGGGGGGCCGCGCCCCGACCACGTCGTCACCGACCTCGCCGAGATCGTCGAGCTCGCGCGCCGCGGCTGAGCCCTTTGCAACCGGCGCGGGTGAACCGGAATGGGGTCTGACCCCCTTTCTGGTTCATTGCGCGCCTTGTGTTCGCTCGTGTCCGGCCGAGCCGCGGTAGCGTGCGCCGCCGTGAGCGCCGCAAGCACGGATCCAGCCGCCGCAGCCGCGGCGCCCGCAGCGACCTCGCGCGCCACAGCGAACTACGTGCTCGGGCTGCTGACGGTCGTCTACGCGTTCAACTACCTCGACCGCCAGCTGCTCTCGGTGCTGATGGAGCCCATCAAGCGCGCGTTCGGCGTCTCCGACGGCGAGCTCGGCCTGCTCACCGGCTTCCTGTTCGCGCTGATCTACACCGTCGCCGGCATTCCGGTGGCGCGCATCGCCGACGTGTTCGGCCGCCGCGCGGTGCTCGCGATCTCGCTGGCGGTGTGGAGCGCGATGACCGCGCTCACCGGCTTCGTCACGTCGTTCGCGCAGCTGCGGCTCGCGCGCATCGGCGTCGCGCTGGGCGAGGCCGGCGGCACGCCGCCGTCGTTCGCATTGATCTCCGACATCTTCCCGCCCGAGCGGCGCGCCACCGCGCTGGGCATCTTCGCCACCGGCGTCTCCTTCGGGACGCTGCTCGGCAACGTGCTCGGCGGCTGGATCGGACAGGAGTACGGCTGGCGCGCCGCGTTCATCTGGCTCGGGCTCCCCGGCCTCGTGCTCGCCGCGCTGCTGGCGCTCACGGTGCGCGAGCCGCCGCGCGCGGCCGCGCACGAGGAGGCGAGCCTCGCCGAGGTGCTGCGCGTGCTGTTCTCGCAGCGCACCTTCGTGTGGATGGCCGCGGGCGTCAGCCTCGCCGCGTTCGCGGGCTACGGCTTCGGCGTTTGGAAGCCGTCGTTCCTGATTCGCGTCCACGGCTTCTCGCTGAAGACCGCGGGCTTCGCCGTGGGCTTCGTGAACCTCTTCACCGGCGTCGCCTCGAGCTTCCTCGGCGGCCACCTCGCCGACCGCCTCGGCCGCCGCGACCCGCGCTGGCCACTGCGCGTCGCGGCGCTCTCTGCGCTCGCCGGGCTGCCGTGCACCGTCGCGTTCCTGCTCTGGCCCGACCCGTGGGTCGCCCTGTTCGGCATCTCGTTCATCGGCATCGCAGGCGGCATGTGGCCGCCGCCCACCTACGCCACGTCGCAGAGCCTCGTGCCCGCCCACATGCGCGCCCGCGCCACCGCGATCCTGCTGCTCTTCCTGAACCTCGTGGGGCTCGGCCTCGGGCCGTGGGTGGTCGGCGCGCTCTCCGACGCGCTCCGGCCCGCCTACGGGGCGCACTCCGTGCGCTGGGCGCTTGTGGCGGTGATGGTCGCCTACCCGGCGGGTGCTTTCTGTTACTGGCGCGCCTCGCGGGCGGTCGGCGAAGAAGCCGCGCGAGCCTGAG
>CAYWRY010000121.1:0-12581 GCA_964460485.1 uncultured Spirochaetales bacterium
GCGTGGCGAGGCGGCCGGCCACCTCGCTCATCGGCGCGAGCACGGGGAACGAGCCATCGGGGTTGCGGATCGTCTCGTAGGCGATGCCGATCACGCCGCTGTCGCAGAGCTGCCGCGCGAGCTCGCCGGCGGCCGCGAGGTGCAGGTAGGTAAACAGCGTCTGCCCACCGCGGAGGCGCTTCACCTCCGTCGGATTCGGCTCCTTCACCTTGACCACGAGGGGTGCCGACCACGCCTCGTCGGCGGAGCCCAGCTTCGCGCCGGCAGCCTGATACGTCGCGTCGGCGAAGCCGCTGCCGAGGCCGGCGCCCCGCTCGATCACGATCTCGTGGCCGTCCTCCACCAAGATCTTCGCGCCGTCGGGCGTCATCCCGACGCGGAACTCCATGTCCTTCGTCTCGCGGGGCACTCCGATTCTCATCGACTCTCCGTTCTTTGCGACGCTCCGCTCGGCTTCGCCTCGCTGCGGGCCGGCTGCGCCGCCGGAGCGGCGCTGGCCGGCTTGCGCCTGCCGAGCCGCGGTGGGTCGTTGGATTGGTCTCCTAGCTCGTCGCGCCTGCCTTCAGGCCTGCTGGTACGCGCTGATCAGGATGTCCGAGATCTCCGGGCGGATGATGCGCGGGTCCGGACGCTCGCCGGAGCGCAGCTGCTCGCGCAGCTTGGTGCCGCTGATCGAATAGGGCTTCTCGTTCGGATGGTTCTCGGTGAGGTCGACGCGGCCCAGCGAGTCGTAGAAGGCGGCGAAGCCGATCTTCACGGGCTGAAGGTGCAACTCGCCGGGCAGCTTCTCGAACACCTCCTGGGCGTCGAAGTCGCCCCAGATCGGCGTGCCGTCGTCGTAGGGCGCGTCCGCGTGCTTGCGGCCGATCACCAGATGGCTGAAACCGTAGTTCTGGCGGTAGACGGCGTGCATGATCGCCTCGCTCGGGCCGCCGTAGAACATCTTGATGTCGAGGCCGATCAGCTCGAACACCTCGGAGATGTCCCAGCCCGCCCTGCGCCAGATCGCCTCGTCCTTGTCGCCCTGCCCGAGCAGCTTCTTGGCGTGCAGCTCGCGGTAGCAGCGCATGCGCATCACCGCCGGAACGTCGTCGCCCTTCAGCTCGCCGACCAGCGGGTTCAGCACCACGCCCGTGTAGAAGCCGGCGGCGGTGAGGCGCTCGGCGCCGCACACCAGCGCGTACTCGTGGGCGCGATGCAGGGGGTTGCGCGTCTGGAAGGCCAGCGCGCGTTCCCACTTCTTGTCGCGGATGAAGGCGCGCGTCATGCGCGGCGACAGCATGAACTCCGCGTACTCGGGGTGCTTCACCTGGGGCAGCACGCGCAGGTCGCCGCCGAGCAGGTGGCTGCGGGCGTCGTCGGTGGCGATGCGCGCGCCCGGATGGTCGATGCGCTTCGTGCGGTAGACGCGCTCCACGTAGTACGCCTTGTCCCAGGCGAACACGTCCGGCGACGAGACGATGCCGATCAGCTCGCCCGTCTCGTTGCGCGCGGCCACCGCGCGCGCGCCCTTGGCCGCGCTCGCCTCGGCGTCGCTGAGCGGCAGCGCGAGCGGGATGCCCCACGCGTACTTCTTGCCGCGCGACACCACGACCTGCTCGTCCAGCACGCGCTGGTACGCGTCGCGGCGCATGGGGCCCTCGAGCGGGGAGAGCGCACCGTCGCCGATGCGGTAGAGCGTCGCGAGGTCGGCTTTCGTCACCGTGACCGAGGGAAGCTCCTTCGCCTCCCTCTCGAGCTCCCGCCGCTGCGGAAGCGGAACGGTGCGGTCCACCAGCTCCTCGAGCCCGCCGTGAACCGGCACCAAGTCCTGCTGCGTCATCTCGACTGTCCTTCCTTCGTTGCTGCAAAACGCGAACTCGCGTGCCGGCGCGCGCTCACCAGGTCGTACGGTGCGGCTTGTCGTCGAAGTCCAGCTTGCGGTCCTTGCCGCCTGCGAACGGGCGAATCATCAGGTCGGTCTCGTAGGGTTTGCCCTCGTAGTAGCCGGTGAAGAGCAGCCACTTCCCGTCCCGCGACAGCGCCGGCTCGACCTCCTGCATCGCCCCACCCGCCACGTACTGCTTGCCGCTGCCGTCGGGCCTCACCTTGAAGATCTTCCAGCCCTTCGCCGTGCGCGCGCTGTAGACGATCCACTTGCCGTCGGGCGTGAAGACGGGGGAGCGCCCGTTCGCGAGGTATTTCGTTGGGCCCGGCGCGAGGGGATCGATCGCGACGATCTCGTCGAGGCCGCTCTTGCCGCGCTGCTGATAGGCGAGCAGCGAGCCCGCCGGCGACCACGCCGGCGCCGTGTCGAGGGGGCCGGGCGTGACGGCGCGCGGCGTGCCGCCCGGAATCCGCACGAAGATGCGCATGCCGCCCGCCGTGCCCTGGGCCGTGCTCTGCAGCGGCGTGCCGGCAGCCCAGGCGATCTCGCCGTTGGGGCCGTAACAACCGTCCAGCACCGTGTCCTCGCCGTGGGTGAGCTGGGTGACCGCGTCGCTCGCGCGCCTCCACTCGAAGAGCTGCGGGCCACCCGCGCGCTCGGACAGGAAGAGCAACCGCTGATGATCCGCCGACCAGGCGAGCGGGCGATCGCCCTTCGCTGCGAACTCGGCGTCGACCGTGCGCTCGTCGGGCAGGGTGTAGAGCGCCATGCGCGACATCAGGTCGATGCCGGCATTCTCCATGGCGCGCGCCTCGAAGGTCTCGCGCACCGCCTCGACCGAGCCGGGCGCGGGGCGCGCGCGCTTCACCTCCCTCGCCTTCTCGCGTGCGCGCTCCTCGAGGCGCGCGTCGATCTGCTTCTGCACCTTCTCGAGCTCGTCGCTCTTGCGGTAGGTGAGCGCGACCGGGTCTGCGGGCAGAGACTCGACGTGGAACGAGCCGCCGGTCCCGCCGCCCGCACAGGCGAGGCCGGCAGCGGCGAACAGGCAGAGCAGCGGGCGATTCATTCGGGGGCCTCCGCGAGCAGCACGCGTCCGGCGAAGCCGGCGGGCGAGTCGTCGGGCGCGAACGCGGCGACCTCCTTGACCAGCCCCTCCAGCACCGAGACGACGATGTGGTGGACGCCCGGGAACGGGAAGCCCGTGGCAGTCGCAAACTCCTGGTCGAGCGTCGAGAAGTAGGGGCCGGCGTCCGCGTGCGAGTGGTAGACGCCCGTCACGACCCACCCCTCGGCGTCCGCGTAGCGCTGCGCATCGAGCACGTCGGCCTCGTTCATGTGGAACGCCTCCCTGCCGTCGCGGGGGTAGGCCTTCGGGTCTTGGCGATGTAGGCGGGTCATCTCGTTCCTGCAGCGCACCACGCGCTCGAAGCTTCCCGGCCGATGCCCGAGCACGAGTCCGCAGCATTCCTCGGGATGGGTCTCGCGCGCATGCTCGTGGAGCTCGGCGAGGACCCGCGCGGGCACCGCCAACGGGACCGCGTCGCGGTCCGCGAAGATGCGCTCCCTCACGGCTCTGCGACCTCGCCTCGGGTAAGTGGGCGCGCAGTCTACGGAATGCGGCCCGCGGCGGGAGTCCGGGCGACGGGATTTCTGGCGCTGCGGGCAGCGGCCGGCTCAGATCACGTAATCCGGGGCGTCCGCTTCGGGGCGCTTCACGTTGGCGAGCGCGGCGCGCTGGCAGAGCTGCTCCAGCGTGCGCGCCTCGAACACCTGCTCGATCTCGCTCGCCAGCTGGCGCCACAGGAAGCTCGGTCGATGCGCCGAGCGCCGTTCTCGCGGAAGCGGCCCGAGCGCGAGGTCGGCGGCCAGTGGCCCCTCGACCGCTTCGAGGATGTCGCGGAGCGTGATCTCGCTCGCTGGGCGCGCGAGCACGTAGCCGCCGCCGGGCCCGCGCTTGCCGCGCACGAGCTCGGCCTTGCGCAGGCGCTGGAAGATCTGCTCGAGGAAGCGCTCGGGGATGCGCTGCCGCTCGCCGATGACGCGCACCTGCACCGGCGCGCGCGAGCCGCCGTAGGCCAAGTCGAACATTCCGCAGATCGCGTACTGAGCCTGCTGGGAGAGGCGCATAGGCGCGCAGCATGGCAGCTGTACTGGGCTCCGCGCGGAGAAAACGCGCACGGCTTGCGGATGCGAGCGTCGCGCAAAAGCTCGCGCCTTCGCGCGTCGTCCTTCACGCAGGGGGTGCATCGCATCGCACATCCCGTTGCGATCACCTAGCTTGGCGCTCCCCCAGGTCCCCACCGCGTTTCTGGTTCGCCGCGCCCTCCTGCGCGGCTCCGGAGTACGTCATGGGCGCGTTCGGCAGCGCGGACCCCGCGCGCGCGCAGGGGCTGGCGGCGTTCCTCGCGTCGGTGGGCGCGGACGAGGAGCTCTCGCGCGCGCTGCGCCACGCGAGTGCGCTGCCCGCGGAGCCGGCCGGGCGGGTCTCGCTCGAAGCGTTGCCCGAGGCGTCGCGCGGGGTGGCGCGGGCGCGGGGCATCGCTGCGCTCTACCCGCACCAGGCCCGCGCGCTGGCCGAGCTGCACGCGGGGCGCGACGTCGTGCTCGCGACGCCGACCGCCAGCGGCAAGTCGCTCGTCTACGCCCTGCCCGCGCTCGAGGCGGCGCTCGCGGATCCGAGCGCCCATGCTCTTTTCCTCTTCCCGCTGAAGGCGCTGGAGCAGGACCAGGCGAAGAAGCTCGCCGCGGACGCGACCGCGCTCGGGCTCCCGCCGCAGCGCACGGTCGCGGTCTACGACGGCGACACGCCGCCGGGGCTGCGGGCGAAGATCCGACGCGATCCACCGAACGTGATCGTGACGACGCCCGACATGCTCCACCTCGGGCTGCTGCCCCACCACGCGAGCTGGGAGCGCTTCTTCCGCGGGCTCTCGCTGGTGGTGGTGGACGAGCTGCACACCTATCGCGGCCTGTTCGGCTCCCACGTGGCGCAGGTGCTGCGGCGCCTCGACCGCGTGTGCGCGTTCCACGCTGCGCGCCCGCGCTTCGTGTGCGCGTCCGCCACCGTCGCGAACCCCGGCGAGCTGGCACAGCTCGTCACGGGCCGCGCGCCGACGGTGGTGTTTGCGGACGGCGCGCCGCGCACGCGGCGCGAGCTGCTGCTGTTCAATCCGGTGGGCACGTCCCCCTACACCGCCGCCGCGCGCTTGTTCCGCCACGCCCTGAGCAGCGGACTGCGCACGATCGCGTTTACCAAGGCGCGGCGCGTGACCGAGCTGATGCACCAGTGGATCGCCGCCGCCGAGCCCGCGCTCGCGCCGCGCATCAGCTCCTACCGCGCGGGCTTCCTGCCGGAGGAGCGGCGCGAGATCGAGCGCCGGCTGTTCACGGGCGAGCTCGCGGGCGTGATCTCCACCTCCGCGCTCGAGTTGGGCATCGACGTGGGCGGACTCGATGTGTGCATCCTCGTCGGCTATCCGGGCAGCCAGATCGCGACCTGGCAGCGCGCCGGGCGCGTAGGCCGCGCCGGCGACGCCGCGATCGCGCTGGTCGCGCAGCCCGACGCGCTCGACCAGTTCCTGGTGGCGCACCCGGAGCAGCTGCTCGGCGGCGCCTTCGAGCACGCAGTGCTCGACCCGGAGAACGCGGACCTGCTCGCGGCGCACCTGCCCTGCGCCGCCGCCGAGGTTCCCCTGCGCGAAGGCGAGCCCTGGCTCGCGCGGCCGGCGGTGCGGGCCGCCGCGGATGCTGCCGAGCGCGCCGGCGAGCTCTTGCGCAGCGAGTCGGGGCGCGAGTGGTTCGCGGCGCGGCGAAGCCCGCACCGCCTGCTGAGCCTGCGCGCGACCGGCGCGAGCTACACGATCCAGCTCGCCAGCTCGGACGCAGCGTTCGAGCAGAGCGCCGAGGTGGACGACGATTTCCTGAGTGATCGACCTCCGAAGCGTCGCGCACGGCGGGGAGGTCGGCCGCGTGTCATCGGCTCGATCGGCGCGGGCAACGTGATGAGCGAGTGCCATCCCGGCGCGATCTACCTGCACCACGGACGCCAGTACCGCGTCGTGCGCCTCGACCTCGAGCAGCGCCGGGTCGACGTCGAGCTCGTCGAGGCCGCCTACTTCACGAAGGCGCTCGGCGAGAAGGAGACGGAGATCCTGTCGCGCGCGCGCCAGCGTCCCGCCGGCGCGTTCCTGCTGGTCGAGGGCCGCGTGAGGGTGACCTCGCGCATCGTCGGCTACGAGCGGCGCCGCGTGCGCGGGCAGGAGCTGCTCGGGACCGAGACGCTCGTGCTCCCGCCCAGCTCTTACGAGACGAACGCGCTCTGGCTCGAGCTGCCCGACGAGATCCCGCAGGCGCTCGCGGCGAACGGGCGCAACCCGATGGGCTCGCTGCACGCCGTCGAGCACGCAGCGCTCGCGCTCGTGCCGCTGTTCGCGCTCTGCGATCGCTTCGACCTCGCGGGCATCACCTACAAGCTCCACCCGCAGCTCGGTCGCGCCGCGATCTTCCTGTACGACGCCCACCAGGGCGGTATCGGTCTCGTGCACAGCGTCTACGAGCGCATCGAGACGCTGCTCGAGACCACGCTCGCGCGGCTGCGCGAGTGCGAGTGCGCCGAGGGCTGCCCGGCCTGCGTGCACTCGCCACGCTGCAGCAACGGCAACCGCCCGATCGACAAGGCCGGCGCGCAGGAGGCGCTCGGGCTGCTGCTCGGTCGCGAGATCCTGCCGCCGGCGCCCGCGCCGCTGCGCCTCGAAGCCGTCGCGGCGGCGGAGGAAGCGGCGCGTGCGGAAGCGGAGTCCGCGCTGCGCGTCGTGTGCTTCGACCTCGAGACGCAGCGCAGCGCCGAGGAGGTGGGCGGCTGGCACAACGCGCACCTGATGCGCGTCGCCTGCGCGGTCGCCTGGGACGGCGCGGAGCGCGAGTTCTTTACCTACCGCGAGCACCAGGTGGACGCGCTGCTGGCCAAGCTCGCCGAAGCCGATCTCGTGATCGGCTTCAACGCCCACCGCTTCGACTACCGCGTGCTGCGCGGCTACGCGGCGCGGGATCTCTCACGCCTGCCGACGTTCGACCTGCTCGACGCCATCCACGAACGCCTCGGCTTCCGCCTGCCGCTCGGGCACCTGGGCGAGGAGACGCTCGGCATCGCGAAATCGGCCGACGGCCTGCAATCCCTGCAGTGGTTCAAAGAGGGCCGCCACGACGAGATCGAGCGCTACTGCCGGCAGGACGTGGCCATCCTGCGCGACCTCTTCGCCTTCGCTTCTCGCCACGGCCACCTGCTCTTCCGCGCGCGAAACGGCGAGCGCGTGCGGCTGCCGCTCAAGCTGTCGGTGAGCGAGATCGTGGACCGCGAGCGCAAGCGGGACGCGCAGCGGCGGATGCACTGAGGCGCCGGCCGACGCCGTCTCCCGCGGCGCTCAGTGGAGCGTCGCGGCCTTGCGCACGTGCGTGTCGAGCAGATCGAAGTAGATCAGCACCAGCACGTGGCGGATGCCGGGCTCTAGGCCATCGATGAAGGCGCGGCTGCGGTCCAGGTCGTCGAGGCACATCAGGACGTCGATGGCGGCCTGCACCTCGGCGGCGCGGCCGGCGATCTCGTCGCGCAGTGCGGTGGCGTCGCGCTCGAAGGCGGCCTCGATCTCGTCGTTGCCGAACAGCAGGTGCACGCCGCGGGCGCCGAGGTCGAGAAGCTTCTCCGTGTCCATGCCGGACCCCCGCCCAGTCATCGGCGGGGGAGCATTCGGCGCTGAGGGAAACTTGCGGCGCAGCCTGCCGGTGGCCGCCCGCTGCGTTGTTACCGTGCCCGCCCCATGACCCTGCGGCTCGGCGGTGTGATGCGGCGCGTCGGCGCGCGCGTGCTGTTCGAGGGCGTAGACCTCGAGGTCGCGCCCGGCGACCGCCTTGGCCTCGTGGGACCGAACGGCGCCGGCAAGACGTCGCTGCTGCGCATCGCGGCGGCCTTCGATTCGCCCGACGGCGGGGAGCGCTCGCTCGGGCGCGGCGAGCGCATCGGCTACCTGCGCCAGGAGATCGATCCCGCGAGCGGCGCCAGCGTGCGCGACGAGGCGCTGACGGCCTTCGCCGCCATCGACGCGCTGGAGCGCGAGATGCGCGAGCTGGAGGCGCGCATGGCCGAGATCGGTGATCTCCCGCCGCAGCTCGCCGAACGCTACGACCGCCTCCACCTGCGCTTCGACCGCGCGGGCGGCTTCTCGCGCGAGGCGCGCGCGGAACAGGTGCTCGCGGGGCTCGGCTTCGACGCCGCGGCGCGCGCACGCCCCCTCGCCAGCTTCAGCGGCGGCTGGATCATGCGCGTCGAGCTGGCGAAGCTGCTGCTCGCCGAGCCCGACGTGCTGCTGCTCGACGAGCCCACGAATCACCTCGACCTGCCTTCCCTCGAGTGGTTCGACGAAACGCTCGCGGCGTTCCCTGGCGGCGCGATCCTGATCTCCCACGACCGCGCCTTCCTTCGCCGCCACACGCAGCGCATCGCCGAGCTGCGCGACGGGCGCCTCACGCTCTATCCGTGCGGTTACGACGCGTATCTCGAGCGCAAGGCGGCGCGCCGGCTGGAGCTCGAGGCCGCCGCGCGCAATCAGCGGCGCCAGATCGAGCACGCCACGCAGTTCGTCGAGCGCTTCCGGTACAAGGCCAGCAAAGCGAAGCAGGTGCAGAGCCGCCTCAAGGCGCTGGACAAGCTGGAGCGCATCGAGGCGCCCGAGGAGAAGAAGCGGCGCATGCGCCTGCGCATCCCGGAGCCGGCGCGCTCGGGAGCGATTCCGGTCGCGCTGAAGGGCGTGCACAAGCGCTACGGCGAGACGCCGGTGTATCAGGGCGTCGACTTCGCGCTGAAGCGCGGCGAGAAGCTCGCGCTCGTCGGCCCGAACGGAGCCGGAAAGTCGACCCTGCTGCGCATGCTCGCAGGCGTGCTGCCGTTCGAGCGCGGCGAGCGGGAGCTCGGCCACAACGCGCAGGTCGCCTTCTACGCCCAGCACCAGCTCGAGTCGCTCGCGCCGGCGCGCACGGTGCTCGAGGAGCTGGAGTCGGTGGCGACCCTCGACGACGTGCCGCGGCTGCGCAGCCACCTGGGCGCGTTCCTGTTCTCCGGCGACGACGTGCAGAAGAAAGTCGGCGTCCTCTCCGGCGGAGAGAAGGCGCGCCTCGCGCTGGCGAAGATGCTCCTGCGCCCGAGCAACGTGCTGATGCTCGACGAGCCGACGAACCACCTGGACGTCGACGCCTGCGAGGTGCTGGAGGCCGCGCTCGCCGAGTACGCGGGGACGCTCGTCTTCATCTCCCACGACCGCGACTTCCTGAACGCGCTCGCGACGCGCGTGGTCGAGGTGCGCGGCGGCCGGCTGCGCGAGTTCCTCGGCAACTACGACACCTACCTCACGAAGCTGCGCGAGGAGGCAGAGCGCGCAGCCGCAACGGCGAGCGCCGCCTCCGCGGACGGCGCCGCGTGCACGCTCGCGGCGTCCGCAACGCCTCCCGCGAGCGATGCCCAGCGCGCGCGCGAGGAGCGCAAGGCGCGCGAGCGCACCCAGCGGCGCATCGCGCGGCTCGAGGAGCAGATCGGGGAGAAGGAGGCGCAAATCGAGGAGCTGGGCGCGCGCCTCGGCGACCCGGACGTCTACGGCGACTACGAGCGCCTGCGCGAGATCGAGGCCGAGCGCGACGCCGTGAAGGACGAGATCGCCGCTCTTTACACGCAGTGGGAGGCGCTGGCGGCGGAGCTGGAAGGGGCCGCGCCGAGCGCGGACCCGAGCGCGCCGTGACGTTCACGAAGCGGCTGCGCGACGGGATCCGCCGCGGAGTGATTACCTGCAGCGTGCGGATCTGGACGCAGCCGCGCGTGAAGGTCGGCGGCCGGTATCGGATGGAGGAAGGCGAGATCGAGGTGGAGTCGGATCCTGCCGATCAGCCTGGCGGATGTGACGCCCGAGCTCGCGCGCGAGTCCGGCTTCAAAGGCGTCGTGGACCTGCTGAAGGTCGCGAAGCACGGGCGCGGCGAGCAGATCTTCTTGATCCGCTTCCACTACCGCCCGCCGCGCCCGACCCGCCCGGCCGCGCGCCGCGCCCGCTAGCCCGCGCGGCCCGTCGCGAAGCGCTTCCGCGCCGCGATGCGCTCCCGCGACGCGGCGAGCTGCGCGGCGAAGCCGGCGTCGCCCTGTGCGCGCTCGCGGGCGGCGCACGCAGCCTCGATGCACTCCTCCGCCTGCGCGAGCAGGTTGTTGCCGATGCACACCAGGTCGACGCCGGCGGCCAGCGCGCGCAGCGCGGCGTCGATAGTGCCCGCCGCTCCCTGCAGGCCCCGCATCTGCACGTCGTCGGTGATCAAGAGCGTGTCGGGGCGAGCGGCACGGAAGCGCGCGACTGCGGCCGGCGAAATCGAGGCCGGGCACGCCGCGTCCCACTCGCGCACGAAGCCGTGAGAGATCAGCGCGGCGCCGCCGGGCAGCTCGCCGGCAAGCTCGTAGAACAGCTCCTCCTGCTCGCGCGAGACGAGGCCCGAGAGATCCGTCAGCGCGAGATGACTGTCGGTGCGCGCGCCGCCGAGTCCCGGGTAGTGCTTCACGCACAGTCCGAGGCCCGCCGCGCGCGCGGCCTCGCCGAACAGCCGCGCGCAGCGGCGCACCTCCGCCGCGTCGCCCGAGAAGGCGCGCTCGATCTTCCCGATGTTCGGGTTGTCGGGGTTCGTATCGAGGTCGACCACCGGCGCGAGGTCGAAGTCGATGCCCAGCGCCTTCATCTCCGCGCAGCTCGCCGCGGCGAGCGCCCGCGCCTCTGCCTCTGGCAAGGCCGCGAACGCCCGCGCGCTCGGCAGCTCCGCGAAGCCGGCGGCCGCCTTCAGCCGCCGCACCTTCCCTCCCTCCTGATCCACGAACACCAGCGGCCGGCCCGGCAGCGCATGCACCTCGGCACACAGCGCGCGCACCTGCTCCGGCGACTCGACGTTCCGCACGCCCCCGCGCTGCAGGTCGCGGTCGAACAGAATCACGCCGCCGAGCCGGTGCTCCGCCGCGAACGCCCGCAGCCACTCCGGCACCGCGAGCCCGCGAAACCCCAACAGGAAGTGCTCGCCCGCGCGAACCACCTAAGCGACCGTCCGAGGGGTCCGCGTCACGGCCGAGCGCGGCTCGAGAAGCCGCAAGCGGCCCGAGGCGAGAAGCGCCTCAGGCCGCGCGCAGCGACCCGAAGGGTCGCGGAGCCCAAAGAAACTGGTGCCCGGGACTGGAGTCGAACCAGCACCTCATTGCTGAGACAGGCTTCTGAGACCTGCGCGTCTGCCAATTCCGCCACCCGGGCAGGGAAAACGGGAGGCGCAAGCTAACGGCGAGGTCGGCGAATCGCGAGGCAGCCCGGGCACTTTTCTTGACCGAGCGGGGGTCGGACATAGGCTCGCACGGCTTTCGGGACCCACCTCGCGACGGCCGAAGCCGCGTGGGCGCGAGGTCTCCGGCGCGCCTCCCAGGAGACTCCTTGAGCGAACCCGCCAGCCAGCGCGTCTCGATCGGCACCGAGTCCGTCGAGATCCCCGGCTCCCTCCCGATTCTGCCGGTGCGCGACGCGGTCGTGTTCCCGGGTACGACCGTCCCGCTCTCCGTGGGCCGCTCGCGGTCGCTCGCGGCTCTCGAGGAGGCGGGAGCCCCCGGCCTGATCCTCGTGGCGACGCAGCGCGATCCCAAGCAGGAGGAGCCCGGCGTCGAGGACCTCCACCCGATCGCGACCGTGGCGAAGGTGTTGCGCACCACCGAGGCGCGGCAGAACGCCAAGCAGGCGATCGTGATCGGCGTGGTGCGCGCCCGCTTCGCGGCGGCTCCCGCGACCGGGCGTGCGCTGCGCGCGGCGATCACGCCGCTGCTCGAGCCGCGCGAGCCGAGCGCAGAGCTCGACGCCGCCCGCGCGCGGGTGATCGAGCTGTCGCACCGCCTGATCGACTTGCGCGACGACTACCCGGACGAGTGGAAGCAAATCGTCACGAGCCTGCCCTCCCCGGGCCTGCTCGCCGATCTGGTCGCCTCGAGCCAGCAGATGCCGAGCGAGCAGCGCGTCGCGCTGCTGGTCGAGACGGATCCTGCGAAGCGGCTGTGGAGCGTCGCGAAGGTGCTCGAGCGCGAGGTGACGATCGCCGAGACGCAGAAGACGCTGCGCGCGCAGGAAGAAGTCGAGCCGATGGATCCGAAGCGGCGCGAGCGCCTCCTGCGCCGCCGCATGCGCGACATCCAGGAGGAGCTGGGCGAGGCCGCCGGCGGCGAACGCGAGGCGGACGAGCTGGCCGAGAAACTCGAGGCCGCGCAGCTCCCCGAGGTCGCGCGCACTCACGCCGAGCGCGAGCTGCGGCGCTTCCGCGCCCTCGCTCAGCACGCGCCCGATCGGCACCTGCTGCGCACCTACCTCGAGTGGCTCGCCGATCTGCCCTGGGCGAAAGAGACCGAAGATCACCTCGACATCGCCGACGCGCGCCGCGTGCTCGACGAGGACCACCACGGCCTCGCGAAGGTGAAGGACCGCATCCTCGAGTACCTCGCGGTGCGCAAGCTCGCGCCGCAGGCGAAGGCGCCGATCCTATGCTTCGTCGGGCCGCCCGGCGTGGGCAAGACGTCGCTCGGCAAGTCGATCGCGCGCGCCATGGGCCGCAAGCTCACGCGCGCGTCGCTCGGCGGCGTGCGCGACGAGGCGGAGATCCGCGGGCACCGCCGCACCTACG
>CAYWRY010000122.1:0-12556 GCA_964460485.1 uncultured Spirochaetales bacterium
CAACCCGCACAGAATCTCGCGGTTGTGCTCCCCGAACAGCGGCGCATGCCGCCGCGGCACGGGGTGCGCCTCCTCCATCCGCCACGCCGACGCCGGCTGCGGCCAGGGCGCCATGCACGGATGCGGGAGGAACACCCACGACTCGCGCGCGAGCAGGTGCGGGTCCCAGTGGATGTCGTGGCTGTTCAGCACGCGGCCGGCAGGGATGCGCAGCGCTTGGAGTTGCTCCATCGCCGCCTGCGGATCCTGTTGCTTCGTCCACGCGGCGATGCGCGCGTCGAGCTCGTCGTGGCGGGCGCGGCGCTCGGGAAGTGTTAGGCCCGCGAGATCGCTCGCGCCGATCGCGCCGGCGAGCGCGCGCCACTCGGCGTCGCTGCGCACGGAGATCGCGAGCCACTGGTCTTCGCCCGCGGCGGGGTAGACGCCCTGCGGCGCCCAGGTGGGGTGGCGGTTCCCGTAATGGGTCGGCTTCTCGCCGCGCAGCGAGGCGGCGGCGAAGGCCTCGCCGGCCATCTGCGCCATCGTCTCGCGCTGCGCGAGGTCGATCCAGACTCCACGTTTGGTGCGGCGGCGCTGGATCAGCGCGAGCACGACGGCGCTCACGGCGGCGAGGCCGCCCACGGGGTCCCCGTAGGAGATCCCAGTCTTATAAGGGACGCCGTCGTCGCCGTAGCCGGTGAGGGAGCTCATGCCGGCCATCATCTCGACGATGGGGCCGAAGCCGACGAGGTCGCGCTCGGGGCCGGTCTTCCCGAAGCCGGCCATCGAGACGAGGATCACGTCGGGGCGCGCGCGCCGTAACACGTCGTAGCCGACGCCGAGTTTGTCGAGCACTTCCGCGCGGTAGTTCTCGATCACGACGTCGCACTTCGCGACGAGCTGGAGGAACAGCTCGCGGCCGCGCGGCTGCGCGAGGTCGAGCGTCAGCGACTTCTTGTCGCGGCCGTAGTCGTTGAAGTACCAGCTCGCGTTCCACGGCTGCGGGTGCTCGATCGGCAGCAGCGTGCGCACGTTGTCCCACGCGCGCGGCGATTCGATCTTCACGATCTCGGCGCCCATCTCGGCGAGCACGCGCGTGGCGTACGGGCCGGCCCACATCATCGTGAGGTCGGCGATGCGCACGCCTTCGAGCGGGAGCCGCTTCATCGCGCGCCTCCCGGCAAGCGCCGCGAAGCGGCGCGCGCAGCGAGGCGAAGCCGAGCGAAGTCGAACAGGGGCCTCCGCTCATGCCAGAGGCTCGGTGTGCGGTGCTCGCGCATCCTCACTTGCCTCCCAGCCAGTCCCTGAGAACTGCGGCGGTGTCGGCGCCGGGCTGCGAGAGCTGGCCCTTGCGCCAGGCGAGGCCGAGGAACATGCGGCCGGGCACGCGCGCGGTGCCGGCCGGCGTCGCCACCTCGTCGAAGAAGTCGCGCTCGTTCAGCGACGCGTTGCCCAGCAGATCGAGCGGCGTCATCACCGCACCGATTGGAACCTTGTGCTTCGCACCCAGCTCGACGAGCTCGGCCTTCGTGCGCGGCGCGAACCACGCCTTCACCTTGGTCCCCAGCTCGGCGTCGTCCTTGATGCGCTCCATGGGGTCCATGAACTTCGGCTGCTGGAGCTCGGGGTCGCCGATCAGGGCGAACAGCGCCGGCACCTGGCGGTGCAGCGCGCACACGCCCGCGTAGCCGTCCTTCGCCGGGTAGAGGCCCCAGATCGCGTTGGTGCGGTTGCCGAGGCGCGGCGACGGGACGCCGTCGACGCCGCTGCGCGGGCCGTACAGCTCGAGCATCCCTGCCGCGCACTCCTGCGCGGAGACGTCGATCCAGTCGCCCTCGCCTTGCAGCAGCGCGCCGTAATAAGCGGTGACGGTCGCGCCGAAGCCGTTCATGCCGAGCAGCTTCAGCGCCTGGCTCGCGCCGTTCTGGAGCGGCGGGCGGCTCATCACGCCGGTGAGCGAGTGGATGCCGCCCAGCGCGTGCGCCACCAGGTTCGTCGACTCGTACTCCGCGTAGGGGCCGTGCTGCCCGAACGCGGTGAGCGAGGCGATCACCAGCGCGGGCTTCTCGGCGCGCAGCGCGTGCGGGTCGAGGCCGCGCGCGGCGAGCGCGCCGGGCTTGCCGTCCTCGACGATCGCGTCGGCGGCGAGCGCGAGCCGGTGCAGCTCCGCGTCCGACACCGAAATGCGTCGCTTGCCGGGAAGCAGCGCGGCCTCCTCGTCGCCCGTGAGCGCGCCGGCCGGCCCTTCGCTGCGAATCACGTCCGCGCCGTAGCCCGCGAGGAAGCGCGTGGCGAACGCCGCAGGCACGCCGCCGCCGATCTCGAGCACGCGCATGCCGGAGAGGGGGAGTTCGTCGCTCATGGGAGCGCGAGGGTGGCACGGCACCCGCGCGCCGGTCTAGTCGCGGGCGCGAACGCGACTTGGGTCGCAGACCGCCGCGCTCGCGGCGCCGTCCGCTCGCGAGGTTGGAGAATCGGGAACCGAATCCCGATTTTCAAAGGCGTCCGCGCACCTCCCCGAACTTCGACGCGCTGCGCGCTCCGCGGCCCGTCAGCTCGGCAGCGCGATCTTGTACAGCGCCGCGGCGTTGTCCTGCAGAATCTTGCGCTTGCGCGTCTCGCTCCAGCCCGCGCTGATCTCGGCGACGTGCCGCTGCACGTCCGGATACAGGCAGGTCGGGTGCGGGAAGTCGGTCTCGAATAGCACGTTGTCCTCGCCCACCTGGTCGATCAGCTTCGCCGGCGCCGTCTTCTCGAACCAGAAGCAGCCGTAGACGTGCTTGCGGAAGTAGTCGGACGGACGCATGGCGAGCGCGCGCTCGTCGCTCGAGCCGGTTTCCGTCCACTCGTAGTCGATCGACTCGAGCACGAAGGGAATCCAGCCAATTCCACTTTCGACGGAGACGATCTTCAGCTTCTTGCAGCGCTCGAAGAGCCCGCTGTAGAGCAGGTTCGAGATCACGCGCGAGTTCTCGATGAACAGCGCCGAGGAGCCGAGCGCGAGGCGGCGGCGAATGCCCATCGACGGCCAGGACGCGCGGCCGAACATGTTGAACGACGTCTCGCTCGCGCCGATGTGGAAGTTCACGGGCAGCTCGGCGTCGTCGCACGCCTCCCAGAACGGCAGCCAGGCTGGATCGCCGAGGTCGGGCAGGCCGATCGAGTCGGGATCGCTGCACATCACGATGCCCTTGAGGCCCATCGCCTTCGCGCGGGCCACCTCTTCGACGCTCTGCTCGATGTTCCACCACGGCATCAGCGCCATCGGGAAGATGCGGCCCGCGCACTGGGCCTGGATCTCGGCCACCGCCTCGTTGTAGATGCGCGCGCAGGCGAGGCGCAGCGCGCCGTCCTCGACCTTCATGAAGTTCTGGCTGCCGAAGCCGGCGACGTTCGGGTAGAGGATCTGTGCCCACAGGCCGAGCTGGTCGAGCAGCGCGACGCGCGCCTGCATGTCGTAGGACGCGGCGTGCACGTCCTCGATCTCCCAGGTGAAGAATTCGGGGCCCCGCGACTTCGCGCCGTCCTTGCGGATCACGCTCGACGGCGACGACGTGGAGATCTGGATGTCCTTGTCGACGATCCACGCGCGCTTGTCGCCGACCTTGACCACGCGCGGCACGCGGTCCTTCAGCGAGGCGGGGGCGCGCGAGGTCCAGAGGTCGTGCGGCTCGCTCAGGTGGGCGTCGACGTCGATGATGCGGAGGCCGGGTGCTGCGCTCATGGCGGCTCCTGTCGGTCGGGCACGGGTCTTGGTAGCGAAGCCGCGCCCCCGGCCGCGCGTGCGCCGCCGCCTCAGCCCACGCGCGTTCCGACGAAGATCTGCCCGCGCCAGGGATCGGGCACCGCGCGCGCGTCGAGGCCGCACGCGCGCATCACGCGCAGCCAGGTCGCCTCGGGGAACAGGCCCTCGGTGTGGCGGTCGAGCTCGACGCGCGTCGAGCCGTCGGCCTCGCGCAGGGTGAGCACATACGCGACCTCGAAGGTCGCGTCGCTCGGATCGGGATCCCAGCACCACTCGAGGTACCGCAGGCCGCGCCCGTCTGCGGCGTCCTCGCCGCCGTGCTCGGTGCCCTCCTCGAAGCTCTCGCGCGTGCAGTCCGGCGCGAGCACGACGATGCCACCCGCGCGGCAGTGCAGCGCCGCGGTCTCGATCGTGGCGCACAGGTCGGCCTCGCTGGCGGCATACATGATCGCGTCGTGGACGAGCGCCGCGTCGAAGGCGCGCCCGAGGCGCAGGCTGCGCATGTCGCCCTGTGCGATCTCGCACTCGGGATTCTCGGCGCGGCACACCGCGAGCATCTGCGGCGAGAGGTCGGTGAGCGTGAGCGCGAAGTCGCGCTTCAGGTTCGCGGCGAGGCTGCCGCCGCCGCAGCCCAGCTCGAGCAGCGTGCGCGGCTGCGGGCGATGGCGGCGCAGCAGCGCGCGGAAGAAGGCTGCCTCCTCGACGTAGTGCGACGGCGGCGACAGCAACGGCCACCAGTGCGCGAGATCGGAGTACATGTGCTGCTGCGTCATCGCGGCCTCCTGCGCGGGCGTGCCATACTCGCGTTCCTCTGCGAACCCGCACGAAGGAGACCTCCGTGAAGCTCGGACTCACCGCCGCCGCGTTCGGCCCGGAAGCGAAGCTCAACCTCGACTTCATCAAGCTCGCCGAGTCGCTCGGCTTCGACTCGGCGTGGACCGCAGAGGCCTACGGCAACGACGCCGTGACGACCGCGACCTGGGTGCTCGCGAACACGACCAAGCTGAAGGTCGGCACCGCGATCATGCAGATCCCCGCGCGCACGCCGGCGATGACGGCGATGACCGCGATGACGCTCGACAATCTCTCGGGCGGCCGCTTCATCCTCGGCCTCGGCCCGTCGGGCCCGCAGGTCGTCGAGGGCTGGCACGGCGTGCCCTACGGCAAGCCGCTCACGCGCACGCGCGAGACGATCGCGATCATCCGGCAGATCCTCGCGCGCGAGAAGCCGCTCGAGTTCCGCGGCGAGCACTACACGATCCCGGTGACGGGCCCGGGCACGACGGGGCTCGGCAAGCCGCTGAAGAGCATCCTGCACGGCAATCCGAACCTGAAGATCTACACGGCGTCGATCGGCCCGGCAGGCCTGCGCATGGCGGCGGAAGTCGCCGACGGCGTGTTCCCGATGATGGTGATCCCCGAGAAGTTCGCGTCGGTGCAGCTCCCGCACCTGGAAGAAGGCTTCAAGGCGGCGGGCGGCGGCAAGTCGCTCGCGAGCTTCGACGTCGTGCCGGGCGTGACGGTCGTGGTCAACGACGACCTGCAGAAGGCGCGCGACGCGGTGAAGCCGGGCACGGCGCTCTACGTGGGCGGCATGGGTGCACGCGGCAAGAACTTCTACAACGACCATGCCAAGCGACTCGGCTTCGAAGAGGCCGCGGTGAAGATCCAGGACCTCTATCTCGCCGGGAAGCGCGCCGAGGCGATCGCGGCGGTGCCGGACGAGATGATCGACGCGGTCGCGCTGGTCGGCTCGAAGGCGCGCATCAAGGACCGCCTCCAGGCCTGGAAGGAAGCGGGCAAGAAGGGGCACGTGCACACCATGCAGATCGGCACGGGCCAGCCGGAAGCGCTGAAGCTGCTGGCGGAAGAGCTGCTCTAGCGGCGGGAGCGAACGCGCGCGTGGCGGAAGAGAAGAAGGAAGAGGCGGCGCCGCTGGACTACAAGGCGCTGCGCCTGATGAACGTCGGCCAGCTGCGGCACGTGGCGAAGACGACGCCGGGCATGCACGGCGCCGAGCACATGGATCGCGAGCGGCTGCTCGCGGAGATCTGCAAGCGGCGACAGATTGCGGCCGTCGACCTCAGCCAGGACGTCGACGTGATCCGCGCCGAGGCGAAGCAGCGCATGCGCGAGCTGCACGCGCAGCGCGACGCCGCGCTCGCCGCGGGAGACTCGGCGGCGCTCGCCAAGGTGCGCGCCGCGATACACAAGGCGAAGGGCCGGCTGAGGCGAACGAAGTCCTGAGTCCGCCTCGGCGCCCTCGCGTGCGAGAGGGGCCGAGCATGAGGCGAGACGATGCGCAGTGCGCCGCGGCGCGCGCGAGGCGGAAGTTGCGTGCGTTCGCCTTGGCCGCCGCGTGGCTGGGCGCGGCAGGCGCCGGCATCGCGCAGGAGTCCGCCACGCCGGGAATCCAGCGCGGCCGCCTCACCGTGAGCTTCGCCGAGTACTTCGAGTGCGCGGTCGAGGACGCCTTCGTGCGCGGCGAGAGCGTGCTGGTCACGGGCGGGAGCTTCCTGGCGAACGAGCCGGTCGCCGTGAAGCTCGTTCACGACGGCGGCGAGATCGCGATCGGGACGGTGCGCGCCACGCCGCGCGGGGGGTTGTCGGCCACCGTCGCGATACCCGCGGACGCGCCCACCGAGGGCGACGTGCGCCTCGTCGCGACCGCGGAGAAAGGGGAGGTGGGCGGTGGCGTCTGGTTGCGCTCGCCGCCCCTGCGCATCTTCCCCGACGCGCGCGACACCGACGGCGACGGCGTGCAGGACCGCTGCGACACCTGCCCGAGCGTCGCGAGCCCGAACCTCGAGGACGGCGACGTCGACGGGCTCGGCGACGTCTGCGACCCCTGCCCGAGCGACTCCGACAACGATTCGGACGGCGACGGGCTGTGCGCGGACGTCGATCCCAATCCGTACGCGCCGGAGCCCGGCACCCGGCCGGCACCTGCGCCCGAGAACGGCTAGTTCCGCGGCGGTTTCCGCTCGCGAGGGAGAACTCGAACCATGCAGCCTCGTCTCGTCGCCGCCGCGCTCGGCCTCGCGCTGCTGGGCGCCGCCGCCGCCGTCCACGCGGAGATCCCGCGCACGGCCTCTGCCGAGGGCGCGTCGCTCTACTTCATCTCGCCGCAAGACGGCGAGACCGTCACGGGCAAGCTGACCGTGCGCTTCGGGCTCGCGGGCATGGGCGTCGCGCCGGCGGGCGTGACGACCGCAGGTACGGGGCACCATCACCTGATCGTCGACGCGCCGCTGCCGCCCATGAACCTGCCGATCCCGAAGGACGAGAAGCACCTGCACTTCGGCAACGGCCAGACCGAGACGACGCTCGAGCTCGCGCCGGGCGAGCACACGCTGCAGCTCGTGCTCGCCGACGCGAGCCACGTGCCCCACGACCCGCCCGTGATCTCGAAGCAGATCCGCATCACCGTGAAGTAGCGGCGCGGCCTCGGGACGTTCCTTTCGTCGCTTCGCCGTTCGCGCGCGGCCTCGCAGGCGTTCGTCTGGAAGCCGCGCGGGATCGATTTTGCGCTTCCCGCGCGCCGCGGCGCGGCGCACACTCGCGGGCGAGGAGGCCCGCCATGCCCGCTGCGCTCGCCCTGTCCGCCGACTCCCACGTCGTCGAGCCCGCCGACCTGTGGACCACGCGCATCGACGCCGCCTTCCGCGACCGCGCGCCGCGCGTGGTGAAGCAGGCGGCGAACCTGCCCGAGGGCGACTGGTTCGTGTGCGAGAACCTGCGCCCGTTCCCGGTGGCGGGCTTCGCGGTGGCCGGGCTCGATCCCGCAGACTTCGGCAAGGGCATGATGGCGGGCATCCCCGGCGTGCGGCCCGGCGCCTTCGATCCCGTGCAGCGGCTCGCGGACCAGGACCTCGACGGCGTCGGCGGCGAGGTGATCTACCCGAGCCTCGCGATGACGCTCTACGGCATCAAGGACGGCGGGCTCCGCCACGCCTGCTTCCGCGCCTATAACGACTGGCTCGCCGAGTTCTGCGGCCACGCGCCGAAGCGGCTCGCGGGCGTCGCGCTGGTGCCGATGGACGAGGTGTCGCAGGCCGTCGCCGAGCTCGCGCGCGCGGCGAAGCTCGGACTGCGCGGCGGGCTGATCTGGGGCGCGCCGCCGTCCTCGCGGCCCTACGACTCCGCCGAATGGGACCCTCTCTGGGCGGCGGCCCAGGATCACGGCCTGCCGCTCTCGCTCCACATCCTGACCGGCGCAGAAGGCACCGGCATGGAGGGGGCGAGCCTGATGCGGACCTACCCGTCGCTGCCCCACCGCATGGAGCGCTCGATCTCCGACATCATCTTCGGCGGCGCGCTGCACCGCTACCCGGGCTGCAAGCTGGTGAGCGCGGAGAACGACATCGGCTGGATCCCGCACTTTCTCCAGCGCCTCGACCACTCGTACCACAACTACCGCTCGCTCGAGACGGGCTTCGTGATCCCCGAGAAGCCGAGCTTCTACTTCCGCCGCCAAGTGGTCGCGACCTTCCAGGACGACCGCGTGGGCGTGTTGACGCGCGAATTCGTCGGCGCGGACAGCCTGATGTGGGCCAGCGACTTCCCGCACAGCGACTCGACCTGGCCGAACTCGCGCAGCGTGATCGCGCGCGACTTCGAGGGCGTGCCCGCGGCCGAGGTCGCCAAGATCACCCGCGACAACTGCGCCCGCGTCTACGGCATCGGCTGACGCCCGCGGCCGACGCGCGCCTTCCTCGGCGCGCTCTGCCGTTCGGCGCTGGCCTGAGCGTGCGGCGCGTCGAGCGCGCGGCGCTCGCGAGCGCCCTGCGCCCGCGCCGCGCCCGCCGCGAGATCCGCTAGCGCCTCAGCGCCGCGCCGACTCCGCTTTGCGCGTGTGCGCGGCGATCGCGTCGGCGATCCGCGACCACAGGGCCGGCGGCAGATCGTGGCCCATGCCCTCGATCTCGAGCAGCTCGGCGCCGGGGATCGACTTCGCCGTGTCGCGGCCGCCCTCGACGGGCACGAGCGGGTCGGCGACGCCGTGGATCACGAGCGTCGGCGCGCGCACCGCGCCGAGGCGCGGCACGCGGTTGCCGTGAGCGAAGATCGCCGCCATCTGGCGCAGCGTGCCGAGCGGCGTGAACGCGCGGTCGAACATCATGCCGGCGCGAGCGCGCAGGCGCTCCGGATCCTGGGGATAGGCGGGGCTGCCGATCACCGCCGACGCCTTCACGGCGGCCTCTACGTTGCCCTCGCGATCCAGCGGCCGCGGCGTCATCAGCACCGCCATCGCCTCGGGCTTCGCCTGGGGCAGCGCCGGATTCCCGGTGCTCGACATGATCGAGACCAGGCTGCGCGTCTTCGGCGCGTGCCGGTACGCGACCGTCTGGGCGATCATGCCGCCCATCGACGCGCCCACCACGTGCGCCGACTCGATGCGCAACGCGTCCAGCAGCCCTGCGGCGTCGTCGGCCATGTCGTCGAGCGTGTAGGGAACGCCGCTGCGGTCCGCGCCGGGTGCCATGATCGCCGCCAGGTTCGGCACGCCCGCGTGGTCGAACTTCGTGGAGAGGCCGACGTCGCGGTTGTCGAAGCGCACGACGTAGTGACCGTGGCGCGCGAGCAGCTCGCAGAACTCCTCGTCCCACAGGACCATCTGCGCGCCGAGGCCCATGATCAAGAGCAGCGGCGCGTTGCTCGTGCGGCCGAAGGTGTCGTATTCGAGCTGGATTCCGTTGGCGCGGACCTGGGGCATGCGAGTCTCCGGTTGTTGGGGAGTCGCGCGCGCTCAGCGCGAGCGCGCGGCTTCGGCCTTCTGCGTGTGGGCGGCGATGCGGTCGGCGAGCGTGTCCCAGAGGGCGGGCGGGATGCCGTGGCCGAGTCCCTCGATCTCGAACAGCTCGGCGCCCGGGATGCACCGCGCCGTGCCATCGAGCGTGTAGGGCACGCCGCTGCGGTCCGCGCCCGGCCTCATCAGCGCGCCGAGGTCGGGGATGCCCGCGTGGTCGAACTGTGTCGAGAGGCCGGTGTCGCGGTTGTCGAAGCGAATCGCGAAGTGGCCGCGCGCGGCGAGCGCCTCGCAGAAGGGCTCGTCCCACTGGAGCATCTGCATGCCGAGGCCGGTGATCATCAGCAGCGGCCGGTCGCTCGTGCGACCGAAGGCCTCGTAGGCGATCTCGATGCCGTTGGCGCGCGCGACCGGCATCGGCGCCTCAGCCCGCCGCCGGCTTGCTGCGCATCAGCTCGACGCGCACGCCGTCGGGATCCTCGACGAACACCAGCTCGATGCCGGGATTCTCGGCGTGCGTGGCCGGCAGCAGCTTGCCCCCGCAAGCGACCAGGTGCTTTGCCGCGGCGCCCACGTCGTCCACGTAGAGCGAGAAGTGCGTGAGGCCGAGCTGGTTGCGGCGCGTCGAGGGCGCCCCGAGCGCGCCGGGCGAGCGGTAGGCGAGCAGCTCGATGGCGACGCCGTCCTTGCGGATGAACTGGGAGACGCAGTCGACGCGCCCCTCCACCTCGAGCGCCGCGCCGAACTCCTCGCCGATCTCGAAGCGCTCCGCCGCCGCGAAGCCGAGCCCGTCGCACCAGAAGCGCAGCGTGCGGGCGAGGTCGCTCACGCACAGGCCGAAGTGCGAGGGGGTGAAGCGCATGGGGCTCCCTGCGGTCGGGCGACGGTAGGCGACGCGCGGGCGGGAATGCGAGGGCGCGTGCGGCCGCAGCCCGGCACGCGGCAGAGTGTTCATCCGGGTCTGACCCCAATGAACACCTCCGGAGGTCTCTCGTGCCCATCACCACGGAACGCCGCGGCCGCGTGCTGATCGCGAAGCTCGACCGCGCCGAGAAGCGCAACGCCATGGACCGCGAGATGACGCGCGGCCTCGACGCGGCGATGAACGAGCTGGAGGACGACCCTGAGCTCTGGGTGGGCGTGATCACCGGCCTCGGCGGCGTCTTCTCCGCCGGCAGCGACCTGCGCGACGCGGGCCACAACATCACCGAGCGCGGCGGCCCTTACGGCCTCGTGCGCCGCAAGCGCGCGAAGCCGCTGATCGCCGCGGTCGACGGCCTCGCCTACGGCGGCGGCTTCGAGATGGTGCTGGCGTGCGACCTCGTGGTCGCCTCGCGCGCGGCGAGCTTCGCGCTGCCCGAGGTGAAACGCGGCCTGTTCGCGCTCTACGGCGGCCCGATCCGCGCGGCGCACGCCCTGCCCCTGAACGTCGCGCGCGAGCTCGCCCTCACCGGCGACCCGCTGCCCGCCGAGCGCGCCGAGCGCCTCGGCCTGGTGAACGTGCTGTGCGAGCCCGGGCGCACCGTCGACGAGGCGCTCGCGCTGGCCGCGCGCATCTGCGCGAACGGCCCCGTCGCCGTGCGCCAGAGCCTGCGCGCGATCAACGAGGCGCTCGACGCGGGCGACGCGCGCGCCTGGGAGATCAGCGACGACGCGGCGCGCGTCGTGCGCGCGTCGGAGGACACGCGCGAGGGCGTGGCCGCGTTCCTGGAGAAGCGGCAGCCGGTGTGGAAGGGGCGCTAACGCTTGGGGCGGAAGGAGCGCGTGCCATGGCCTACCCGAGCGCGAGCGGCGCGCGGAGGGCGCAGTTCCAGCGCGACGGCTTCCCGGTCGTGCGCGCAGCTCGCGAAGCCTCCGACCAGCGCGCGCGCCGGCAGGGTCGGAGTGCGGCCGACGCCGATCGAGTGAACACGAAAGGTCCGAGGCATGTTGATCGATCTGCGCATCTACACCTTCCATCCGGGCAAGCTCGCCGAGTTCCTGAAGCTCGCTGAGACCGAGATCCTGCCGTTGCAGGCCAAGCACTGCGGCACCTGCATCTTCTACTCGGTCAGCGAGACCGGCACGCTCAACCAGGTGGTTCAGGCTTGGGCCTATGAGGACGCGGCCGACCGCGACCGGCGCCGTGCGGCGCTGTGGGCAGACCCAGCCTGGCAGAAGCTAGGCGCCATCGCCTTGCCGTGGATCGCACATCAGGAAAACCGCCTGTTGAAGCCGACCGCGTTCTCACCGTCGGCCTGGGCGGCGAAGTGAAGCGAGGAGCTCAACCATGAAAGTCGCGATCATCGGTGCGGGCAACGTCGGGCGCGCGCTCGGCACCGGCTGGGCAGCCAAGGGGCACGAGGTGCGCTTCGGCGCGCGCGACGTGGCCAGCGAGAAGGTCCGCGCCGCGGTCCAGGCCACCGCGGGGGCGAGCGCCCAGCCGATCGAGGACGCTGTGCGCTGGGCCGAGTCGGTGGTGCTCGCCACGCCCTGGTCGGGCACCGAAGCGGCGCTGCGTGCCGCTGGCGACCTGGGCGGCAAGCCACTGCTCGACGCCACCAATCCGCTGACGCCGGACTTCGAGCTCGCACTCGGCCACACCGAGAGCGGCGGCGAGCAGATCCAGCGCTGGGCCCGGGGGGCGCACGTGGTGAAGATCTTCAACACCACGGGCTGGGAGAACATGGCCGCGCCCGCTTATCCGGCTGGCCGCGCCGCGATGCTGTACTGCGGCGACGATGCCCCGGCCAAGGCCGTCGCGGCGCAACTGGCCGCCGACCTCGGATTCGAGCCGCTCGACTTGGGCCCGCTCGCCGAAGCGCGGTTGCTCGAGCCCACGGCGATGGTCTGGATCAAGCTCGCCATCGTTCGCAAGCAGGGCCGCGGCATCGCCTTTGGCCTGCTACGCCGATGAGCCCGCGCCGCTGACTCGTGGCGGGCTCCAAGGGCGAGGGCGACCGCGACCCGTGGACGGTGTGCGTGAACCAGTTCACGGGCGTGGGGACGAAGCCGGCGGTGCGGTGAGGCAAGGGTCGCTCTAACCTCGCTCATCGAAGAGTTCTCTCTGCCTCGAGGCCGACCGCTTCGCCTTCTTCCAGAAA
>CAYWRY010000123.1:0-12364 GCA_964460485.1 uncultured Spirochaetales bacterium
TCGCTGGCGCGCGCGGCTTCACCGCAGCGCGCGTCGGCGGCGAGGTGCATCGCGAGCAGCAGCGCGCCGCGCGCCCGCCGCTGCGCCTCGCCCGCGAGCGCGGGCAGCACGACGCCGCCGAGGTCGGCGAGCAGCGCGTCCGCCACCTCCGCGCCGTCGCTCGGCTCCGCGGCCGCCAGCGGCTCGGGCGCCGGCAGGGCGACGCCCGCCAGCTCCGCCAGCGCGCGCGGCAGCAGCGCATCCAGCAGCGCGATCAGCGCGAAGTAGACGGAGCGGTCGAGGCTCTTCGCGCCGTTGTCCAGGGCGGCCTGGCACGAGACCAGCCAGCGCAGCATCACGAACGCGCGGTAGTAGGCGACGCGCGCCGGGTCGACGGGCAGGTGAGTGCGACGGGACCAGCGCGCGAGCTGCTCGGCCAAGCTCCCGGCGTCGGCGCTCATGTGATGGCCGCGGAACGCGAGCCAGCCGAGATCGTCCATCGGGTCGCCGAGGTGCGCGAACTCCCAGTCGAGCAGGGCCGTCACGCGCGCGCCGTCGTGCAGGAAGTTGCCGGGGCCGACGTCGCCGTGACACAGCACGGTGTCGCGGCTCTCGGGCGCGTTGCGCGCGAGCCAGGCGAACGCCAGCTCGGCGAGCGGCGAGGGGCGGCGCACGCGCGCTTCGAAGATGCGGCGCCAGAGCGCGAGCTCGGCGCGTGCGTGGTCGCGCGGCGCGCGCGGGCGTGCGAAGCCGGGCAGCTCGAGCTTCTCTGCGTCGACGCCGTGCAGCTCGGCCAGCGCCTCGGCGTAGTCGAGCACGAGCGCCGCGCGCTGCGACGCGGGCAGCGCGTCGAGCTCCGGCGAGCCCGGCGCGCATTCGACCAGCAGCGCGTCCCCGCGCGCCGCGATCAGCGCCGGGATGCGCACGCCGCGGCCGCGCAGCGCGCGGTAGGCGGCAGCCTCGCGCGCGAGCGACAGCTCGGTGCCCGCGACGGGGCCGTCGCCGGTGTCGACGCGCAGCACGCGCTCGCGGCCGTCGCCGGTGCGCAGCAGCCAGGTCGCGCGGGAGGCGCCGGTGCCGATCCGCTCCGCGCTCGCCAGCACGGCGCCGAGCTCCCGCTCGGCGAAGGCGCGCAGCTCGTCGGGCAGCGTGGGCATCGCGCCGACGATAGGCGCGCCGGCCGCGCGACCGCGAGGGAGCAGGCGCGCGAGTGGCACGAGGTCGAGCGCGCGGCGCGAAACGCACGCGAGTGCGGCTACCGTGCGCGCCCCGGAGCCGAGGAGCCCCCGCTTGGGCGCTGCGAGCGAATCCACGACCTGGCGGCGCTGCAGCGCCTGCAAGCAGCCGATCGCGCTCGGCGCGATCCACCAGGTTTGCAGCGTCTCCACCTGCAACCGCCCGCGCACCGGGCTCGTGTTCTGCTCGGTGAGCTGCTGGGAGGTGCACCTGCCCGACGCGAACCACCGCGAGGCGTGGGCCGTCGAGCGCCGCGCTCCGACGACGCGCGACGAGGGCGCGCCGGCGGGCGGGGGCGGCGGCCAGCGTCGCCTCGTGCGGCCGGCGACCGCGGCGCCCGCGCCCGCGCCGACGGAGCGGCGCGAGGTGCTGATCGTCGCGAGCCGGCTCAAGGACTACGTCCGGGCGAAGGCGGGCTACAACACCAGCGACCGCGTGCTCGAGCCGCTCTCCGAGATCGTGCGGCGCGTCTGCGACCAGGCGATCGAGAACGCGCGGCGCGACGGGCGCATGACGGTGCTCGACCGCGACATCCCCAACGAGTGAGACGAGGAGAATGTCCATGGCGGCTCTGCCCCGCGCGCGCGGCGGACTCGAAGGCAAGGCGGTCCTCGTCACCGGTGGAGGCACGGGCATCGGGCGCGCGTGCGCCGCGCAGCTCGCCGCCGACGGCGCGGCGGTCACCATCGTCGGGCGCACCGCGAGCAAGCTCGAGGACGCCGCGAAGCGCATCGCCGAGGTCGCTGCGCACGGCGGCCGCGTGCAGTGGGCCACCGCCGACGTGACGAACGAGGATGACGTGCGGCGCGCGATCGCCAGGACGCAGGAGCCGACCGGCAAGCTCGACGGCGTCGTGGCGAACGCGGGCGGCGGCGGCGCCCTCGCGCCGCTCCACCTCCAGGACACGAAGGAGTTCCTGCGCGTGCTCCACCTGAACGTGCTGAGCACGTTCCTGTGCGTGAAGCACGCCGTGCCGCAGCTGGTGGCCGCGGGCGGCGGCTCCTTCGTCGGCATGTCGTCGATCGCCGGCGGCCAGACGCACCTCTACTTCGGCGCCTACACCGCCGGCAAGGCGGGCATCGAGGCGCTGATGCGGAACGCCGCCGACGAGTTCGGACAGAGCGGCCTGCGCTTCAACGCGGTGCGCCCCGGATTCATCGCCACCGAGATCATGGAGGGCGTGCCGCGCAGCAGCGCGACCTTCCAGAGCTACATCGAGAACACGCCGATGAACGCGGTCGGCGAGCCCGAGCAGGTGGCGGAGCTGGTGCGCTTCCTGATCGGCCCCGAGTCGAGCTGGGTGACTGGACAGGTGATCCACGCGGACGGCGGTCACGGCCTGCGGCGCGGCCCGAACTTCGGCCACTTCATCGCGCCGGTGCTCGGCGACGCGGTGATGCGCGGCAACCTGCCCAAGCAAGGCTGAACCGTGTCGGCGCAGATCCGCCTCGGCGTGCGGGCGAAGCTGACGGGCCCCGGCGGCCCCTTCGAGATCGTCGAGGAGGACGTGCTCGGCGAGCGCATGCGCGTGTTCAAGAACCGCGCTCGCTCGCTCCGCGACTTGTTGCGGAGCTCCGCTGCGCACGGCGAGAAGGAATACCTGGTCCACGGCGATCGCCGCGTGAGCTATCGCGAGCACCTCGCGCGAGTCGCCTCCGCCGCCGCCGCGCTGCGCGAGCGCTACGGCATCGAGAAGGGCGACCGCGTCGCGATCCTCGCCGCGAACTGCGCGGAGTGGCCGATCGCGTTCTGGGCGACGGTGAGCCTGGGCGGGATCGTCGCCGCGCTGAACGGCTGGTGGGCGCCGGACGAGATCGCTCACGGCGTCGCCGACAGCGCGCCGAAGCTGCTGATCGGCGACCGCGCGCGCCTCGACCGCGCGAAGCCGCTCGGCCTCGCGGTGCCGACGCTCGAGATCGAGTCGCAGTTCGAGGAGTTGTTGGGCGGCGCGGCCGAATTGCCCGACGTCCCGCTCGCCGAGGACGATCCCGCGGTGATCCTCTACACGAGCGGGACCACCGGCCCGCCGAAGGGCGCGCTGGCCTCGCACCGCGGTGTCGTCGGCTTCGTGCACGCGACCAGCTACGCCGGCGCCGAGAACCTCTTCACCGAGCTCGCCGCCGCCGGGCAGGCGCCGGCGGCGCCCGCCGCGCGGCCGCAGGGTGTGACGCTCGCGACCTCGCCGATGTTCCACCTGTCGGGGCTCTACGCGACGATCGTCCTCCAACTCGCGCTGGGCGGGAAGCTGGTGATCCGCTCCGGCCGCTTCGACGAGGCCGAGGTGATCCGACTGATGGCGAAGGAGCGCGTCACCGCATTCGCGGCGCTGGGCTCGATGGGCCCGCGCATCGCGCGCCATCCGGAGCTGGCGAAGCACGACCTCTCGTGCGTGGAGAACGTCGGCTTCGGCGGCGCGCCGGTGAGCCCCGCGGTGCAGGAGCTGCTGCGCCGGGCCTTCCCCACAGCGAGATCCGCCCAGGGCATCGGCTACGGCAGCAGCGAGAGCGTGAGCGCGCCGACCACGATCCGCGGCGCCGAGTACGAGCGGCACCCGACGTCGGCGGGGCGCGTGATCCCGACCCACGACCTCGAGATCCGCGACGAGGCCGGCAACGCGCTGCCCGAGGGCGTCGAGGGCGAGATCCACATCCGCAGCCCGTACCTGATGCTCGGTTATTGGGGGAAGCCCGAGGCGACGGCAGCCACGCTGAAGCCCGGCCGCTGGCTCGCCACCGGCGACATCGGCCGCTTCGAGGACGGCCTGCTCTACATCAACTCGCGCGCGCGCGACATGATCCTGCGCAACGCGGAGAACGTGTACCCGGTGGAGATCGAGTACCGGCTGGAGCAGCACCCGGCCGTGCGCGAGGCGACGGTGTTCGGGGTCGACCACGAGGAGTGGGGGCAGGCGGTGAAGGCGGTGGTCGTGCCCGAGGCCGGTGCGAGCGTCACGCCCGAGGCGCTGGCGCGCTTTTGCGGCGAGACGCTGGCGGCATACAAGGTGCCGACCGAATGGGAGGTGCGGGGCGAGCCGCTGCCGCGCAATGCGTCGGGGAAGGTGTTGAAGGACGTGGTGCGCGGTGCGGCGAAGAGCGCGTTCGTGGAGGAGTGAGGAAGAGATGCGGAGCAGCGAGGCGAGCGGAGCGGGGGCACGCCTGCGCCGAATGGCTCGCGAGGCCACCTGGGTGTTGCGAGGCGCGGAGTTTCACAGCCCCTTGGTCAAGCACGCTTCCTGCTGCGCTCGATTTCGGCTCCGGCGTGCCCCCGCTCCGCTCGGCGGCTGCTCGGCGGCGACTCGGAGAAGAGGGAAGGAAGAGAAGAGGGAAGGACCGCGGGCGAGCGCCGCGAGGGGATTGCGGGAGGGCGCTTGGAAGAGGTGAAGCTGTACTTCGACTACAAGAGTCCGTTCGCCTTTCTCGCGGCGGAGCCGGCGTTCGCGTTGCCGGGGAATTATCAGGTCGACGTGCGCTGGATTCCGTTCACGCTGCGCATCAAGGGGAAGGGCGAACGATCGCTCTATTCGGAATGGAAGGCGCGGTACTCGTATCTGGACGCGCGGCGCTGGGCGAATCGGCGCGGGGGTTTTCCGATTCGCGGGCCCAAGAAGGTGTACGACACGACGCCGGCGCTGATCGGCGGCCTGTACGCGCAGCGCGCGGGCGTGTTCCGGGAGTACACGCTGCAGGCGTACGCGCGCTTCTTCGATCATCGCCTGGAGCTCGACCTGCCCGACCAGATCGCCGCGCTGCTCGCGGAGTGCGGGGCGAGCGCGCCGGACTATCGCGCGTTCCTCGCCGGCGACGGGCCGTTGCTGCTGGACGCCTGCATCGAGGAGGCGCACGCCGACCACGTATTCGGCGTCCCGCTCTTCTTCTTCCGCGGCGAGCCGTTCTGGGGCAACGACCGCATCCCGCTGCTCGAGGAGCGCCTGCGCGAAGCCGGCCTCGCGAGGCGCGCATGAGCCCGGGGGATCGCGCCTGATGGCGAGCGAGCTCCAGCTGCGCGTGGACCTGATCGAGACCGCGAGGCGCCTGTTGCGCGCGGGCTTCGTCGAGGGCACCGCAGGCAACCTCGCCGCGCGGACCGCGGAGGGGCACGCGTTGCTCACACCCACCGCGCTCGCCTACGAGACGATGGCGCCAGACGACCTCGTGCTGTGCGAGCTCGACGGGCGGGTGCTCTCCGGCGCGCGCGCGCCGACGAGCGAGCGGGCGCTCCACCTCGCGGTGCTGCGCGCGTACCCGGAGCTCGGCGCCGTGATCCACTCGCACGCCAAGTTCGCCTCCATGTTCGCCGTCGCGCGCGAGCCGATCCCTTGCGCGATCGAGGAGGTCCAGCTCTACGTGGGCGGAGACATCCCCGTCGCCACTTATCAGGTGAGCGGATCCGATGCGCTCGGCGAGGAGTGCGCGAAGCACCTCGCCGAGCGCTCGGCCGTGCTGATGGCGAACCACGGACTGCTCGCGGTCGGACGCGACTTGGCGCAGGCCCTCCACGTGACGGCGCTCGTCGAGCGCACCGCGGAGATCGTGCTCGGCGCACGCCGGCTCGGCCGCGTGGAGCCGCTGCCGCCAGAGACGCTCGCGAAGTTCGCGCCCGCGTACCGCGCGCAGCGCTGGGCCGCGCGGTGAGGCGCTGCGGCGCGCGCTGGGCGCCGCGCGGCCCGCGCGCCGCTGCCTGCTTTCGTCGCGGACGGCGATCGAGATGCATCCAGGCGAGACGCGCCAGCCGCTTCACGCGGACGACGGCACGCTGCCGCTCGCGCGCCCGCGTGCGCCCTTCCGTCGCCTCGCGATCGTCGTCAACTACTGCGCCGGGTTTCTTCGCCAAGAGGAGTGTCAGCTCCTCGCGCTGCCGCGCGAGCGCGCCGCGCGGATGACTCCGCGCCTCCAGGCGCTGGTCGGATACGCGTCCTATCGGGGACTGCTGGGACACGTCGACCAGCGCGGCCCGGCGGAGTGGGTCGATCCGAGCGCCAGCAGCGACATGGTGTGGCGCCGCATGCGCGGCGGCCACAGAGCGGCAGCGTCTCGCGCGCGCTCGCCCGCGCCAGCCCGCCGATCCCCGCGCGCTCGCTTGCTCGCCGAACCGCCGCGGCGCGCGGCGGGTTATGCTCGCTCCCTCGCAGGGAGCCCGCGTTGCCCGGAGCCGCAGCCACGAAGCCCGACGGCGTGATCCTCCCCGGCCTCACGGCCTCTGCGATGCTTCACGGCCTCCTGATGAGCGCGCGCGCGCGGTTCGCCGATGCCTTTCGCGCGCTGGTGTTCCCGCGCGACTCGGCGGCGTTCCGTCGCAGCTATCCCGAGGCGATCGTGGGCTTCGAGGCGCTGCGCCAGGCCTCGCCGCAACGCTCGGAGATCGCGCGCTTCCTGGTGGAGAAGAGCCACCGCTGGATGTTGTTACGGTCGGGCGGCGTAGAGCGCCCGCTCGCGGACTCGCTCTGGGAGCTGCCGGCGTCGCCGGCGCTGGAGACCACGCGGCTGCGCGGGAGCCGGCGCTGGTTGCCCCAGGTGCCCTTCGACGGGCGCGACTTCGCGGCGCGAGATCTCGGTGCGCTTGGCGAGCTGCTCGTCTCGCGCGACCTCGCGACGCCGGCCGTGGCGGAGGCGCTCGAGTGGCTCGCCGCGAACGCGCTGGATGCGCAGGGGCGCCTCGACCTCTCCGGCCGGCGCTTCGCCCTGCTGGGTGCTGGCGCCGAGATCGCGCCGACGCCGCTCCTGCTCGCCGCGGGCGCCGAGGTGCTCTGGCTCGACGTCGCGGCGCCGCCCGAGGCGTGGCTCGCCGACGATGCGCTCTCCGGAAGCCTGGCGCGCGCCGTCGGGCTCGGCGACCTACTCGCGGCTCCGCGAGAGATCGCGGCCGCGCTGTGCGCATTCGCGGCGGCGGGTCCCATCGACTTCGGACTGTTCGCCTACGCCGGTGGCGGAGGTCGCGAGTGGCGACTCGCCAGCACGATGAACGCGATCGTCGACGCCGTCGGACCCGAGCGCGTGCGCTCCGTCGCGCTCTACGTCTCGCCCACCCATCCGGCGGCGCTCTCGAGGACGGAGCTCGAGATGGCGGCCCGGCGCGCGGCGACGCTGCCCGGCTGGCTGCGCGCGCTCGGCGCCACGGGCGCGCTCGGACGCGCGGGCCAGTGCGCGAGCGGAGACGCGCGCGTGCAGCGCGCGGTCGTCGAGATGCAGGGCGCGAGCTACCAGGCCGCCCAGTACGTGGAGAAGGTGCTGGCCATGGAGCGCTGGGCCGCCTACGGCATCGCGGCCGAGGGCGGCGCCGCTGCGCTCTCGGCGAACGTCGCGGGCATCACCCGCACGCGCTCACTGGAGCACCCGGTGTTCGCCGCCGCCTACGCCGGCGCGGGCGCGCTCGGCGTCGAGACCTTCGCGCCCGAGACCACACGGCCCCTGAACGCGCTGCTGATGATCCACGACCTCTTGAACCCGAAAGCGGCGGGGGCGCCGGGCGGCGACCGCAAGGAGCATCCGCAGGCGCTCTTCGCCGGGCGCGTGCACGGCGGCGTCTACGGCCTCGCCTTCGAGCTGCAGCCGCTGCTGGTCGTGGCGGCCGCGCTCGGCTTCGCAAAGCGGCCAGCGCTGCTCGCGCGCTTCCTCCGCAAACGGCCGCACTGACCCCGCCCCAGGCTCTCCTGCACTCCCGCTGCCGCCTCAAGCGCCGGCAGCGAGGCGCCGAAGAGGCTCGACTGGAGGGGCGCATGGCTCGCGGCTCGCGTCATTCGTTGTTCTCGCAGCGCTTCGATCGCGCGGTGCTCGCGAGCTATTTCCTGGGCGGCGTCGTGCCGATCGGCGCGCTCTTCTTCGTCGTGCGCGAGTATGTGCTGCCGCGCTTCGACCCCGGCTCGCTCGCCTATCTGGGCTGGTTGGCCGCGGTCGCCTCGCTCGCTTTGCTCTCGCTCGCCGTCTACTTCGCCTTGCGCCGCATCTCGGACCTCACGCTCTCGCGCATGCAGGGCGACAACCGGCGCCTCGCCTCGCTGCTGGCCGCCTCGCGCGATCTCGCGTCTGCGCGCGAGCCCGATGCGATTTTCGCGGCGGCTGGGGCGCGCGCGCGCGAGCTGGCCGCCACGTCCCACGCCGCGATCCTGCTGGCCAGCGAGGCCGACAAGCCCCTCGAGCTGCGCCACGCGGCGCCCGATTCGCGCGCCTGGTTCGACGCCTCGGCGAGCGCGCTGCTCGAGCTCGCCGCGCAGGCCGAGGCGAATGGCGCCGCCGTGCTCGACGCCGGCAAGCGCGCCGCACGCATCGCGGTCCCTTTCCGCGCGTCTCACTCCCTCCACGGCGCGCTAGTGGCCGAGGCGGAAGCCGACGCGCTCGGCGCCGAGTCGGTCGACGCCCTCACCACGATCGCCGGCATGACGGGCACCGCCCTCCAGCGCAACGACCTCGAGGACGCGCAGCGCAACTTCTTCGCGCACGTGACCGAGCTGCTCGTCACTGCGCTCGACGGCCACGTGGTCGGCCGCCGCGGCCACGGCTCGAACGTGGCGCGCTACGCGAACCGCATCGCCCACGAGATCGGGCTCGACGCGCCGCGCAAGGAGCGGCTGCACTTCGCGGCGATGCTCCACGACCTCGGCATGCTGAAGATCGACCCGGCGCGGCATCTGGACGTGAAGGCGGTGCGCGCGCACCCGGTGCTGGGCGCCCGCATGCTCTCGCGCATCCGGCTCTGGGAGCCGCTCGCGGCGATCGTGCTGCACCACCACGAGCACTGGGACGGCAAGGGCTATCCGGAAGGGCGCAGCGGCGAGGGGATTCCGCTCGAGGCGCGCATCGTGGGGATCGCGGACGCGATCGACGCCATGTCGCGCGGAGAGGGCATGCGCGCCGCGAAGACACCCGACGAGATCGTGAAGGAGCTCCAGCGCTGCCGCGGCTCGCACTTCGATCCCGCGCTGGTGGACGCCTTCCTCACGCTGCACGGCCGAGGCGAGAGCGGGCTCGAGCCGTAGCGGGGGACCGAGGTCGACCCCGCTCGGCAGCTGCGCTTCATGCAGCTTCGCCTCGCTTCGCTCGCGCCTAGTCGGCGAAGAACTCCGCGAGCGCGTCGCCCTGGCGCTGCGCGTCCTCGAAGCCGAGCGCGATCAGGCGCTGCGTGTAGCTGCGGTCGAAGAGCACGTACGACAAGAGGTCGGACTCGAAGGGCGCGTCGCCCAGGTCGAACGCGCGCATCAGCAGGCGCATCGCCGCGGGCGGCCGGTCGCCGCCGATGCCGCGCAGCGTCTCGCCCGCCACGACGCCGAGATCCTGCGAGGGCCGCACCACGAAGTCCTCGATCTCGCGCATCGCGTGGCCGCGCTCGGCGAGCACGCTCTCGTTCACGCGCGTCAGCGCGGCTTCGCCGCCCGTCGCGCGCACCTTGCGCACCACGTCGTTCAGCATGCGCAGGTGCGCGATGTCGTTGTCGATGTGATCGAGCAGCAGCGCGTTCAGCACCTTGCCGAACAGGAAGAGCGGGTTGCCGTAGCTCGCCACGCGGCGAGCGGCGAGATCGCCCTCCGCCCCGCCCGTCGCGCCCTTGCGCAGCGCGATCACCATCACCTTGTCGGCGCCGAGGCGCAGCACGGGCGCGAGCGGCGTGTTCACGCGCAGGCCGCCGTCGGCGTAGTAGGTGTCGCCGATGCGCACGGCGGGGAACAGGATCGGGATCGCGGCCGAGGCGAGTGCGTGGGCAGGCCCGAGCTTCACGGGCCGCGCCACCATGCTGGGATCGTGGTCCCAAGCGCGCTCGTCGCGGTCGTGGGCGTCCATGAACACGGCGGCGCGCCCGGTGGCGATCTCGGTGGCGGAGACGCACGCGGCGTCGAGCAGTCCCTCCGCGAGGTTGCGCCGGATGCGCGGCCACGGAATCACGTCGCGCACGATGCGCTCGAGGTGGTCCGGGTTGAGCAGGCCGTAGAGCCGATCGGGGGGCTCGCCCGCGCGCAGCGCCTTGGGAGCGCGCAGGGTGCCGAGCATGCGGCGCGGGAGGCGCAGCAGCTCGCCCAGCGCCGAGCCGAACAGCTCCGAGAGCGCGAGGCTCTCCCAGGCCTGTGCGAGCTGCGTCGCCCGCTCCTCGCCCTGGTGCAGCGTGGCGGCCACGAAGCAGGCGTGGATCGCGCCCACCGAAGTGCCGCTCACCAGGTCGATGCGCGGCGGCCCGCCGAGCTTCTTGGGCAGCTCGCCGAACAGATATCGCAGCACGCCCGCCTCGTAGGCGCCGCGCGCGCCTCCGCCCGAGAGGACGAGTGCGCGCTTCGGGCGGGCCGCCTGCTCTCGCTTCGCCACCCGCGCACGGTATCAGCCGAGCCCGCGCTCGCGAGCTGTACGCGGGTGGGTTGTCAGATCGACTCGGGGTGCGCGATCACCGCACGACGAGGCCCAGCGCGCACCCAGGCCCCTGTTCGACTTCGCGCGGCTCCGAAGACTCCGCCGCGCTGCGCGCTTCGCTTGCCTGATCAACGCGGGGTGCGCGATCACCGCACGACGAGGCCCAGCGCGCACCCATGCCCCTGTTCGACTTCGCGCGGCTCCGAAGACTCCGCCGCGCTGCGCGCTTCGCTTGCTAGGCGCTCGTCGCGAGCGGTGGGAGAGCGCGCAGCGGGCCGGCCGCTGCGGCGGCCTGCGCGGGCGGCGCGGGCGGCGCGCGCCGTGGCGTGGCCGCGTGCACGAGCTCGGTGTGCGCGGCGCGCAACAGCCGCACGACCTCGTGCACGTCGGGCACGCGGTCCTCGTCCGCGTTCAGCGCGATGCACAGCTTGCCGTCGTAGCTCGTCGCCGCGATCGCGAGGCCCACGTTCGCCAGCAGCGGCGCGAGCGCGTACAGAGACTCGAGCCGCGCGCCGCGGAGGTAGAGCGGGTGCTCGGGCCCGGGCACGTTCGTCACCACCAGGTTCTGCGCGCCGCGCGAAAGCGCCTGGAGGTCGAGCGGCAGCCATTCGTGCAGAGCGACCAGGCTCTCCACGCCCGCGGCCACGTGCCGTTCCTTCAGCGCGCGCGTGGCCTCGTGCACCTTGCGCAGCCGCTCGAGCGGGTCGCGTTCCGCGAGCGGCAGCCGCACCAGCCACGACGAGACGAAGTTCCCCGCGCGCTCGCGGTCCTTCGCCGCGCGCACGTTCACCGGGCAGCTCGCGCGGAAGTCGAGGCGGTCCGGATCGACCCCGCGTTCGTCGAAGAACGCGCGTAGCGCGCCGGTCACGATCGCGAGCACGAAGTCGTTGACGGACGCGCGGTGCGCGTGCGCCGCCTCGCGCGCCTCGGCGAGCGGGAAGCTCGCCCAGTCGACGACGCGGTGCGGACCGATCGCGCCGTTCAGGGGCGTGTCCGAAGCGGGCTCGAGCTTGAAGCGCGCCAGCTCGCCGATCGCGGAGAGCCGCTCGCGCAGGGCCTCGCGCGTGCGCTCGCCGTCACGCAGCGCCCGCCACGCCTCGCGCGCGAGGCGGAAGGGAAGCTGCGCGCGCTGCACGGCGTCGTGGCGCCGCAGCTCGAAGCGGCTCGGCGGCGTCTTCGGCACCCAGCGCGGCGCCTCGGGCAGCGGCGCGTGCGGATCGCGCGAGAGCTGCTGCGCCAGGAGCTGCATGCCGCCCGCGCCGTCGACCATGCAGTGGTGGGCCTTGGTCACGAACGCGAAGCGCCCGCCCTCGAGGCCCTCGATCACCCAGCACTCCCACAGCGGCCGGCCGCGGTCGAGGGGCGTCTCGGCGATGTGCGCGACGAGCCGGCGCAGCTGCGCCTCGGCGCCGGGGTGCGCCACCGCCACGTGGCGCAGGTGGTGCTCGAGCTGGAAGTGCTCGTCATCCACCCACACCGCGCGCGCGGTGCCGGGGATGAACACGACCTTCTGCCGGTAGCGCGGGACGCGCGGCAGCGTCGCGGCGACGGCGTCGCAGATCGCCTCGAAGTTCACGCCGCCGCCGCGTGCCAGCGGCCCCGCGGAGAAGATCTGCACCCCGACGCCGTGCATGGGGAGACTTCGGCTCTCCCAGCGGAGGAAGTCGTTGTCCTGGGCGGAGAGGCGGGTGTAGGCGTAGCGGCTCATCGCGCGACCCTCCCTTCGTCGCGTAGAGCAACTCGCGTGCCCGTGGCGCGCCGCGCGCCGCGCGATCCACTCGCGCGCGTTGTCGCGGACTGCCTCTCGGCCGACGTTGCCCTAG
>CAYWRY010000124.1:0-12346 GCA_964460485.1 uncultured Spirochaetales bacterium
CGCTCGAGCGCGTGCCCGCCGACATCCGCAAGGAGGGCGGCGTCGCGCGCATGGCGCAGATCTCGGTGATCGAGGCGATCCAGCGGGTGTGCTCGATCCCGGTGATGGCGAAGGTGCGCATCGGCCACTTCGTCGAGGCGCAGGTGCTGGACGCGCTCGGCGTCGACTTCATCGACGAGAGCGAGGTGCTGACGCCCGCCGACGAGGCCTTCCACGTCGACAAGCACGCCTTCCGCTCACCCTTTGTGTGCGGCGCGCGCAACCTCGGCGAAGCGCTGCGCCGCATCGCGGAGGGCGCGGCGATGATCCGCACCAAGGGCGAGGCGGGCAGCGGCAACATCGTCGAGGCCGTGCGCCACCTGCGCCAGGTGAACGGCGACATCCGCGCGATCCAGGCGCTGCGTGGCGACGAGTTGTTCACGAAGGCGAAGGAGCTGGGGGCGACCGTCGACCTCGTGAAGTACGTGCACCAGCAGGGGAAGCTGCCGGTGCCGAACTTCGCGGCAGGCGGGATCGCAACGCCCGCGGACGCCGCGCTCTGCATGTCGCTGGGCGCCGAGGCTGTGTTCGTCGGCTCGGGCATCTTCAAGAGCGACGACCCCGAGGCGAGGGCCCGCGCGATCGTGCACGCGACCACGCACTGGAAGGACCCGCAGGAAGTGCTGAACGCGTCGCGCGGCCTGAAGGGCGCGATGCCGGGGCTCGAGATCTCGGCGATTCCGGAGAACGAGCGGCTCGCGAACCGCGGCTGGTAGCGAGGCGTTTCGTCCTCCGGCGAGCGCGCGGGGCTCGCCGAGATCGCGGCCGGCACACTCGCGGAGACAGCGGGCGACCTTCCGAGGTCGCCCGCTGCAATTGTCGGGAAGGGGGCGCGCATGTACGTGCCGAAGCACTTCGAGGAGGAAGATCCCGCGGCGCTGCGCGCGCTGGTGCGCGCTCACGCTTTCGCGCTGCTCACGAGCGCTGCGCCCGGTGAGCCGCCCTGCGCGACGCACCTGCCGCTCGTGCTCGACGAGAAGCGCGGCGAGCGCGGCGCGCTGATCGGGCACGTGGCGCGCGCGAATCCGCATTGGCGGCACTTCGACGGCAAGACGCCCGCGCTCGCGGTGTTCTCCGGCCCCCACGCCTACGTGTCGGCGCGCTGGTACCCGACGGCGAAGCAAGTGCCCACGTGGAACTACGTCGCCGTGCACGTCATCGGGCGGCCGCACGTGCTCGACGATCCTTCGGACACCTTCGCGCTGCTGCGCGACCTGATGGCGGAGAACGAGGCCGCGCTGCCGTCCGGGGCGCGCGCGCTCGGCAAGGGGCCGCGCGAGCTGGCCGACATCCCCTTCGCGCACCTCGACAAACTGCTGCGCGGCATCGTCGCCTTCGCGCTGCCGATCGAGCGCATCGAGGGCAAGCGCAAGCTCTCGCAGAACAAGAAGCCGGCGGAGCGGCGGGCGCTGATCGCCGGCCTGCGCGCGGCCGGCGCCCCGAGCGCGCTGGCCATCGCGGAGCTGATGCAGGCGACGCTCGGCCCTGGCGAGGCGGAGTCGTGAAGAAGCGGCCGATCGTCGGCGTGCTGGCGATTCAGGGCGACTACGAGGCGCACGCGAGGGCGCTGGGGCGCGCCGGCGCGGACGCCGAGCTCGTGCTCTGGCCGAAGCAGCTCGCCGCCCTGGATGCCCTGGTGCTGCCGGGTGGAGAGAGCACGACCATCGCCAAGGGCCTCGCGCGCCTCGAGCTCTACCAGCCGCTACGGGAGCGCATCCGCAGCGGGATGCCCGTACTCGGCACGTGCGCGGGGGCGATCCTGCTGGCGGCGCGCGTCGAGAACCGCCCCGTGGAGACGCTCGGCGTGCTCGACGCGACGGCAGTGCGGAACGCCTACGGCACGCAGGTGGACTCCTTTGCAGCACCGGTGGACGCGGACGCGGCGCCGGAGGTCGCGGGCATGCGCTGCGTGTTCATCCGTGCGCCGCAGCTGAAGGACCTGGGCGCCGGTGTCGAAGTCCTCGCGCGCGTCGATGGCGAGCCCGTGCTGGTGCGCCAGGGCAACGTGCTCGCTGCCACCTTCCACCCCGAGATCACCGAGGACGCGCGGGTGCACGGCCTCCTGTTGGGCGCCATCCGCTGATTCGGGCAGAGCGCCCCCGCAGGTGTTCCGCGGGGTCCGACCCCGATCGACGGGCGGCGGCCTCGCTCGCGCGCGCGGCCTCTGCTAAATCGCCGCGTCTTCTCGGTCCCGGTTCGTGCGGCCGCCCGCGGCGCGCGCGAGGTCTCCGGGGCCCGGCCCGCGGGCCGCCCACGAGAAGGAGAGTGAATGCGGGAATACGAGACGACTTTCGTCGTGCAGCCGGAGATCTCGGACGAGGGCTGCACCGACCTGTGCACGCGCGTGAACGCGGTGCTGGAGCGCGCTGGCGGCGTGCCGCTGCTCCACGACGACCAGGGCAAGCGGCGCCTGGCCTACGACATCCGCAAGTTCCAGAAGGGCCGCTACGTGACCGCCTACTACCTCGACGTCGAGGGCAAAGGCGTCGCCGAGGTGGAGCGGCTGCTCCGCATCGAGGAGTCGGTGCTGCGCTTCCTCACGGTGCTGCGCCCCGGCGAGGTCACCGACATCGAGAAGCGCAAGGTCGAGGCGGCGGAGGAGCAGCGGATTCGCGCTGAGCGCGCCCGCGAGCGCGCCGCGCGCGAGGCCGAGGAAGAGCGGATGCGCGCGCAGATGCGCGACGACGACCGCGACCGCGATCGCGACCGCGACGACGACGAGGGAGACGACGAATGAGCGAGTCAGGAGCGCCCGGCGGCTTCGGCGGCGGGGGCGGCGGCTTCGGCGGCGGCCCGCGCGGCCCGCGCCGCGAGTTCGACCGCGGCCCGCGCGGCCGCGACGGCGACCGAGAACCGCGCGGCCCGATGAGCGTGAAGGCCCGCCTGCGCGCGAAGGCGCGCAAGAAGGCCCGCAAGGCGGCCAAGAAGAAGGGCGGCTTCCTTCGCAAGAAGGTGTGCCGCTTCTGCGCCGAGCCGCGCACCGGCATCGACTACAAGGACCCGAAGGGCCTGCGCTACTTCATCACCGAGACGGGCAAGCTGATCCCGTCCCGCATCTCGGGCAACTGCGCGAAACACCAGCGCGAGATCGCCACCGCGATCAAGCGCGCGCGGCACCTCGCGCTGCTGCCCTTCGCGTCGCAGCACGCGGGCTAGCGGCAGGATCCCACACATGGCACAGGTGAAGATCATCCTCCGCGAAGACGTGCACGGCCTCGGCAACGCCGGGACCGTGGTCTCGGTGCGCCCCGGCTACGCGCGAAACTTCCTCCTGCCGGAGGGCAAGGCCGTGCTCGCCACCGAGGCGGGCGTGAAGGAGCTCGAGCACCACCAGCGGGTGATCGCGGAGAAGGTGGCGCGCGAGCTGAAGGGCCATCAGGGCGTGAAGAGTCGCCTCGAGGGCCTCCGGCTCTCGGTCGCCGTGCAGGTGGGCGAGGAAGGCAAGCTGTTCGGCTCGGTGACTGCGCGCGAGATCGCGGATCTGATCGCTGCGCAGGGCGTCGAGATCGACCGCAGGACGATCCAGCTCGCCGAGCCGATCAAGCAGGCCGGCTCCCACACCGTCCCGATCCGGCTCCACCGCGAGGTGATCGCGCAGGTGAAGCTCGAGGTGACGGCGGCGAACCCGCCGGGCGAGGGCGGGACGAAGTAGCGCCCGACCGAACGCACCCGGACGCGCCGCGATCCCGATGGGGACGCAGCGCGTCGCATTTTCAGCGGCGCGATCGCTCCGGCGTGCGATGATCGGTCGGCCCGCACCGTGCGGATCGCCTTGGGGGTGAGGCGTGACGATCGGCGACTACACCGCGAGCGACAGCGCGCCCGGCGGGCGGCGGCGGAGGCGCAGCGGCAGCAGCGCTGAAACGCCGGTTGATGCAACGGCCTTCGCCGGCCGGGTGCCGCCCCACGACCTCGGCGCCGAGAAGGCGGTGCTCTCGTCGCTGCTGCTCGATCCGCGCGCCTTCCACGAGGTGCTCGCCGAGATCCGCGTCGACGACTTCTACCACCCCGCGCACCAGATCCTGTTCGGCGCGATGTCGTCGGTTCACGACTCCGGCCGGCCCGTCGACTTGATCACGCTCGCGGAACATCTGACGCTCCAGAAACAGCTCGACGCGGTCGGCGGCCCGGTCGCGCTCGCCGAGATCGCGGACTTCGCCGCGACGGCCGCGAACGTCGCGCACCACGCGCGCATCGTGCGCGACAAGGCCGTGAAGCGCCGGCTGATCGGCGTCGCGACCGAGATCGTGCAGACCGGCTACGAGGAGACCGAGAGCGCCGACAAGCTGCTCGACTTCGCGGAGTCGAAGATCTTCGACGTCTCGAAGGAGCAGAGCCGCTCGACCTTCCAGAACCTGCACGACGAGATGCCCGGCGTGTTCGACTACGTCGAGGGCATCATGAACCGCGCGGGCGCGCTCTCCGGCCTGCCCACCGGCTTCGACGACCTCGACGAGATCACCGGCGGCCTCCAGGCCGGCGAGCTGATCATCGTCGCCGCGCGGCCCAGCATGGGGAAGACGGCCTTCGCCCTGAACATCGGCCGGAACGCGGCGGTGGAGCACGGCAAGAAGGTGGCGGTGTTCTCGCTCGAGATGACGACGCGCTCGCTGATCGTGCGCCTCTTGTCGTCCGAGGCGCGCATCGACTTCTCGAGCCTGCGCAAGGGCTTCCTGCCGATGGCCGACTACCGGCGACTACAGGAGGCCGCCGATCGCCTCTCCCAGGCGCAGATCTGGATCGACGACTCCGGTGCCGTCTCGATCCTCGAGATCAAGGCGAAGAGCCGGCGCCTCCAGGCCGAGCACGGCCTCGACCTCGTGGTGGTCGACTACCTCCAGCTCGCCCACGCCGACGGCAAGCGCGACCGCAAAGACCTCGAGATCGCCGAGATCAGCAAGGGCCTGAAGGCCCTCGCGAAGGAGCTGGCGATCCCCGTGATCGCGCTCTCGCAGCTGAACCGCGGCCCGGAGCAGCGCGACCCCGACAAGCGACGACCCATGATGGGCGACCTGCGCGAGTGCGTGACGGGCGAGACGCGCGTTTGCCTCTGCGACGGGCGGCGCATTCCGATCCGTGAGCTGGTCGGCACCACGCCCGAGGTGTGGGCACTCGACGAACGCCAGCGCATCGTGGCCGCCCGCTCGGACAAGGTGTGGCGCGTCGGACGCCGGCCGGTGTTCCGCGTGCAGCTCGCAAGCGGCCGCGGCATTCGCGCGACGGGCGAGCATCGGCTGCTCGCGGGGCAGGGCTGGAAGACCGTGTCACAGCTCGCGCCGGGCGATCGCTTGGCACTCTCGCGTCGCGTGCCCGAGCCCGCCGCACCGCAACGTTGGCCGGAGCCCTGGCTCGTGTTGCTCGGTCAGCTCGTGGGCGCCGGCAGCTACCTGAAGCACCAGCCGCTGCGGTACACGACCGCCTCCGAGGAGAACAGTGCTGCCGTGCGCGACGCGGCGGAGCAGCTCGGGTCGCGCGTCACGCGCCACGCGGGCCGCGGTGCGTGGCATCAGTTGGTGATCGCGGGAAACGGGAACCGCTGGGCGCCGGCGGGCGTGGGCGCGTGGCTGAAGGAACTCGGCATCTTCGGCCAGCGCTCGCACGAGAAGTGCTTGCCCGCAGAAGTCTTCACCCTGGCGAGCGACCAAGTCGCGCTGTTGTTACGCCATCTGTGGGCGACGGACGGGCGGGTGACGCTGCGCAAGGCGGGCCGCGGAGCGCCGCGCGTCTACTTCTCGACCTGCAGCCGCGCGCTCGCCGACGACGTCTCGGCGTTGCTGCTTCGGCTCGGGATCGTCGCCCGCATCCGAACCGTGCACGCGCAGCGGGGCAGACCCGTGCACACCGTCGACGTGAGCGGAGCGGAGGCGCAGAAGCGTTTCGCCGAGATCGTGGGCGGCTTCGGCCCGCGCAACGAGGCCGTGCGCGCGCTTGCGCTGCAGCTGGCGCACGTGGAGGCGACCCCGAACGTCGACACGCTTCCGATCGAGGTATTCGCCGCGGTTCGCGCGCGCATGCGCGCGCGCGGCGTCACGACTCGCGCGATGGCGCAGCTGCGCGGCACGGCGTACGGCGGCACCTCGCACTTTCGCTTCGCGCCGACCCGCGACACGCTCGCCAGCTACGCGCGGCTCCTCGAATCGCCCGAGCTCGACGGTTGGGCCGACTCCGACGCGTTCTGGGATCGCGTCGTCGCAATCACGCCCGACGGCGACGAAGACGTGTTCGACCTCACGGTGCCCGGGCCCGCGAACTGGCTCGCGGACGGCGTCGTCACGCACAACTCGGGCGCAATCGAACAGGATGCAGACGTGATCGCATTCATCTACCGCGACGTCGTCTACAACAAGGAGACCGAGGACCCGCGCTGTGCGGAGATCATCATCGAGAAGCAGCGCAACGGTCCCACCGGCACGGTGAAGCTCAACTTCGACGGCAAGTACGCGTTGTTCCAGAACCGTACCGAGCGCGAGGGCGGCGGCGGGCCGGCGGGCGGCAGCTTCGTACCGCCCGGCGACGGCGGCGGCTTCGGCTCGTCGTTCGACCAGGAGCCGCCCTTCTAGTGCCGAAGCTGTTGCGGCCGCGCGCGCTGCCGCGCGGCGGGACGATCGCGATCGCCGCGCCGGCTTTCTGGGTGGAGCCCGCGCGCGTCCACGCGACGGCCGCGCGGCTGCTCGCCGCGGGCTTCCAGGTGACGTGGCGCGAGGACGTGTTCGCGCGCAGCGGCTATCTCGCCGGCTCTGCCGAGCGCCGCGCGGCGGAACTCATGCAGTGGATTCGCGACGACTCGGTGCACGCGATCCTGTGCGCGCGCGGCGGCTGGGGCTGCCACCACGTGATCCCGCACCTCGAGGCGCGCGCCTTTCGCGCCGCACGCAAGCCGTTGATCGGCTTCAGCGACGTGACGACGCTGCTCGGCTGGCAGCGCGAGGTAGTCGGCCTCGCGGGCGTGCACGGCCCGATGTGCGTGCGCGACGACGGCCCCACGCCCGCGGAGCTGCGCGCGCTGCTCGGGCTGCTGCGCGGCGAGACGCCGACTCCCCTGCGCGGTCGCAGCGCCGGGCGCGGGCGCGCCGAGGGTCCACTCGTCGGCGGATCGCTCACGCTGGTCGCCGACTCGCTCGGCACGCCCTGGGAGATCGACACGCGCGGCGCGATCCTCTGCCTCGAGGAGATCGGCGAGAAGCCGTACGCCATCGACCGCCGGCTCTCGCACTTGCGAGCCGCGGGCAAGCTCGACGCGGCGGCGGGCTTCGCGATCGGACACCTGGTGGGGTGCACCGATCCGAAGCGGGCGCGTCCCACCGCCCTCCAGATCGTCCGCGAGATCCTGGGCGGGCTGCGAAAACCGCTCGTCACCGGCTTGCGATTCGGCCACGTGAGCCCGAACTTGCCTTGGCCCGTGGGCCTCCGCGGGCGGCTCGACGGCGGGAAGGGTGAGCTCGCCGTGCTCGAGCCGGCGGTCGACTAGGCCGCGCCGCGCCGGCGCGCGCAGCGAGCCCAAGCCGAGCAAGCTCGGCCGGCAAGCGGAGTTCGCGATGAGATTTGCCCAGATCCGCAAGAAGCTGCAGCGCGTCGACCGCGCGCTCGACAAGGCGATCGACGCGGCCGAGATCCCGGGCGCCGTCGTGCTGGCCTGGATGCGCCGCGAGGGCGAGGTGCTGGAGCATTGTTCGGTGCGCGGCCTCGCGGTCTCGCGGCCCGAGCGCATCCCGATGGCGCGCGAGACCGTCTTCGACCTGGCGTCGCTCACCAAGGTGCTCGCGACCACGAGCGCGTTCCTGCGACTCGTGGAGCAGGGCGACGTCGCCCTCGACGACCCCGTGGCCAAGGTGCTCCCGCACTTCGCCGAGCGCGAGAAGGATGGCGTGACGTTCCGGCACCTGCTCACGCATTCCTCCGGGCTGAAGCCGCTGCGCGACTTCCACGAGCCCCTCGCCGAGCGGGAGCGCAAGACCGGCGAGCGCATCCTCGGCACGCCGGCCGCGAAGGCGTGGGTGATCGAGAGCATCTGCCGCTCCGCGCTCGTGCACGCGCCGGGCGAGGCCGCGGTGTACGGCGACCTCGACTTCATCACGCTGGGCGCCGCGATCGAGCAGCTCGTGGGGCGATCGCTCGACGAGCACTGCGACCGCACGCTGTTCGCGCCGCTCGGCCTCCCGAGTATGCGCTTCCTGCCGCTCGCGCAGCCGCTCGGCGACGACGCGCGGCGCAGCATCGCGGCGACCGAGAACTGCCCGATCCGCGGCAAGATCCTGTGGGGCGAGGTGCACGACCCGAACGCCTGGGCGATGGGCGGCGTCGCCGGCCACGCGGGGCTCTTTGCGAACGCCGACGACGTGATGAAGCTCGCCCAGACGCTGGTGGACGTGTGGCACGCTCGCAGCGACGCCTTCCCGCGCGCACTGCTCGCCGAGTTCGCGACCAAGCAGAACATCCCCGCCGGCTCCGACTGGGCGCTGGGCTGGGACACCCCGGCGGCGCAGGGCTCGTCGGCGGGCTCGCGCTTCTCGCGGAGCTCGATCGGCCACCTCGGCTTCACGGGGACCTCGCTCTGGGTGGATCTCGACGCCGAGTGCGTAATCGTGATGCTCACCAACCGGATCCACCTGGTGGCGAAGCGCAGCAAGTTCGCGCTGCGCGCCGAGATCCACGACCTGATCCGCGAAGCGTTCGCGGAGTAGCGGAGGAGGTCTCGAGCCAGGATGCGCGAACTCCCGACTGTGTGTCGTCACGCACGCGGAGGCCACTGTTCGACTCCGCTCGCCGGTGGCGCGCTGCGCGCGCCGCTTCGCGGCGCTTGCTAGTGCACGTCCACTTCGTCGCGATCGCCGGCACCGCGATGGGATCGCTCGCGGGGCTCCTGAAGTCGCGCGGCCACACCGTCACCGGCTCGGACGAGGGCGTTTATCCGCCCATGAGCACGTTCCTCGAGCGGCTGGGCATTCCCGTGACGATCGGCTTCGCGCCGGAGAACGTGCTCGCGAAACGGCCCGATCTGGTGGTGATCGGCAACGCGGTGCGCACCGACAATCCCGAGGCGAAGGCCGCGATCGCCGCCCGGCTGAAGTACGCATCGCTGCCGGACGCGCTCTACGAGCACGCGATCCGCGGCAAGCACTCGGTGGTGGTTTGCGGAACGCACGGCAAGACGACGACCACGAGCATGGTGGCGACGCTCCTGTTCGAGGCCGGCCGGGACCCGTCGCTGCTGGTGGGCGGCATCGCCGCCAACTTCGACGGCAGCTTCCGCGACGGAAAGGGGCCGGAGTTCGTCGTCGAGGGCGACGAGTACGACACTGCCTTCTTCGACAAGACCCCGAAGTTCCTCCACTACGGTCCCGAGACCGCGGTGATCACGTCGATCGAGTTCGACCACGCCGACATCTACCGCGACCTCGCCCACGTACAGGGTGAATTCGCGAAGCTCGTCGCGAAGCTGGGCGCCAGCGGCACGCTGATCGCCGCCGCGGGCGCACGAACCGTCGACGCGGTCTGCCGCGACGCGCACTGCAAGGTGGTGCGCTACGGGATCGAGTGCGATGCCGACTTCGTGGCCCGAGCGATCGAGGCAGGACCCGAGGGCACGCGCTTCGACGTGGCCGTGCGCGGCGTGAAGCAGGCGCGCGCGCTGCTCCCGGCCTGGGGCAACCACAACGTGATGAACGCGCTCGCCGCGCTCGCGGTGTGCGACGCGCGCGGCGTCCCGGTCGCAACGGCCGCGCCGCTGCTCGCGCGTTATCAGGGCGTGAAGCGCCGCCAGGAGGTGCGCGGCGAGGTCGCGGGCGTCACCGTGATCGACGACTTCGGGCACCACCCCACGGCGGTCCGCGAAACGCTCGGCGGAATCGCCGCGCGCTACCCGGGCCGGCGCATCGTCGCGGTGATGGAGCCGCGCTCGAACACGAGCCGCCGCGCCGTGTTCCAGGCCGAGTACGCCCGCGCCTTCGACGGCGCCGCGCGCGCCGTGATCGCGCGCGTGCCGAATGCGCCGATCTACAGCGCGTTCGGCGGCGACCCGAAGCGTCTGAACGCGGACCAACTCGCGGCCGATCTGACCGCGCGCGGCATCCCCACCGTCGCCTGCGACGGCGTCGACGCGATCGTCGAGCACCTCGCGAGCGTGTGCCGCGCCAGCGACGTGGTGGTCACCCTCAGCAACGGCGGCTTCGGCGACATCTGGAGCAAGCTGCTCGCGCGACTCGGCGCGCGGGCGTAGCGTTCGCCGCCAGCAGCTCGGCCGCACGACTCGAGGAGAGATCATGTCCAGCCTCATCCGCCTCCAGCCCGGCAAGCGCCTCTCGCAGGGCGCCGTGTACGGCGGCCTCGTCCACAGCGCGGGCATCGTCGCCGACGACCCGGTGCCCGACGCGAAGAAGCAGACCCAGCAGATCCTCGCGCAGATCGACCGCCTTCTGGCCGAGGCCGGCACCGACAAGAGCCGCATTCTCACCGCCACGATCTGGCTGAGCGACATCCGCCACTACGCGGCGATGAACGAGGCCTGGGATCCGTGGGTGGAGCAGGGCAACACGCCCGCGCGCGCCTGCGTCGAGGCGAGACTCGCAGCGCCGCAGTACTGGGTCGAGATTCGGGTGGTCGCCGCGGTGTGATGCCGCCGCGGCGGAACTCCGCGGCTGCCGGCGAGGCTTCCGGGAGCCGCGCGCGCGGCGGTGAGCTCGCGCGTCAGCCGCGCAGTCACGGCCATGGCGGAGCGCAGCAGGCTCGCGAGCAGTGCGGCCCTCAGCTGTGGGCGCTCGGCGCTCGCGGCCTCGAGCGCGTCGCGGGCCAACGCCCAGCACACCGAAGGCGCCTCGCCGCGCACCATCGAAGTGCGCGTTCCGCGCTCGCGCGGCGCGCTCTCGCCGAAGCGGATGCCCGGTGAGAGCGTTGCGCTGGGCTTCCCGCGCTCGCGCGCACGCGCTGCGCGAGCGGCCGCGGCGCGCCTCGCGCGAACCCTGAAAGAGATCCGCGATGATCGACCGCAGCGCTCGCTCCTGGTCGCGGCGCGATTTCGTCCTCGGCGCGAGCGCCGGCATCGCGGCGACCGCGGGCGCGGCGAAGCTCGGCCGCGCTTGGCTCGACGACCCGGACCGCGTTTCGCCGCTCTACGAACACTTCACCGACAGCTACTGGATGGCGTCGTCGGGCCTCTACACGGACGCGCTGCGCCCGCCGCTGCGCGGCACCTCGAAGGCCGAGGTCGCCATCGTCGGCGGCGGCTTCACCGGCCTCGCAACGGCGATCGCCATCGCTCGCCGCCAGCCGCAGCGCCGCGTCGTCGTGCTGGAGGGCGCGCGCTGCGGCTACGGCGCGAGCGGGCGCAACGGCGGCTTCGCCGACGTGAACTACATGTCCTTCCCGCAGTTCGCGGCCTCGCACGACCCGGAGACGGCGCGCTCGCTCTACGACCTGATCGAGACAGGCCGCACCAGCATCGAGCGCCTCGCCGCCGAGGCGGGCGTTCAGTGCGACTACGAGCACAACGGCTCGTTGCGCATGGCCAGCACGGATGCCCAGATCGCGCAGCTGGAGCAGCTGCTGCCCGTCGTCTCGGCGATGGGGATCCCGTCGAAGCTGATCGACGGTGCCGAGCTGCACGCGCGCGTGCGCACGGATCGCTTCCGGGCAGCGCTGACGATCCCGGGCACGGCGATCGTGAATCCCGGCAAGCTCGTGCGCGGCATGGCGCGGGTGGCGGAGTCCCTCGGCGTCGCCGTGCACGAGGCGTCGCGCGTGGTGCGCATCGAGCCGGGCGGCACGCTGCGCATCGCGACCGAGCTCGGTCGTGTCGATGCGCCGCAGGTGGTGCTCGCGACCAACGGCTACACGCCGCAGCTCGGCATCTTCCGCCAACGCCTGTTGCCGCTCTGCAACTACGTCGTGGCGACGGAGCCGCTCTCGCCGCAGCACTGGCAGGCGATCGGCTGGTCGGGCCGCGAGGCGCTAGGAGACGCGCGCGTGCTCTTCATGTACCTGCGCCCGACGGCGGACGGTCGCATCGTCGCCGGCGGCGAGCTCGCGCCGCACTACTGGGAGGGCGCGCCGAGCGGAGGCAACCACCTCCGCGCGATTCGCAAGCTGAAGCAGAGCCTGCTCGAGACGTTCCCGGCCCTCGCAGGCATCCGATTCACGCACGCGTGGGGCGGCACGATGGCGTTCACACGCGACCTCACGCCGCGCGTCGGCACGCTCCCGGACGCGCCGAACGCTCACTTCGCGTTGGGCTACTGCGGCGAGGGCGTCGTGATGAGCCAGCTAGCCCGGATTTCTCACCAGCTTTCGCTTGTCGCTCGGGATGGCCGGTTTC
>CAYWRY010000125.1:0-12195 GCA_964460485.1 uncultured Spirochaetales bacterium
TTCAAGATCTGGGACCTCGCGAAGCCGGTGATCGCGCAGGTGCACGGCTACTGCCTGGCCGGCGGCTCCGAGCTGATGAGCGCGTGCGACCTCTGCTACGTGAGCGAGGACGCGCAGATCGGCTACCCGCCGGTGCGCCTGATGAGCCCGCCGGACAATCAGTTCCACGCCTGGCTGGCCGGCATGCGCAACGCCATGGAGCTGATGCTCACGGGCGACTCCGTCGACGGGCGCGAGGCGGTGCGCATGGGCCTCGCGAACCGCTGTTTCCCGAACGGCGAGCTCGAGGCGCGCGTGCTGGAGATCGCCGAGCGCATCGCGAAGATTCCGCCCGACCTCCAGCAGCTCAACAAGCGCTCGATCCATCGCGCCATGGAGATCATGGGCATGCGCGCCGCGATCCGCGCGGGCACCGAAATCCAGGCGCTCGCCTTCCATCAGAAGTCGTCGCGCGAGTACCTGAAGGAGTTCGCGAAAGGCGTGACCCAAGCGCTCAGCAAGCGCGACGCGCAGTTCGGCGACTATCGAGAGAGGAAGAAGTGAGCGGCGAGCTTCGCGTCGGCATCGTCGGCATCAGCGGCTACGGCGGCGGCGAGCTGCTGCGCCTGTGCGTGGGTCACCCGGCGTTCCGCGTCGCCTACGCCGCGGGCGAGAGCACGGCGGGGCAGCGCGTCGCGGAGCGCTTCCCCGCGCTCGCGGGCCATCCCGCCGGCGAGATCGTGATCCAGCCGTTCGCGCCCGACGAGGTGGGCGAGCTGGACGTGCTGTTCGCGTCGCTGCCGACTGGCAAATCGCGCGAGCCGCTGGCGCGCGTGCCCGCGCACGTGCGCGTGGTCGACGTGGGCGGCGATCATCGGTTCCTGCCGGGCTGGACCTACGGGCTCACCGAGCTGCCCGGGCAGCGCGCGAAGATCCGCGGCGTCTCGCGGCTCGCGAACCCCGGCTGCTACCCGGCGGCGTCCTTGATCGCGCTCGCTCCGCTGCTGCACGCCGGCCTCGTCGAGCCCGAGGGCATCGTGATCGACGCGAAGAGCGGCGTGACCGGCGCGGGTCGCGGCGGCGCGAGCGACTTCGGCTTCGCCGAGACCAACGAAGACGTGTTCGCCTACGGACTCGTCTCCCACCCCCACGTGCCGGAGATCGAGGCCGCGCTCGGCCAGGTCGCCGGGCGCGCGGCGACGGTGACCTTCACGCCGCACCTCGTGCCGCTGAACCGCGGCATCCTGGCGACTTGTTACGCCCGCCCGCGCGGCGCCGTGAGCGGCGCGCAGTGCAGCGAGGCGGCGCGTGCGCTGTACGCGGGCGAGCCGTTCGTGCGCGTCCAGGAGCTGCCGAAGAACGGGCGCAGCCCGCACACCGGCTGGGCGACCGGCACGAACTTCTGCTTCGTCTCCTACGCGGTGAACGCGCGCACCGGGCTCGTGGTCGCGTGCGGCGCCATCGACAACCTCGGCAAGGGTGCCGCCGGCCAGGCGGTGCAGAACGCGAACCTGATGACGGGCCAGTCGGAGACGGCGGGGCTGGGCGGCTTCGCCGTTCATCCCTGAGCGCGCGCCGCCGCCTCTGCGCGTGCGCCGCTTCACCGAACGCGCTTTAAGGCGAATCGCCGACGGTGGTCCAGCGCGATGGTTAGCACCGACTCGGGCGCGCAACGCGTCCGAAGGAAGCGTAGGCCATCGCAACCGAACGCAGCCGTGAGGATGGATCGCAGTGCTCGCGGCTCTGACGCCCTCGGCGCTCGCGTTCGCGCCGGCGCTCGCGCAGGTCGCACAGGCGAGGGGGGCGCCGCCGCTGGGCGGCGCCCCCTTCTCGGCGCGCGGTCAGCGCTCGACGCGGACCGTCGCCGAGCCGGGCGTCGTGTTCATGCCCTGTTCGTTCTTCACCCACAGCTCGAGGTCGACGAGCTTCTGCCCGTCCTTCTCGTACTTGCGCACGACCTTCCCGCCCAGCGTCATCTCCATGTCGGGCTTGTCCATGCCGCGGTACTGACAGCTGATCTTCTTGATGCGGCCGCCGTGGTCGAGCCAGTTCGACACCAGCTCGCCGAGCGCCGCGTACTTGAAGCGGCCGTGAACGATGATCGAGCCGAGCGCCTTCGACTGCGGGAAGTTGTAGTCGTGGTGCAGCGGATTGAAGTCGCCGCCGCCGGCGGCGTACTTCACGAGCTGCGTCACGCCCGGCTTCTTCTTGAGGATCGGGATCTCTTCGCCTTCTTTGATCGCGTCCCAGGTGACAGGCACGTTGGTGCTCTCCTCGTTTCCCCCGCGCCCCTGCTCCGCCGGCGCATGCCTGGCAGTGGATCGGCGCGGGCAGGTCCTCTAGTAGAACAAGCCTTGCGAGCGCTGCGTCGCGACCACGCGGCCGTGCTGGTTCTTCACGGTCGTGAGGTTGGTGACGATCAGCATCTCGCCCATCGCCTTGGTCTCGCGCACGGTGAGGTCCGCGACCCGCGAGGTCACAGTCAGCGTGTCGCCGGCGCAGATGTCCTCGAAGTACTCGGTCTCGGCGCCGCCATCGAGGACGTTCTTGAGGCCGTGCTCGAGGCGCGGGCCGGGCAGCATCGGATTCGAGAACGTGTCGTTCGACTTGCCCGGCAGAAAGATGGGCGTGCCGAAGTAGGTCGCCGGCGCGGGCAGGCTGCGGTAGCCGCGCTTCTTCGCCTCTGCCTCGTCGAAGTAGACGTGGTCCGTGTACCCGACGCCGCGCGCGAAGGCGCGGACGCTCGTGGTAGTGACCTCGTGCGTCCACGGCGGCGACTCGACGCCGACCACGGCGCGCATCGCGGGCGTGATCTCGATCTTGGCCATGCGGGGGCTCCTTATCGGAAGTGGAGCCGCGCACCGTACAACAGCGAACGCCGCGACCGCGAAGCCACACCTCGCCAGGGCGCGACCGCAACCGGACGTTTCCTGGTTCGCTGAACCCGAAAGGGATCTGACTGCTTTCGGGTTCAGCGGCCGCGGTAGACGGGGGGCCTCTTCTCCGCGAACGCGCGCGGTCCCTCGAGCGCGTCCTCGGAGCGCATCACCGGGGAGGAGTTGCGCGCCTCGATCGCGAATGCCTCGCCGAGCGCGACGCCGCTCGTCTCGAGCGCGGTGCGCTTGATCGCGCGCAGCGCGAGCGGCCCGTTGCGCGCGAGCCGCGCCGCCAGCGCCTCGACGCTCGGCACGAGCTCGTTCGGCTCGACGAGCCGGTTCACGAGGCCGAGCGCGAGGGCTTCCTGCGCCGGGATCGGGTCGCCGGTCAGCAGGATCTCCATCGCCCGCGCCCACGGGATCTGCCGCGGCAGCCGCACCATCGAGCCACCGCCGGGCACGAGCGCGCGCTGCACCTCGGTGAGGCCGAAGCGCGCCTGCTTCACGGCGACGCGCAGGTCGCAGGCGAGCATCAGCTCGAAGCCACCAGCGAGGGCGTCGCCGTTGATCGCGGCGATCAGCGGCTTGTCGAGCGCGAACTCCTTCATCAGCGCGGTTTGCATGACGCGCGGGTCGCCGAGCACGCGCCGGTCGTAATCGTCGGCGGGCTGGCGGCCGCCCGTCCACAATGGGAGCAGGCGCTTCAAGTCGCCGCCCGAGGTGAACGTCTCGCTGCCCGCGCCGGTGAGGACGCCGAGGCGCAGCGAATCGTCGTCGCGCAGTGCGTGCAGTGCGTCGGCGAGGCCACAGATCGCCTCGGGGCTGAGGGCGTTCTTCTGCGCGGGCCGGTTGAAGGTGATCCAGGCGACGCCGTCGCGCTTTTCGAAGAGCAGGTCGGGCATGACCCCACGGTTCCACGGGCGCGGCCGAAGAGAAAGGGCCGCGCAATCGCCGCGGCGCTCGCTCGTCGCACTTCCCTCGGCCCGCGCGGCGTGAGAGAGTGCGCGCGCCTCGCGCCCGGGGGAGCCCCGCAGATGAGCATCGCCGTCGAGATCGCGCTCCTTTGGGCCGCCTTCACCGCGACGCACCTCGGCCTCGCCAGTCTCCGCGTCGAGCCGAGGCTGCGCGCGAGGCTCGGCGATACGCCGTTCCTCGGGCTCTACTCGCTCGTCGCCCTGGCGATCTTCATCCCGCTGATGCGCGTCTACTTCTCGAATCGCCACGCCGGCCCGTGGCTCTGGGCGATCGAAGTCGGCCCCGTGCTGCGCGCGGCGCTCTACGCGCTGATGACGCTCGGCTTCGTCCTCGCCGCAGGGGCGCTGGTCAAGCCAAGCCCGGCGTCCGTCGCGCCCGGCAAGGCGGAGGTGACGGGCGTCTATCGCGTGACGCGCCATCCGCTCGTGCTCGGCCTCGCGCTGCTCTGGGCGCTCCACCTGATTCCCAACGCGAGCAGCGCCGATCTCGCGTTCTTTGGCGGCTTTCTGGCCTTCTCGCTGGCCGGCGCCTGGCACCAGGACGCCCGCAAGCTGCACGCGCCGCCGCCCGGCTTCCGGGAGTTCCATGCCGCCACGGCCTTCCTGCCGTTCACGCGCGCGGGCGCGCTGCGCGGGCTGCGCGAGATCCCGCCGCTCGTCTGGGCGCTCGGCTTCGCCGCTTCTGCGCTCGCGCGCTGGCTCCACCCGCGCGGACTCTGGTAGCCGACCGCCGCGCCCCGTCAGCTCCGCGGCATCCACGGCTCGGTGAAGAACCAGTCGAGGGCTTCCGGCTGGAAGTCGCCGGGCGGCCAGTGCCGGCCGCCCTCGTCCACGACGAACGTCACCGAGCAGCCGAGGTCTTCGAGGTGGCGCCTCATCGGCTTCGCAACGCGCTCGAAGGGGAACAGCTCGTCATGGGTGCCGTAGGTCAGGTAGACGGCCGGGCGCTTCGTGCCGGGGTCGGCGGCGTCCGCCTCCAGCGCGAGGAAGCCCGGCGCCCAGGCCATCACGGCGCAGAACACGTGAGGATTCGACAGGCCGACGGAAAGCGCATAGCTCGCGCCGTCCGAGTAGCCGATCAACGCCTGGCGCTCGCGGTCGATGGGGTAGCGGCGGTAGATCAGGTCGTAGGCGAACTCGAGGAAGTCGAGGTCGGGGCGGCCCGAGGGCGCCGCCGGCTCGAGAGCCGCGCCGCTCTGGATGCCGAGCGCGATCAGGTCCCACGTCTGATGAAACGAGCGCGCCACCAGCACGAAGGCCTGGCGGAGCTGCGCCTCGTGGCGGTAGGCGCGCATCAACGCTTCGTCCTGGCGGCCGGCGCCGTGCAGGACGGTGAGCAGGGGGTACTGCCGGGTCGGGTCGATCTCGTCCGGCGTGAACAGCGCCGCGCGCTGGGCGCCTCGCTCGATCCACACCAAGCCCACCGGCACCTCGAAGTCGACCGGCTCCGGCGCGCGGTGGACGAGGCGCAGCTTGAGGCTGTCCATGGGCCAGATCGTGCCCCGACCCCATGCGTTCCGCTCGCACGCGCGCGTCTACCGCCGCTCGGCGGTGTTGCTTAGGCTGCACCCCTTTCCGGGAGCCCCCCTTGCGCCGACTCGCCTCACTCGCGGCCCTCGCCGCGATCCTCGCTGCGTGCAGCAACTCGGACCCGGTCAAGCGGCCGAACTCCCCACCGGTCGTCTCCACCACCACCATCAACTTCTCCACGTACCTGGGCGACGACCTCGAAGACGCCGCGGAGGACGTGGCGATCGACGCTGCGGGCAACACCTACGTGGTGGGCGGCGCGCTCTCGACGGACCTGCTGCCCGGAGCGCCGACGCGCGCGCACGCCGGCGCCGAGGACGCGTTCGCCGCCAAGTTCGACGCGACCGGGCAGGTGGTTTGGTGGACCTACGTCGGCGGCGCGGGGCCCGACCGCGCGTACGCCGTCGACCTCGCCCCGAACGGCGACGTGGTGATCGGCGGCGGCGCCGCCGAAGGCTTCCCGGTGACGGGCGGCGCCCTGCTCACCCAGTTTCAGGGCGGTGCCGGCGCCTGCGATCCCACGCAGCCCACCTCCGGGACTGGCAACGTGTGCACCCCGAGCACCGCGAACCCGGCGCGCGACGGGTTCGTGGCGCGCCTCGCCGCGGCCGACGGAGCCATCGCCTGGGCGACCTACTTCGGCAGCGGCCGCTTCGAGGCCGACACCGACACGAACGCGACCGACGCCGTGACCGACTTCAACGACGACCTCGATCCCGTCACGAGCGTCGTGCACGACGTCGCCGTGGATCCGGGTACCGGCGACATCTATCTGACCTTCACGGTGCGGGCGCCCAGCACGTTCTTCCCCGATCCCGACCCGGACATCGACCCCAACACCGCCGGCAACCAGGATGGCCCGCTCGAGCCCGCCGTGGTGCGCAACCTCCCGGCGGTGATCCTGGCCGCCCTCCAGTTCGGCGATCGCCCCGAGCTCCCGGGCATGGACAACGCGCTCAGCACCGGCTCGATCGACGGCATGCTGGCGAGGCTTGCCGGCGATGGGGCGTCGCTCGCTTGGGCGACCTTCGTCGGCGGCACCGGCGACGAGGGGACGGAGGCCAAGGTTCGCGTCGACTCCCAAGGCAACCCGGTGGTGCTGTTCGACACGGTCAGCGCGACGCGGGTCGACAGCCAGGATCCGAACACGAAGGAGGTGATCGATACCGAGCCGATCACCCTGAACGGTTACGACTCAACGCTCGACGGGCGCGAGCTCTACGTCGCAAAGTTTGCGCTGAACGGTCCGATGCTCTGGGCCACGTACGTGGGCGGCAGCAACGATGAGTCCGCGAACAACGCCGGCCTCGCACTGCGCGCAGACGACGCCGTCCTGATCGCCACGGAGTCCAACTCAGCGAACTTCGCGATGACTGGCGCCTGGGACACCACCTACAACGGCGGCACGGGTGGCGCGGGCTCCTTCACCAGCGACTGCGCGATCGTGCGCGTCGCGCCCGACGGCACGGCGCGAGAGGCCGCGACGTTCTACGGCGGCGCGAGCGGAGACGGCTGCACGGGAGTCGCGCTGGACTCCTCGAACCGCGTCTACGTGACGGGCGGGTCTTCCTCGCTGGACCTGCCGATCCGCTCCGGGCCCCACCAGACCACCCGGCCGGGCCCGCGCTCCGCGTTCCTCGCGGTTTTCAGCGCGGACCTCGGCACGCTCCTCTACGGCGGCTATTTCGGCGGTACCGGCGCAGGCCACGCCAACGCGCTCGTGCTGCGAGGCGATAGCGCGGGCTCGGGGCAGGTCGCGATGGGCGGCGAGGCGGAGGCCGACTATCCGCTGACTCCGTCTCCGGGCTCGCCGGCGCGCGGCAGCGTGACCGCTCCGCCGGCCCACGGCGTGGTCTCGGATCTCACGCTCGGTTTCTGACCCGCCGCGGGGCGTGAAACCTCCCGCCCGCCTGCTCGTTTCCTGCTCACGGCTTGCGCGCCTGTGACCGATGAACCGGTGGCCGGAGGCTGGCTCCCATAGCCTCGCGCGACTCACGTTGGGAGAAACGATGCGGAAGTTCGTTCTCGTGCTGGCGACCTCGGCGCTGCTCGCCGCTTGCGGCGGGGGTGGCGGCGGCGGGGGTGGTGGTGGTGGCGGCGGGGGTGGTGGTGGTGGCGGCGGGGGTGGCCCCGCGACCACCACGATCAACTTCTCGACTTACCTCGGCCAGGACGCCCACGACTTCGTGCGCGACGTCGCCGTCGACGCGAACGGCAACGTCTACGCGGTGGGCGGCGCCGAGTCGAGCAATCTCCCGACCACAGCCGGCACCGCCCAGCCCACCTTCGGCGGCTACGAGGACGCCTTCGTCGCGAAGTTCGCCCCGAACGGAAACCTGGTGTGGGCGACCTTCCTCGGCGGCACGGAGCTCGATCGCGCCTACACCGTCGAGGTGTCGGGGAACGACGTGATCGTCGCCGGGCGCGCCGGCGCGAGCTTCCCGATCACCGCCGGCGTGATCCAGACGCAGTTCCAGGGCAGCAGCATCGTGCCCGGCATCTATCCGCACCCGCAGGACGGCTTCGTCGCGAAGCTGCGCACATCGAACGGAACGCTCGTCTGGTCGACCTTCTTCGGGGCCGCGAACGACGGCCACGAGAACATCATCCGCGACGTCGCCGTCGACTCGGCCACCGGCTTCATCTACCTCGCGGCGTCCACCACGGCGGGCAGCACCTATCCGACTGCCGTGTTCGCGGCCTTCCAACGCGGCCACCAGTCCAACCAGCGCGGCGGCCGCGACGGCGTGCTGGCCAAGCTGTCCGGGGACGGCACGACCATGCCGTGGGCGACCTACGTCGGCGGCAGCGCGGACGAGAACGCCGTGCCGTCGGTGCGCGTCGACTCCCAGGGCCGGCCGGTGGTGCTGTTCGGGACGGAGTCGTCCAACGCGCCGACCTCGCTGGGCGCCTCCGACACCTCGCTTAGCGGCGGCACCGACTGGTACGTCGCGAAGTACGAGCTGGACGGCGCGCTCGCCTGGGCGACCTTCGTCGGTGGCAACGACGGCGAGGGCATGGAGACGCACAACCTCGCCATTCGCAACGACGATACGGTCGTGATCGCGGGCGGGACGCGCTCCACCGACTTCACGGCGGGCATCTCGGGCGAGTACGACGACACGCACAACGGCAACGGCGGGAGCGGCACCGGCGCCGGAACGAACTACCCGTCCGACTGCGGCATCGCGATCCTCGCCGCGAACGGCGGCTCGCTCCTCGGCGCCACTTACTATGGCGGCGCGGTCGGCGAGGCGTGCGAGGGCGTGGGCTCCGACGCGAACCGCAACATCTACGTCACCGGCGGCAGCTTCTCGGCGAACTTGCCGACCACGACGGGCGCCTATCAGGCCTCGCGGCCGGGCACCGTCTCGCCCTTCGTCGCCGTCTTCAACCGCGACCTCACCGCGCTGCGCTACGGCTCCTACTACGGCGGCACCGGCAATGCCGTGGGCCGCTGCCTCGACGTGCACGGCGAAGGGCATCTCGTGTTCGGCGGCGAGGTCGGGGTGGGCTGGCCGCTCCAGAACGCCGCGCGCAGCACGGTCGACGCCGCGGACCTGCACGGCGGCGTCGCGGACTTGACGGTTCCGCTCGGCCCGGGCTGAGGCGCGAGGGCCACCGCCTCCGCGCTATGCAACGCGCCTCGTCGGAGGCGCGCATGGCAGAGCCGCTCGGATTCGTCGGCGTCGGCACGATCGGGAACCCGATGGCGGAGCGGCTGCTCGGGGCCGGTCACGCCCTCGTCGTGCACGACGTGCGGCGCGAGGCCGCGGCGAGCCTCGAAGCGCGCGGCGCGCGCTGGTCGGCGAGCGCGCGCGAGGTGGCGGCCGCGTGCCGCGTGGTGTTCACGTCGCTGCCCGGACCGCGCGAGATCGAGGCCGTCGCCCTCGGCGCGGACGGACTGCTCGCGGGCGCGCGGCCCGGCGACGTGCACGTCGACCTCTCCACGAGCTCGCTCGCCGCCGTGCGCGCACTCGCCGCGGCCGAGGCGCGCGCAGGCGTCGCCCTCGTCGACGCGCCGGTATCGGGCGGCGCGCATGGCGCCCGCCAAGGCACGCTCGCGGTGATGGCGAGCGGCGAGCGCACCGCCTTCGAGCGCGTGCAGCCGCTGTTCGACGCCTTCGCGAAGCGCGTGTTCTTCCTCGGCGAGAGCGGCAACGGCACGCTCGCGAAGCTGGTGAACAACCAGATCTTCCTGTGTGCGGGCCTCCTGCTCCAGGAGGGCTTCGTGCTCGCCGCCAAGGCCGGCCTCGACGCGAAGACGCTGCTCGAGGTCGTGCGCGCCAGCTCCGCCGCCAGCTACGCGGGCCTCGCGGACCTCACGTTCGCGCGCAGCTTCGACCAGGCGTTCTTCACGCTCGCGCTCGCCGAAAAGGACGTCTCGCTCGCGCTCGCTTCGGCGCAGGCGCTCGGCGTCCCGATGCCCGTCACCAGCGCTGCGCACGGCACGTACGCGCGCGCCGCCAGCGCCGGCCTCGGCGCGAAGTCCTTCCTGGCGACCCTGCTCGCGATCGAAGAAGCCGCCGGCACCCGCGTGAGTCCGCTCGCGAAGTGAGCGCCGCTTTCTGGCAGCAGCGCGCAGCGCTGCGCCAACTTCCCATCCGCACGGCCAGGAGGGCGCGCGATGAAGCAGCTCTGGTTCCACTTGATGCCCTACACGGACCTGCCGAGCGACTTCAAGCAGAACCACCCCTCCGTGTGGGTAGACATCGACCCCGCGCTGTTCGATCCCGCCAAGGCGAACGGCATGTACAACGAGTTCCTCGACGAGCTCGAGTTCGCCGCCGAGATCGGCTTCGACGCCGTGTGCGTGAACGAGCATCACTCGAACGCCTACGGCCTGATGCCGTCGCCCAATCTGATCGCGGCGACGCTCACGCGCCGCACGCGCGACGCCGCGATCTGCGTGCTCGGCAACTCGCTCGCGCTCTACAACCCGCCAATCCGCGTGGCGGAGGAGCTCGCCATGCTCGACTGCATGTCGGGCGGGCGCCTGATCGCGGGCTTCCCGGTCGGGACGCCGATGGACACTTGTTACGCCTACGGCATGAACCCGAGCCAGCTGCGCGAGCGCTACCACGAGGCGCACGACCTGATCGTGCGCGCCTGGACGGAGGGCGAGCCGTTCACCTGGCACGGCCGCTTCCATCAGCTCCGCTACGTGAACCCGTGGCCGCGCCCCGTGCAGCACCCGCACCCGCCGATCTGGATCCCGGGCGGCGGCTCGGTCGAGACCTGGCAATGGTGCGCGGAGCGCGACTACGTCTACTCGTACCTCTCGTACTTCGGGTACAAGCAGGGCGAAGCCACCATGCGCGGCTTCTGGGCCAAGATGCGGGAGCTCGGCAAGGATCCCAATCCCTTCCGCGCCGGCTTCCTGCAATTCGTGGGTGTCGCCGAGACGCGCGCGGAGGCGCTCGAGCTCTACGCGGAGCCGGCGCAGTACTTCTACGACCGCTGTCTCCACGTGGATTCGCGCTGGGCGCAGCCGCCGGGCTACGCGACGGAGGCCACCCTGCGCGCGCGCGTGAAGTCGCAGGTGGTGGCCGCCGCGGAGCGCGCGAGCGGCGGGCGCGGCGCGGCGTCGTCGCGGCACGGCTTCGAGGAGACCGTGAAGCGCGGCTACGTGATCGTCGGCAACCCGGACGAGGTGGCCGAGCAGCTGCGCGAGGTGGCGGTGAACCTGAACGTCGCACAGCTCATGCTGCTGATGCAGTTCGGCAACATGAGCAAGGATCTCGCGTTCTACAACACCGAGCTCTACGCGAAGCGCGTCGCGCCGCAGCTGCGCGGGCTGTTCGAGAGCGAGTGGGAGAACCGCTGGTGGCCGAAGCCGTTGCCGCGCGCGACGCGCGCCAGCGCGCGAGAGCTGCGCGCGCCGGCGCCGAGCGCGGGCGCCGCGCGCGCCGACGCGCCGGCCGGAGGCGCCGCGCGGTGAGCGGTCTGCGCGAGCACGCGGTCCGCATCGCCGACGAGAGCGTGCGCGTCTGGGAAAAGGGCGCGGGCCGCACGGTCGGCGTGCTCGCCGGCCTGCTCGGCTATGCGCGCTGGACGCCGTTCCTCGAGGCGCTCGCCCAGCGGCACCACGTGGTCGTGCCGTCGCTGCCGGGCCATCCGGGCGGTGGCAGCTTCCGACGGCTCGACGACCTCGCCGACTTCGTCACCGCCACGCTCGACCTGCTCGACGCCGCGGATCTCGAGGGCGCGGATCTCGTGGGCTTCGGCCCGGGCGCGACGCTCGCCGCCGAGTGCGCGGCGTTCTCGCGCACGAGCGTGGGCAAGCTCGTGCTGGTCGCGCCGTTCGGGCTGTTCGACGCGAGCGAGCCCGTCGCCGACCTGTGGGCGCGCCGCCCGAACGAGCAGGCGGCGTGCTTCTCGGCGCGGCCCGAGGTGTTCGCGCGCGAGGTGCTCGCGGCGCCGCCCGGCGCCGACGAGATCGAGTTCCAGATCGGCCGGACGCGCGCGCTCGAGGCGGCGGCGCGCCTGCTCTGGCCGACCGGCGACCGCGGGCTCGCGAAGCGCCTGCACCGCGTGCGCAGCGAGACGCTGCTCGTGTGGGGCGAGCGCGACGCGATCGTCCCGCCGAGCTACGCGAAGAAGTTCGCGAGCGCGATCTCCGGCGACGCCCACGTACGCATCCTGCCGAACGCCGGCCACGCCGCGGACTTCGACGCGCCGGAGGCGCTGGCCGCGGCGATCGAGGAGTTCGTCGGGAACTGAGCGCGCTCAGGCGCTCAGCTCTCCGCGCAGCACCGTCACCGCCTCGCCGAGCAGGTGGACGCGCGCGCCGCGCCGGCGCACCCGCACGACGCCGGTGCGCTGGGAGAGCTGAG
>CAYWRY010000126.1:0-11974 GCA_964460485.1 uncultured Spirochaetales bacterium
CAAGCGCACGTGATGCTTCCCTTCGCCGACCTGAAGGGCCGCCTCGCGTACTGATTCCATCACGACACTCCGCAAGAGAGCGCGAGGCTTTGCGATGCGCGCTCCCCATTTCCTCCCGCGCGAAGCGCACGCGGGAGGCGCGGCTCGAAGCCGCGCCGATCCGCGCCCTCCCCCCAAGTCACGCGTCGCGCAGCGACGAGAGGCAAGCGCGGCCGGGGCGGCGGCGGGGGGCGGGCGGATCGCAGCGGAGGGCCCGGATCTCACCCATCGCACCGCGAACCTCTGCGCACCGCATCCTTGGTCGGAGCGCGCAAGCACGCCCAAACGCCGCGCGCCGTCTCCACCCAACCCCGCACTCCAACACGCCAAGGGCCCAAAGTCGCGACCGCCCGGCCCCCGCCGCCGCCCCGGCCGCGCGGGCGCCGCACACCTCCGACTCTCAGCTCACGCCCGCATCAACTCCGCCGGCGAAGGCAACCCCAACAGCTTCGCCGTCAGCTGCGTCACCGTGTTGTTCTGCTCCATGGCCCGCGACTGCTCCGCCGTCATCAGCCCGTAGTGAAGGAGCTGCTGCGAGATCCGCATCATCACCACTGCGAACCGAAACCCCGCGTACACCTGGTAGTAGTGCAGGTGCTTCACGCGATGCCCGGAGTGCGCGAAGTAGTGCTCCAGCGCTTCGTCGTAGCTCGGGAAGCCGGCGAGGCGCGGCACGCCGATGCCCTCGCTGTGATGGCGATCGAGGAACACCGCCCAGCCGAGATCCTTCTCGGGGCTGCCGACGGTGACCATCTCCCAGTCGAGCACCGCCGCGACGCGCGTGCCGTCGAAGATGATGTTGCCGATGCGCGCGTCGCCCCAGACCAGGCCGTCGGGCTCGCCCGTGGGCTGGTTCGCCTCGAGCCACGCGAGCGCGCGCTCGGCGATCGGCTGCTCGCGGCCGCAGGCGGCCCAGGTGAAGTAGCTGCGGTAGTAGGCGAGCTCTTGCTCGAGCCCGTTCGCGAAGCCGGGCTTGCGCAGGAAGCCGAAGCCCGTCTTCTCGACGTCGAGCCGGTGGATCTTCGCCATCGCCTCGAAGCCGCCGAGGAAGATCGCGCGGCGCTCCTCGGGCGAGATCTCGTGCATCCAGCCGCCCGCGTGGTACGGCGGCTGGTCCGTGGGCACGCGGCCGTTCACGCGCGCCATCACGTAGAACGGCGCGCCGAAGATCGAGGTGTCGCTCGCCTCGAGCCAGAGCGCGCGCGGCACGGGCACGTCCGTCTTGCCGAGCAGCTGCATGGTCTTGAACTGCAATCCCATGTCGTACTCGGGAAAGACCTGATAACCGATCGGCTGCACGCGCACGACGAGCGACTCGCTGCGCGGGGCAGAGGCCTCGCGCCACGTCGCCTCGCACAGCAGCGTCTCGTTCGAGAAGCCGGAGCTGGTGGGCGAGCTGAGCGGCGTGATCTCGACGTCCGACGCGTTCGGGATCGTGCGCGCGAGCCAGTCCCGGAACTTCTTCCCGTCGGCTTCGAGATCGCGCTTCCAGTGCGTGGGCATCGTCGGCTCCTGCGAGGCGCGGCACGGTAGCCGGCGCACGCGCCGGAGCGAGCGGCACGGCCATCACTCCGCAGGGGCGATTTGCTGCGCGACGAGCCGCGCGGCGAGGGTGTGGCCGGCGGCGTTCGGATGCACGAGGTCGCGGGGTGACGCGCGCAGCGATTCGAGCCCCGCGGCCGCGAACGGTTCGGCGAGGTCGACGACGCCGAAGCCCAGCCGCGCCGCCTCCCTCGCCACGATCGCGTGGGCCGCCGTGTGCGGGTACGCGCCGCCCTCAGTCTCGAGCCACGGGAAGATCGCGACGTGCACGGCGAAGCGGTGCGCCTGGGAGAGCTCGGCGACGCGCCGCAGCGCCCAGCGCACCCGACCCACGCGCGCCTCGTCGCGGTACCAGTCCGACGGATGCCGGTCGGCCGCCCGCGCCATCAGCGCGCGCAGCTCTGGCTCTTCGTCGATCGCGTCGATGCGGCCGGCGTGGAGCTCCCGGAAGCGCTCGGGACGATTCATCTCGGCCATGAACGCCGCGTGGGCGCGCTCGTCGAGGCGATGCAGCACGAGCTGCACGAGCCGCGAGCGCCGCACGAAGAAGTCGTCGCGGTAGCGTGCGACGCGCTCCACGTACTCGCGATTCGTGGAGACGATGCCCGCGTCGTTCAAGCAATAGGCGATCACCACGTGCTCGGGCGCGAAGGCGAGCGCGCGCTGCTCCAGCACCGCGAGCTGTTGCAGCGTGTCGTACCCGCCGAGCGCGAAGTTCAGCACCTCGAAGCGCGAGTCGCGCCCGCGCAGCGCTGCGCCGAGCTGCGCGGGGAACTCCGCGCCGGCGGGCACCTCGTTGCCGAACGCCACGGAGTCGCCGAGCACGACCACGCGCCGGGCGTCGGCGTCGCCGCGCGGCTCGGGGCCGCGGAAGCCGCGGGAGTTCACGTGGACTTGCGTGCCCCAGGCGTTCCCGCTGGCGCCGGGAACGAGCTCTTAGCCGATCTCGGGGAACTCCGACGCGCGCACGAACAAGTCGCGCCCGGCGAACAGCTCGGCGAGCGGCGCGATGCCGAGCACCCGCAGCGCCCCCTCGGCGAGCAGGAGGCACGCCGCGAATGCGGCCACGGCCAGCGCAGCGTTGGCGAGCAGCGGGCGAAGGCGCACGAGGTCCCCGGAGAAGTGGGCCCTTCATCGCACGAACGGAGCGCCCCGTGAAGCGCGAAGCGCGCTCACAGCCTCGCGAGGTAGTCGCCGCCGAGCTGGCGCATCTGGCCCTGGATCCAGCGCGCGCGCTGCTGGGTGTAGGGCCCCGGCGCGTGGGCGCGCATCTTCTTGGGGCTCGGCAGCACGGCCGCGAGGGTCGCGGCCTGGTACGGGGTTAGACGGCTCGGTTCGCGCCCGAAGTAGCGCCGCGACGCCGCGCCCACGCCGTACACGCCGTCGCCCAGCTCCGCGACGTTCAGGTAGACCTCGAGGATGCGCCGCTTCGGCCAGAGCGTCTCGATCGCGACCGTGAAGTAGACCTCGAGGCCCTTGCGCATCCAGCTCCGCTCCGGCCACAGGAAGAGGTTCTTCGCCACCTGCTGCGAGATGGTGCTGGCGCCGCGCGTGCGGGCGCTGCGCTTGTTGTGGGCGACCGCCTTCTCGATCGCCTCGAAATCGAAGCCGTCGTGCGCGGGGAAGCGCTGGTCCTCGGCGGCGACGACGGCCAGCCGCATGTGGGGAGAGATGCGCTCGTAGTCGGTCCAGTCGTGGGCGATCCAGCGCTTGCCGGCGGCGAGCCGCGCGAGGCCGTCGCGCAGCATGAACGCGCTCGCGGGCGGGTCGAGGAAACGGAAGCACGCCACCGGCGCGAGCGGCCCCGCGAGCGCGAGCAGGAGCGCGGCGGCGAGCCAGCGCCGCCAGCCCCAGCGCGCGCGCCGCGCCGCGGAAAGGGGGCGCCCGGGCGCGCGCGGGCGGAGCCGCCGGCTGCGATCGAAGAGGCCCATGCCCGCACGCGCTCCTTTCGAGCGCGGCGTTTAGCGAATCGCGATCGGGTTGATCACCGCCTGCACTGCGCCCTTGAACTTGGGCTGGCCGAGCACGAACAGGAACTCGTGGGCGCGGTCCGCGGCGAGCTCGGCGGTCACCATGTTCTCGAGGATGTAGACGCCGTTCTTCGCGAGCAGCGTCTGGTGCACTTCGAAGGGGCGGTTCGCGTTCTCGAACGGATTCACCTCGAGCGCGATCGTGTCCGCGCCCACCGCGACCACGCCGAGGCTCGCGAGGTACTTCGCGCCCTCGACGCCGAGGCCGGGGTGCACGAGATCGAGGTACTCCTTCGTGCCCGCCTTCTTCTGCCAGCCGGAGTGGAAGATCACGACGTCGCCCTTGCCGATCGGCTCGATGCCTTGCTTCTTCACGGCGGCGTCGATCTCCGCGCGGTTGTAAGCCGTGCCCGCCGCGACCGTCTCGACTCCCTTCAGCGCCGCCATGTCGAGCAGCACGCCGCGCGTCGCGATGGGTGGAACGGTGTCGGTGCCGAGCTGCCTGAGCCCGCTCGGCGCCACGAAATCCTGCGCGCGCAGGCCGTTGTAGTAGCGGTGGTCGATGCCCAGGTGGCCGAGCCCGTCGAGCTGCGAGCCGATTCCCATGTAGGTCATCAGGATGTCGTCGTTGCCGGTCGCGCGGCTCTCGCCGGAGGGCGTGCCGGTGCCGTCGTTCGACTGCGTCACCACGATCCCGTACTTGCGCGTCGGATAGGCGAGCGAGTCGGGGCCCGTCGTCATGCCGAGCGAGTAGGTCTTGCCCGTGGTGACGAGCCCGGCCGCGCGCTTCGTGCCCGCGGCGGAGAGATTGTTCGCCGCGCCGACGCGGTCGTCCGCGCCGTAACGCGACGGATACCAGCTCTCGTCGGCGAGCGACGCGGCGGCGAGGGCGAGGACGGCGAGCGAGACGGGCGCGAAGCGCATGAGACCTCCGGGACGTTCCGTTTGTCCTTTGGGAGTTAAGCAGAGTCGCCGGCCGAATCGTGCAGCGCGGCGCTGGGCGCGCGAACTCACCACTTGCAAACTTCTGAAGAGAACGTCCCGGGGAGCTGCTACTTCGCGTCGAGAGCGTGAACACCGTCCCAGCCCGCGAGCGGCGGCGCCGCGGCGAACACCTCGGCGCGCGCACGCAGCACGGCGGCGGTCGCGTCGGGGGCGAGCGCGGCGAAGGCGCGCGCGGCGTCGGCGAACGCGGCCTTGCGATAGAGCGCAGTCGCTTCCGCCCAGCGCGCGGCGAACGCGCGCAGCTCCGCGCTCGTTTTGCCCGCCGGCGCGAGCGGCTCGTACAGGCGCACCGGCTGGGCGCGGCCCACCACGCGCACGACGTCGACCTCGCGCGCGAGGATCGCGTCGCCCGCCTGTGCCCGCGTCGCCTCCGAGATCAGGATGCGCGTGCCGTAGGCTTTGTTCGCGCTCTCCAGCCGCGCGGCCAGGTTCATCGCGTCGCCCACCGCGCGGTAGGCGCGCCGCTCTTCCGAGCCGATCTCACCGACGACCATCTCCCCGGTGTGGAGGCCGATGCGAAAGTGCGTGTCCGGCAGGCCCGCCTCGCGCCACACAGCCCCGAGCCGCTCCAACGCGTCGCGACAGGCAAGCGCGGCGAGGCAGGCCCGCGCCGCGTGGTCGGGTTGCGGCATCGGCGCGCCCCAGTAGGCAACGATGGCGTCGCCCACGAACTCGTTCACGGTGCCGTCTCGGGCGAGCACGGCCGCGCACACCGTCTCGAAGTACTCGTTGAGCCGCGCCACGAGGATCTGCGGGCCGAGCCGCTCGGCGAGCTGCGTGAAGCCGCCGATGTCGACAAACCCCACCGTGAGCTCCCGCGCGACGCCGCCCACCGGCACCATCTCCGGGTGCTGAAGGATCTCGGCCGCCACCTCCTTCGACACGTAGCGCTCGAACGTGCGCCGTAGCCGGTCGCGCTCGCGCAGGCCGCGCGCCATCTCGTTGAAGGCGGAGCCCAGCGCGCCGATCTCGTCGCGCGAAGCGACGCGCACCTCGGTGCTCAGCTCTCCGGCGCCGATGCGCCGGGCCGCGCGCTCGAGCGCGCGAAGCGGGCCCGTGATGCCACGGGCGATCGTGAAGGTGACGGCCAGCGATGCCGCGAGGATCGCGACCGTGACGAGCGCGAGCGAAGTACGCATGCGGCGCACGAAGGCGCGCTCTTCGGCGTAGGACGCGATCAGCACGAACTCGGCCACGGGCGCCGCGCCCGCCACGATCGGCGTCGTGCGCACCCAATGATCCGAGGCGAGCGGCGCGCGCTCCGCAGACCCGCTCGCGAGCCGCGACCAGTTGCGCACCAGCTCGGTCTCCGCCGACGACGGCAGCGTCGACGCGATCAGGTGGCCGTGGGCGACCAGCGCGAGGTCGAGGCCCGCGACGCGCTTCAGCGTGGCGAGATCCTGCGCGTCGACGCGCGAGCCCGCGATCACGACGCCGTGCACCGTTCCGTCGAACACCACCGGCCGCGCGAGCACTTCGTAGACCGCAGGACCCGCGCCGCGCGGGACGAGCGCGAGCCCGTTCGCGCGGGGCGAGCGCTCGGTCCACACGTCCGCGGCACCGCCTTCGAGCAGCGTCTGCTGGAACAGCGTGAGCGCCGAGAGATCCTCGCCCGAGCGCGACGGATCGGTGGCCGCGTAGAGCAGCCGGCCGTCAGCGGCGAGCAGCACGAGCACCTCGCTGCGCTCGGCGAGCACGAGGCTCGGCACCAGCGAGCGCAGGCGCAGGTGCGCGTCGGCGGTGGCGCCTTCCTGGTCGCTCGGGCCTGAGGCCATGCCGAGTCCAAGGTCGAGCGCCAGCGACGCGGTCGAGAGCACGGTGCGAAACTGTGGGTTCCCGCGCACGAGCGAGTCGACCTCGTCCGCCACGAAGCCCGCGCGCAGCCGGGCCAGCTCGACGAAGGCCGCGCGCGTCTGCTCGAACCGCGCGGCGAAGCCCTCTTCGGCTCGCTCACGCGCGACTCGCTCCAGGGCGAGCGAAGCGATGCCGAGCGCCACCACCAGGAGGGCCGCGAAGCCAAGGAACAGCTTCGTCGCGAAGCGCCGCGGTCCCTTCACGGCGCGCTCGTGCGGCGCGCGGCAGGCGCGGGCGCCGCCGCTGCTTGCACCGCCGGCTCTCGGGCCGTCGTCACCGCTCCAGCTCGCTGCCCGCGGGCGGGTAGTCGCTGCCGTCCTTGCGTTTGTGGCTCGGCTGCGCGCCGCTCACCAGCGCGAAATCCGCGCTCGCGCGCCCGCCCGCGCTCACCTCGACTTCGCGCCGCGCCGGCTCAGCGCCGGGCGTCCACGCGTAGACGGTGTGCCGGCCCGGTGGCACGCCGTCGATCGCAAAGCGGCCGTCCGTGTCCGCGAGCGCATAGGCCGCGTTCTCCAGCACGACCACGTAGGCGATCATGTGCGGGTGGATGTTGCAGTAGACGGGCACCAGCCCGGGGCGCTCGAAGCGCGCGCGCTTGGGCGGATCGCTCGACTTGTACTGGCCCAGATCGAACGACTTCACCGACGAGACGGAGAAGACGTTGTGGTAGATGCGGTCGCGGTTGGGAAACACCACCTCCTGCCCGGCGACGATCGGCAAGAGGCGCGGCGCGAACTGCTCGCCCTTCTGGTCGAGGGTGGCGCGCGCGCCGGCAACGGGCGCGCTCGTGAAGCCCGTCACGTAGACCACGACGTCGCGCACGTCGGGGGCGCGCTCCGGCTTCCCGAACAGCTTCTTGCGGTAGAGCGCGACGCGTCCCTCGATCGCGCCGCTCGCTTGCGTACGCGCCTCGGCAGCTCCACACAGCGCGAGCGCGAGCAGCACCGCGGCGGCGAGGGAGCGGCGACGGCGGCGGCGCGTTCGTAACATCACGGCACTGTAACCCGGCGATGTCGATGCGGGCTGGCCTCCTCTCCTGCGCTCTCCTCTTCGCGTGCCTCGCGCCGCCGGCGCGCGCCGCCGAGCGGCCGGCGTTCCAGGACCGGCGCTTCGACGAAGATTGGAGCGAGCTGGCGACGCCCGACGCGCTCGCGAGCCGCGATCCCTTCGACCCGGCGAAGTGGATCGCCCTCGGCGATTCCGCAGCGCTCTCGCTCGGCGGCCAGGCGCGCCTGCGCTTCGAGAGCTGGGACGGTTTCGCGTTCGGCGCGCCCGCCGACGACGACGCGACGCCGCTGCTCACGCGGCTGCGGGCTCACGCAGACCTGCGCGTGGGCAAGCGCTTCCGCGTGTTCGTGGAGGCGAAGGCGGCGTTCACCAGCGCGCACGACGCGTTCGGCGGCGCGCGCGCCAACGACTCCGACACCCTCGACCTGCAGAACGGCTTCCTCGAGTGGACGCAGCCGATCGGCGACGCGCGGCTGCGTGCGCGCGCGGGACGCCAGGAGCTGCGGCTCGGGCGGCAGCGCCTCGTCTCACCCCTCGACTGGGCTAACGCGCGGCGCACCTTCGACGGCCTCACGCTCGACTGGAATCGGGGCCCGACCGGCGCCGTGCTGTTCGCCGTCGCGCCGGTGCGCGTGCGCCCTTACCAGCGCAACGACCACGTGACCGACCTCGGCTTCTGGGGCCTGCACGTGCGCCGCGAGCTGAGCCGAGGGGGGCGCGCCGACGCCTACTACTACGGCCTCGCGCGCGCCGCGCCGCTCGGCGACGAGCGGCGCCACACGCTCGGGGCGCGCTTCTCTTCGGCGATCGCGGGCACGCGCTTCGACGTCGAGGGCGAGGCCGCCTACCAGCTCGGCCGCGCCGGCGACGCCGATCTCTCCGCTGGCATGGTCGCCGCGCAGCTCGGTTATTGGGTGCAGGAGTGGCGCGTCTCCCCGCGCTTCTTCGCGGGTCTCGACTGGGCGAGCGGCGACGCGCGCGCGGGCGGCGACGTCGCGCGCTTCGACCAGCTCTTCCCGCTCGGCCACGCGTATCTCGGCATGGCCGACCTGGTCGGCCGCCAGAACGTGATCTCCGTCTCCGCGGGCGTGAGCGCGCGCCCGCTGGCCGCGCTCACCGCGGAGCTGGCGGTGCACCACTTCCGCCGCGCGGGGCGCGCAGACGGCCTCTACGCCGCGAGCGGCGCGCTGCTTCGCGCGGGCGATCCAGCCGCATCGCGCGCCGTGGGCGAGGAGATCGATCTCTCCTGCGCCTACCGCTTCGACGCGCATCTGCAGCTCGGCGGCGGCTACGCGCACTTCTTCCCGGGCCCCTTCGTCGGGCAGACCGGCCCCTCGCGCAGCGTCGACTTCGCCTACCTGTTCGCGCAGTACACGTTCTGACGCCGCGGGCGCTGCGATAGCGTGCGCCGATGCCGAAGGGCCTGATCTTCCGCCTCTTCGTCCTGCTCGTGACCGCGGTGATCGCGAGCTTCTACTTCCGCGGCGAGGCGGGCGTGCCCGCGGCGCCGCGAGGCGCGAATGCGCCGGCGCCGGCGACGGGGACCGGAGAGGCGGGCAGCGCGCGCGACGCGGGCGGCGCTGCTGCGCCGCCGGTCGCCGCCGCGCCGCGCGGCGAGCGCCTCGGCCCGTGCGACGTTGCGCACGTGATCGACGGCGACACGATCGATGTGCGCTGCGGCGCGCGCGAAGAGCGCGTGCGCATGCTCCAGATCGACACGCCCGAGCGCGAGCAGCCGCTCTACGCCGAGGCCTCCGCCGCGCTCGCCGCGCGCGTCGACGGACGACGCGTCGAGCTCGAGCTGGGCACCGAGCAGCGCGACGACCACGGCCGCCTGCTCGCCTACGTGTTCGCGAACGGCGAGAACGTGAACCTCGCGATGATCCGCGACGGCTTCAGCCCGTATTTCGACCGTTACGGCGCGGGCGCCTATCCGCGCGAGTTTGCCGAGGCGGAGCGCGCGGCGCGCACGGCCGGCCTCGGCATCTGGGCGCCGCCCTGACGGGAATCGTCGAGGCGTCGCGAACGAGGGGGGAGCCATGGCGAGCGAGCTCACGCGCAGGGAGCTGATGATCGGAGCCGCGGGCGCGGCGGCGTTGTCGGCGTTGCCAGCCACCGCGCAGGCGAAGCGCTCGGGCCAGGCGCTCTCGTGGAAGGAGTGGGCGAGCCACGATGCGCTCGGCCTCGCGGAGTTGGTGCGCGCCGGGGACGTCACGCCGCGCGAGCTCGCGCGCCAGGCCGCCGCCGCCGTCGCGGCGCTGAACCCGAGACTGAACGCGGTGATCGAGGTGTGGGACGACCGCGTGAACGGGCTCGACGAGGGCGCGCTCGGCGACGGCCCGTTCCGCGGCGTGCCCTTCGCGTGGAAGGATCTCGGCACCGCCGAGGCCGGCCGCGTGCAGGAGTCCGGCTCGCGCCTGCTGAAGGGCTACCGCGTGCCGCACGAGAACGTGCTCGCGACGCGCTGGAAGCGCGCGGGGCTGAACCCGCTGGCGCGCACCACGTCGCCGGAATTCGGTTTCACGATGATCACGGAGTCGACGCTCAACGGAGTGACGCGCAACCCGTGGAGTGCGGGCCACACGCCGGGCGGCTCGTCGGGCGGCGCCGGCGCGATCGTCGCGGCGGGCATCCTGCCGATGGCGCACAGCAGCGATGGAGGCGGCTCGACGCGGATTCCCGCGAGCTTCTGCGGGAACGTGGGGCTCAAGCCCTCGCGCGGAATGGTCACGCTGGCGCCCGACGCCGATCACCTGCTGGCGTCGATCGTCTCGGAGCTCGTCAACTCGCGCAGCGTGCGCGACACGGCGGCCGCTCTCGACGCCGGCTTCGGCGCCGCGCCGGGCGAGGCCTTCCCGTTCGCGAAGCCCGAGCGCCCGTTCCGCGAAGAGCTGGGCGCGCCCACGGGCAAGCTGCGCATCGCGGTGGCGTCGGGTGCCTGGGGCGCCTACGCGCCTGCGCCGGAGATCGCCGACGAGGTGAAGCGCGTCGCCAAGCTGCTCGAAAGCATGGGACACGGGGTGGAAGAGCGCGCGCCCACTCTCGACTATGCGGCCTACGTGCGCGCCTTCGTCGCGATCTGGATTGCAGGCGCGGGCGGTCAGGTCGCGGGCATCGAGGCCGCGACCGGACGCAAAGCCGGTCCCGACAACCTCGAGCCCATCGTCTGGCTCGCGGTGCAGGCGGCGAAAGAGATGAGCGCGCTGGAGTACGCAGGCGCGCTGGCCGTGCAGAGCGCCACCTCGCGGGCGCTCGGCGCGTTCTTCGAGACGTGCGACGTGCTGCTCACGCCGACGGTCGCGCAGCCGACGCCCGAGATCGGGAGCCGGCTGAATCTGCTGCAAACCGACGTGGCGCTCGACGCGTGGTTCGAGCCCGTGATCGCCGCTGTGCCCTACACGCCGCTGTGCAACTTCACCGGCGTGCCGGCGATCTCGCTGCCGCTCGGCGAGCTGCGCGGCGCGACGGGCGCGATGCCGCTGGGCATGCACTTCGTCGCGCCCATGGGCGAGGACGCGCGCCTGCTCCGGCTCGCCGCTGCGCTCGAGGAAGCGGCGCCCTGGCGCGATCGCCAGCCGCCGGTGCACGTGACGCGGCTCTGAGCTCCGGCTCGCGCGGCTCGGCGGGGTGGCGGCAAGATGTCGTTCGGGAGGCCCCATGTCCTTGAAGCTCGTGATCGGCTCGAAGAACTTCTCGTCCTGGTCGCTGCGCGGCTGGCTGGCGATGGAGCACGTCGGCGCACCCTACGAGGAGATCCTCGTCTCTTTCGGCGACCCGGACTGGCGCGAGCAGGTGCGGCGCTACTCGCCGAGCGGCAAGGTTCCCTACCTGATCGACGGCACGCTCGGCGTCTGGGACTCGCTGGCGATCGTCGAGACGCTGAACGAGCTGTTCCCCGAGGCGAAGCTCTGGCCGAGCGATATGGCGGCGCGCGCAGTCGCCCGCTCCGTCGTCGCCGAGATGCACTCGGGCTTCGCGGCGCTGCGCAGCAACATGCCCATGGACCTCCAGGCGAGCGCACCCGGCAAGGGCCACACGCCCGAGGCGCTCGCCGACGCCCAGCGCGTCCAGGCGATCTGGCGCGACTGCCGCGCGCGCTTCGGCGCCGCCGGCCCCTACTTGTTCGGCGCCTTCTCCGCCGCCGACTGCTTCTACGCGCCCGTCGTGTTCCGCTTCCTCAGCTACGGCGTCCCCACCGACGCCACCGCCAAGGCCTACTGCGACGCCATGCTCGCCCACCGCGGCGTAAAGAAATGGCGCGACGCCGCCCTGCGCGAGCCCCACGTCGACCACTGAGCGCGCGCTCGCGCGACGCCACCGACGCGCCACGCGAAGCGCGCCGATCCGCGCCCTCCCCCAATGAAGGGCCGGTCGTGGGGGACGAGCAAGAGCAGCCGCGGCGGGGCCGGGGGCGCGGCTGCGGCCACCGCACTAGAGCGCGGCGTCGTCCTCCACATCGACCTGCCCCGTGATCCGCCGACGGAAGTGCGACCAGGAGAGTCCGATCCCGAGGATCACGCCAAGCCCCACGAGCCCGATCCACATCAGCGCGCTCG
>CAYWRY010000127.1:0-11965 GCA_964460485.1 uncultured Spirochaetales bacterium
TCCACACCCTGCTCAGCTCAGATCGGGTCGCTGCCCTCGTAGCGGTAGGGCTCGAAGAGCAGCGTCTGCAGGTAGCGCTCGCCGAAGTCGGGAATCAGCGTCGCGACCAGCTTGCCGCGATTGCGCGGCTCGGCCGCGTAACGCAGGGCCGCCGACACCGTCGCGCCGGCCGAGATCCCGCACAGAATCCCTTCCTCGCGCGCGAGGCGGCGCGCCATCTCGAACGCGTCCGCGTCGTCCACCGTCATCACGCGGTCGAGCAGCTTGCGGTCGAGCACGCCCGGCACGAAGCCGGCGCCGATGCCTTGGATGCGCGAGCTGCCACCGCGCCCGGTGCTGAGAACCGCGCTCGAAGCGGGCTCGACTGCGATCGCCTCGAAAGCCGGCTTGCGCGGCTTCACGTAGCGCGCGACGCCCGTGATCGTGCCGCCGGTGCCGACGCCCGCGACCAGCGCGTCGATGCGCCCATCCGTGTCCGCCCACAGCTCGGGGCCCGTGGTGCGCTCGTGCACTTCGGGGTTCGCGGGGTTGTCGAATTGTTGGGGCATGAAGGCGCCGGGCAGCGAGGCGGCGATCTCCGCCGCGCGCGACACTGCGCGCCGCATGCCCTCCGCCGCCGGCGTCAGCACCAGCTTCGCGCCGAAGGCGCGCAGCGTGACGCGCCGCTCGGGGCTGAAGTGATCCGGCATCACGATCACGCAGCGGTAGCCCTTCACGGCGCACACGAACGCCAGGGCGATGCCGGTGTTCCCGCTGGTCGGCTCGACGATCACGTTCTTGCCCGGTTGGATCAGGCCGCGGCGCTCCGCGTCCTCGATCATCGCGAGCCCGATGCGGTCCTTCACGCTGTTCGCGGGATTCGCGCTCTCCAGCTTCGCGAGCACGAGCGCGTCCGTGCCCGCGCTCACCCGGTTCAGCCGCACGAGCGGTGTGCCGCCGACCAACTCCGTGACGTCGCGCGCGAATCGCATGCTCACTTCCTTCTCACGCGGATGCCGTGGGCGTCCGCGCGCTCGACACCGCTCGCGTCGAGGTTCGAGATGCGCGCGATGCCGGCGATGCGGGCGTCGCGCCCGCGATCGCGCAGCGCCAGCACCAGCATGCCGGGCGTGCTGCCGGTCGCGACGTGCGGATCGCCGCTCAGCGGGTTCGGGCCGCGCAGCGAGACGACCAGCCGATTGCCCGGGGCGAGGTCGACGAGATCGGGCGCGGTGTCGACGGTTCCTTCGAAGGAGACGTCCTTCACGTTCACCCGCGCGTTCGTGGCCACGTCGAACACCTCGAACAGGTTGCGGTGGCGGTCGGCCACCCAGAGCGTGCGGCTCTGCTTCGAGAGCGCCATGCCGTGGGCGTCGCGACAGCTCGGGTCGCCATGGCAATCGCCGGTCGGCGAGGTGTAGTCGTCCGAGAAGACGACGAGCGGCGCCGGAGTGTTGGGCGGGTTGGCCGCCGAGTAGCCGGCGGACGGGAAGCGATAGACGTCGAACTCGCTGCGGTTCCCCGCCGTTCCGCCGCCCGAGTCGAGAAACATCGACTCCCCGGCCTGAACGCCGCCGCAGCCGTTGCCGTGCACGGTCGCTGCATCGTACTCGCCGACGATCGACATCGGCGTGGTGCGCGGATCGACCACGAGCAGACCGCCGCCGCGCAACGTGACGAAGGCGTGCGCGCCGGAGGAGGCGACGATCGGGCAGATCGGAGCGTTGTCCGGACGCGCGCCCGCGAGCTGACACGCGACACCGTTCGGTGTCGTGCAAGCGGCGAGGTCGAGCGTCGCCGCCGCCGTGTGCACGTAGACGTCGTGCGTGAAATCTGCGTCGATGCGCTCGAGCAGCTTGCCGTTCTGATTCGCGACGACGATCGAGCGCCCATCCGGCGACGGAAACGCCGCGTGAGCCTGCCGCACTCCGCCGGCCCCGGCCTGCATGCGGAAGCAGGCGAGCGGAGTGCGCGCCTCGGCGTCGAAGATCACGACGTGCCCGCTCGCGACGAACGAGAGCACGGCGCGCGTGTGGTCCGCGTTGAACAGCAGCATGTGCGGTCGCACGGGATTCGCGCCCGCGCCGCCGCCCGACGGGTCCGTCGCGAGGAAGCACAGACCGCTCGGGCCGCCGAGCGCGCCGAGGTCGATCGAAGCGACCGGTCGCGCCTCGGAGACGTCCCTCGCCGACAGGGCTTCCCCGTCGTAGACGTGCACCGTTCCGCCGTAGGCGAGGCCGTTGGTGTTGGATTGGTCGACCAGCCAGACCTCGAAGCTGTCGGCCCGCGCCGCTTCTGGCGTAACGAGCAGGGCGATTGCGAAAGCTGTGAGGAGTCTTCGGGGCTGGGCCTTCATCTCTGAGCTCCTTTTGCCGACGCACGCTGCGATCGGCTTGAAGTGTCCGCAGACCGAGCGACGGGCGACGCCCGCCTCCGCAGCCGCGACGAGACGACGAGGGCGAATGGCACGAGCAATGCCGCCGCCGGCTCAGGCACCGGCAGCAGGTTCGGGCTGACCACGAACGAGAAGCTGTCGCGCTCCGCGAAGCTGGAGGGGATGGTGAAGCTCGGGTCGACATAAGCCTGGCCGAGCACCGCCGAACCGATCGGTCCAGCGCCCGCCGAGATGCTGTACTGGGCGAGCAACTGGATCTCGATCACCTCGTCGGGCGCCATCAGAATCTGTTGGGTCTGACTGAAGAACCCACCCGAGATGTCGCCATAGGGCGCCTGATCGGTCCGGATCTGGAAGAGCAGCTGTCCCTGGGGTCCGGGGTTTCGGATCACGCGGATCGAGCTGAAGCCTCGCCCGCTGCCGACGCCGCGCGAAACCGAGAAGAGCGCGCTGCCCACGGTGCCGATGTCGACCGGCACCAGGCTGACTCCCGGCGCCGAGCCGGTCATACCGAGGAAGAACGCGAACTCGACCATGGCGTTGCCGCCGGCGCTGAGCGTCACGGGAAAGCTCGAGGTGGGAACGGTCTCGGCCTGGATCGTCACGTCAGCCCGCCCGAGGCCGGGGATGCTTCCCGGCGCGAGGATCGGCGCGAAGAAACCGAGGGGTTCCGCCGAGGCGTCGCCGAACGCCATGCCCAGGTCGCCGTAGACGACGGGCGTCCCGATGTCGGTGAGCAGGGTGGGGCCGGGCACGTTGCTCAACACGACCGGCCCGTCCGCCAGGGACTCGACGCGGACCGTCCGCGTGAACGCGGGCGGCACGATCGGCACCGCGATCGCGGTGGCTGCGCCGAGGGTGAGCCAGAGCGCTCCGCAAGCGAGCGCGCGCCGAAGGAATGCGGGGCTGCGCATGGAGATCCTCCCGTGCGCGCAGCATCCGCCCGCCCCGAAGCTCGCGTCCTTAGGCCCCGCTTAGGATTTCCGTAGGAAGACGCGGGGACGAGACCTCGGCAGCCGGGACGTCAAAGCGCTCCCGGGGACCGCGCTGAGATCGCAAGGGCTCCGCGGAGTAGAATGACCCGGGAGCCCGCGGTGATCTACCGCTTCGCCGACTACGAGCTGGATTCGGTGCGGTACGAGCTGCGCTGCCGCGGCGCCCCCGTCGTCCTCGAGCCGAAGGTCCTCGACCTGCTGCTCGCATTGGTGCGCGAGCGGGAGCGGCTCGTGTCCAAGAGCGAGCTGCTCTCGCGCGTGTGGCCGGGAGTGCACGTCAGCGATGGCGCGCTCACGCGCGCGATCAGCCTCGCGCGGGCCGCGCTGGGCGACTCCGCACGCGCGGCGCGCATGATCTCGACGGTGAGCGGGCGAGGCTATCGCTTCGTCGCGCCGGTCGAGGAGCAGCGGTCGCAGCCGAGTGCGAGTCCCGGAACGGACGGCGGACGCGTCATGCTCGCAGTGCTGCCGTTCGCCAGCCTCGGCGACGAGCGCAGCGGCGAAGTCTTCCGCAACGGCCTCACCGAAGACATCATCACGCAGCTCGCGCGTCTCGATCCGCGCGGGCTGGGCGTGATCGCGCGGACGTCGGCCATGCGCTTCAAGTCCGCCGACCGAGACATCGCGGAGATCGCCGAGGCGCTCGGCGTTCGATACGTGCTCGAGGGCAGCGCGCGGCGTGCGGGCAGGCGAGTGCGCATCACCGCGCAGTTGATCGACGCGCGCGACCAGACGCACGTCTGGGCGGGAGAGTACGACCGGGAGGTCCACGACGTGCTCGGGATCCAGCGCGAGGTCGCGCTCGCGGTCGCGCGCGAAATCGGCGTCGCGCTGGCACCAACGCCTGCGCGCGCGGCGGAAGCGCCCGCGATCGCGGGCGAGGCCTACGATTGTTACGTGAAGGGGCGCTTCCACTGGAACAAGCGCCTCGAGCGGGGACTTCGGCGTGCGGTCGGCTTCTTCTCGCGCGCGATCGAGCTCGAGCCGCGCTGGGCGGCTCCCCGCTCCGGACTCGCCGACGCGTATCTCTTGCTGGGAGAGCGCACGCTCGCGCCCCGCGCGGCCATGGAGATGGCGAAGGCCAGCGCCCAGCGCGCGCTGTCGCTCGACCCCGACTCTGCGGAGGCCCACACCTCCCTCGCACGCCTGCGGCTGACCTATGAATGGGACTGGGGCGGCGCCGAGCAGGCGTTCCGCCGCGCCATCGAGCTGAGCCCGAGCTACGTCGAGGCGCATCACTGGCTATCGCACGGCCTGGTCGCGGCGGGACGGATGGAAGAGGCGCTGGAGGAAAGCGAGCGAGCCCTGGAGCCCGACCCCCTGAATCTGATCATGCGCGCGCATCACGCTTGGAACTACGTGATGGCGCGCCGCCCGGAGAAGGCGCTCGAGATCTGCAGCGTGCTGTCGGACATGCTGCCGCATCTGTTCGGGAGCAAGCTGTTCGCCGGCCTGGCGCTCGAGCAACTCGGCCGACACAAGGAGGCCGTCGCACACTTCCGCGCAGCGGCGTCGCAGGCTGAAGCCAACACGGAACGCATCGCCGCGCTCGCGCACGCCCACGCGCGCGCAGGCCAGCGAGCGCAGGCGACGCGAATTCTCGCGGGCCTGCGCAAGCGCGCGAAGCGCAGCTACGTGTGCCCGGTCGACGTCGCGATCGTCTGCACTGGGCTCGGCGACTTCGACGCGGCCCTCGATCAGCTCGAGGAGGCCGTCGCGCAGCGCTCGAGCGAGCTGATCTACGTCGGCGTCGAGCCGCGCTTCGATCCGCTGCGCGCCCGCGCGCGCTATCGCCGGATCGCGCAGCGCGTGGGCTTCGCGGAGTGATGCCGCAGCTCTGACGAACGCGGACGGGAGGGCGCGAAGCCGAGCGAGGATCTCGCGAGCGGGATCGCGAACGCGCGCGAGGGCGAGCGCCTTCGCTGCCGGCGAGAGGGCGTTCCTCCTCGAGTGCGCGCCCATCCTGGGGCTCTCGCACTCGGGGTTCTCACGGTTGGCCCACGGCTCGCGCGTGGCTTGGCGTGGCGTCCGTCGAGCTCCCTCGGAACCCGCGCCTCCCCGCCTACCCGATCCCGCCGCTCATCCGCCCGCGCATTTCGGCCGATGAGCTTCCTCATCGCCCGGAGGAGCCAGAGATGGGAAGACGAGCCCGTGCTTGGATCACGCTGCTCGTACTTGGACTCACGGTCGGGGGCTGCCTGCCTTGCGTCCCCGGAGTGCAGGTCGACGCGCCGCGCCCGGCGGCCTGCCTCGCAGCCACGGACGGGCAGTGCCCCGGGCTACACGGCGCGCAACCGGAAGCGCCCCGCTCGCGCGGCTGAAGCGGCGTCGCGGCCTGGGTTCTCCCCCGACCGCATCGTGCACCGCGAGAGCCGCGCGATCTCGCGCCCGTCCGTTTGCTCCACGCTCGGCTGCGCCGAGCTAGGGCGCCTCGCAGTTCGCGGGAAGGATCGGCGACGTACAGAAGACTCCGCCTTCCGTGATCGTCTGGTTCCCGCCCTTCTCCGTCGCCAGTACCTCGAACTCGTAGACCCGGTTCGGCTCGAGATACTGCTTCGGCACGAGGAACGTGGTCTCGCTCTTCGAGAGGTCGGCATCGAGCGCCGTCTTCGTCTTCCCCGGCGCCAGCACGGGCGCGGTGATGTCCACGACGACCACGTGGTACCCGACGACCTCGATCGGTCCGAGGCTCGGGAGGATCGGCGTCGTCACCTTCTGCCAGCGGATGAGGAGCGGCGCGTCGTGGGGGACGACGGCGCCGTCACTCGGCGCGGTGATCTCGGGGCCGGCGGGCACCCGGTACGTGAGCTTCGCCACGCCCTCGAACTCGACGCCGTCGCTCTGGCCCTCGAACTCGTACGTGCCGGCGGGCCACGCGTCGAGGAGATCGGCCAGCGAGATCGCGTCGCCGGAAGGCTCGCAGCCGAGGGCGTTCTCGAGCTCGATGATCGGCGGCTCGACGCGCTCCTGGAAGGACTCGGTCAGGTCCTGCGTATCCTCCATGCCCTCGACCGCGCCGAAGCTGAAGACGATCTGCTCGTTCGGATCTTCGACCGAGCCTTCCGTAACACCATCGGTGTCGAAGGAGATCTGGATCCCCATGTCGCACGCCGACGAGTTCGCCTCGAAGTGGATGTTCGTCTGCTTGAACGGCTCGGGTGGTGCGGCTTTCGCGATCTGCGCGCTGGTCGCGAGCGCCAGAGCGGCGCCCGCCATCGCGAGGGGCAGCATGGGCGGGTGGGTCCTCATTCGGCTTCTCCTTCCGTTTGACGCGCCGCGGGTTCGGCGCCCGTCGCTCCAGTCGGAAAGCAACCGACGTGCCGCGTGGCGCCGCGCGCGGAACGCATGGCGGCGCGGGCGTACTGCCGAAATCGGCAACGACCGCGCCGGACTCGGCAGGGAACGCGCCTCGCGATGCCGAGTGGAGGCGTCGCTTCGCCCTGGATGGACGGACGGCGGCGCCCCGCGCGATGCTGCGCGCGTCGCGCGCTGCCGCCGCTCGCCGTCGCATCCGCGTGGATGCGCCCGGCGTGCTGGGTGGCGTCTCGACAGCACAGCGAGGTCACACTGGACCCGATGCGTCTCGTGCTCCGCGTTCTCGGTCTCCTCGTGCTCCTCGCCCTCGTCCTGCTCGCCATCCGCCTCGTCCCTCCGCATCTCCAAATCCGGCGCGTGCACCCGAAGCTTCCGAGCGCCGCGGAGCTGCGCACGCTGCTCGCCGCGCCCGGCGGCCCGCGATCGCTGCGCTGGCTGAACACGTCGTCGCAGCCGCTCGCGCGCGGCACGATCGTGCACTCGGTGTTCCTCGCGGAGTGGCCGGACGGCGCGCTGTTCGAGGTGGACGCGGGCATGGACGCGCAGCGGGCCGTCGCGTTCGGCGAGCTGCTGCGGCCCTTGTCCGGCGGCGGCGCGGTGACCGCCCATGGGACGGTGTCCGAGCTGGTGGGCGACGCGGTCTCGCGCGTGCGCGGGCTCGGGTTCACGCACCTGCACATCGATCACACCCAGGGCGTCCAGGCGCTCTGCGCGGCGGGCCCCGCGAGCGGCGCGCGCGTCTATCAGGGGTCGCAGCAGGCCGCGCTGCGGGATCCGAACACGCGCGAGGGCGGCGATCTCGTCGCCGCGTCGTGCTTCGAGAAGGCGGTCGCGGGCGACGAAGGATTGCTCACGCTCGCGGAGTTTCCGGGCATGGCGCTGATCCCGGTGGGCGGGCACACGGCCTGCTCGACGATGTTCGCCTTCGCGGTGAACGGGCACGTGTGGCTGCTGTCGGGCGACATCACGAACTCGCGCGCGGCGCTGCTCGCCGACACGGGCAAGGGCTTCGTCTACAGCGGCCTGCTCGTGCCCGAGGACACGCGGCGCACGCAGGAGCTGCGCCGCTACCTGGCCGCGCTCGACGCCGAGGACGACGTCACGGTCGTGGTGTCCCACGACCTCGAGGCGCTCCAGGCGAGCGGACTCCCGGCGTGGGGCGGGTGAGCGGCCGCCCGCCGCTGCGCCTCAGACCGCGCTGCGCGCGCGCACGAAGGTGACGACGCCGGCGCCCGTGATCGCGAGCCCGAGCCACTGCCGCGGCGACGCGACCTCGCCGAGCACGAGGAAGCTCGCGCCGAAGGCGAGCAGCGGAACCGAGGGCACGACGATCGCGGTCGCGCGCGCGAGGTCGAGGCGCGCGATCGCGTTGTACCAGGTGAGCGTCCCGCACCAGCCGAGCACGACGCCCTGGAGCGGCAGCGTGAAGGCGAGGGTCCACCAGTGCTCGGGCGGCGGCGGGCGCTCCGGTCCGCCGCTCGCGAGCAAGTAGGCGAGCAGGAACCAGCCGCCGAAGATGTACCGCGCAGCGGTGAGCAAGTGGGGCGGCGCTTCGCGCAGGCGCCTCAGTACGACGAGGTGCGAGAGCTGCCACGCGAGGGGCGTCGCGAGCAGCAGCCACACGCCCGCGGAGCCGCGCGCCTCGTCGAGCCCGATCGCCGTGGCGATGCCGCCGAGGATCGCGGCGGTCGCGAGCACGCGGCTGGCAGTCGGCACGTGACCGAGCGCGAGCCACGCGAGCAGCAGCGAGAAGGCCGGCTCGCTCTGGAGGCACAGCGACGCCTCGATGGCCGTCGAGCGCTGCGCCCCCTCGAAGAAGAGCAGGAACGCGATGCCGGTGCCGAGGAAGGCGATGCCCAGCAGGCCGGGCGCGAGGTCCCGCCGCCAGAGCTGGCGCAGCTCGCCGCGCCGGGCGAGCTGCAGACCCGCGAACACTCCGCCGCACAGCGTGGCGAAGGCGGCGATGAAGGAGGGATCGGCGAGGCCCGTATTCAGCTTCGAGACCGGCGCGGTGAAGGCGCCGAGCAAGGCGCACAGCGCAGCGAACAGCAGGCCCAGCCGCTCCTCGCGCCGAGCGGACGTGGCGACCACCGGACCTCCCTGCGCGCGGCACCCGCTCGGCGGGGCCGCACCGTAGCCGCAGCGCTCCCGCGTGCGCGAGCGGGGAGATTCGCGCCGCCAGCGGGACAGCGTGTCTCTGCTGACGCTCTGGGGCGTCGCCACGGCTCGCGCGAGGAGGCACATCCGATGCATCCCCTGCGAAACGGCGGCCTGCGCCGGGGTCGCGGCGTAGGCCGCCGGCAACTCGAGCGTGCGCCGGAGGACGGCGGGGGAGGGCGTCGATGTCGATCGGCAACTACTCCGAGAAGCCGGTGGCGACGGTCGCCGCCGAAGAGACGGTGCGTTCCGCCGCCCAGCGCATGCGGCTCGCGGGCGTCGGGTCGCTTCCCGTCGTGAAGGACGGCCGCCCGATCGGAGTCGTCACCGATCGCGACCTCGCGCTCGAGACGATCTGTGGGCGCCTCGACGCGGGCGCGGTGCGCGTCAGCGAGCTGCCGCTGCGGCCGCTCGTGACGATCCTTCAGGACGCGCCGGTGAGCGAGGCGATCCGGCTGATGCGGCGCCACGCGGTGCGGCGCCTGCCGGTCGTCGACGAGCAGAAGCAGCTCGTCGGGATCGTCTCGGCCGACGATCTCGTTCACCTCGCGGCCACCGAGCTGAGTGCGTTGGCGGCGGCGCTTCGCGCGCAGGCACCGCTCGGCGAAGCGCAGAGGAGTGCGCCATGAGAATGGATCACGATCGACGAGAGGTGGTGACGATCGGCGCCGGCGCCGCGATTCGCGACGCGGCCGACCGGATGCGCGACGAGGCGGTGGGCTGCCTGGTCGTCACGGACGACGCCGGCGCGGGCATCGGCATGCTGACCGACCGCGACCTGCTCGAGCGCGTGATCGCGGAAGCGCGCGAGGTCGGGTCGACGCGCGTCTCCCACGTGATGTCCCAGCCCCTCTACTCCGCAGGGCCCACGGATCCCCTCGACCGCGTGGTGGGCCTGATGGCGAGCCGCGGCGTTCGGCGCGTTCCGATCGTCGAGGAGGGACGCCTGATCGGGCTGGTCGCTCTCGACGACGTGCTCGCCGAGGTAGCCGACGAGCTGCACGACCTCGCCGAGGGGCGGCGCAGCGCGCTGCGCTCCGCCGAGCGCAGCGCGCGCGCTCGCGAGGTCGCGCGGGAGTTCCGCGAGCGCGCCAGCGAGCTGGGCGAGCGGCTCGAGGATCTCGGGGCCGAGGCGAAGAGCAGCCTGATGCGGGAGATCGAAGATCTGCGCGCGCGCATTCGCAAGCGGGGAGCGAAGCCATGATCGGCGAGATTCGCGTGACACCGGTGGGCAAGAGCGAGGAGTTCGCGCGGCTCGTCGCGCGTGCGGTCGGCGTGATCGCCGAGAGCAAGCTCCAGTACCACGTGGGTGCGATGGGCACGAGCGTCGAGGGCTCGCTCGACGAGATCCTCGGCGCGTTCCGACGCCTCCACGAAGACATGCGCCTGCACTGCGACCGGGTGCTGATGGAGCTGGCGATCGACGATCGCGCCGGCGCGGAGGGGGAGCTGGTGCGCAGCCTCGAGCGCGTGCGCAAGCTGGAGGTGGGCGTGCCGCTCGAGCGACTGGTGGCGTCGCCCGCTCGCCGCTGAGCGGCGCGCGGGGCGCGGGACTAGCCTGCGCCTCGACTGGAGCGCCGCCGTGATCACCGCTCTCCCGCGCATCGCGATCGCCGCCCGCGATTTCGACGGAATCGTCCGCACGTTCCGGGACGCGCTCGGCATGCCGGTCGTCGACCTCTCCGCCTGGAGCGCGGCGAAGCTCGGCGCGAAGCTCGCGATGTGCGTGCCGCCGGGCGGCAGCAACATCGAGCTGATGAGCCCGGCGGGCGACGACGCGCCGCTCGCCAAGAGCCTCGCGCGCTCCCTCGCGCGACGCGGCGACGGGCTCTTCGCGCTGATGGTCGAAGCGCCGGATCCCGATGCGGAGGCGGAGGCGTTCGCGGAGCGCGGGCTCCCCGTGCTCCCGCTCATGGCGGGCGCGGGCGGGCGGGACGTGCACCCGCGCGGCACGCACGGCGTGCTGATCCGCGTCTATCCCTCGCGCTCGTTCGAGGCGGCTCCGGAGCAGGTGCAGCGGAGCGCGACGCGCGCGCTCGGGCTGTCGGGGATCGCGCGCGTCGCGATCGCGGTGCGGGACGCGAAGCGCGCGCGAGACGTCTACGCGGGCGGTCTGGGCCTCGCGGCGAGCGGGCCGGTCGCCGACGCGCGGCGCGGCGTGGTCGCGGCCACGTGCGCCGCGCCGGAAGGCGCCGCGATCGAGCTGCTGGAGCCCAGCGACCCGAGCCGCCCCTTCGCCGCGGCGCTCGAGCGACGGCTCGGCGAAGCCGGCGAGGGGATGTTCGCGCTCGTGCTGCGCACGCCGGACCCTGCTGCTGCGGCGCGGGCGCTCGCGCAGCGCGGCCTCTGCGTGACCCCGTGCGCAGGGGAGGCGGGCGTCGTCGAGATCGACCCCGCGAGCCTGTATGGGGCGCGCGTCCTCATCGAGCCGGCGCCGAGCGCGTAGGCACCACAACGCTCGCGCGGAGTCTACTCTCGCGGCGAGCGCGCTTCGCGCCGTCCTCTTCGCCGGTCGTCCATGACATGTCGCGTCCCCCCGGCCTGCTGCGCATCGACCCCAACACCTTCGAGCTCGCGCCGGGCTTCCGGCCCGGCATGCGCGTGCCGGTGCGGCTGTTCGCGAGCGACGAGCTCGTCGCGCAGCTCGACGACCAGGTCTTCGAGCAGGCGGCCAACGTCGCCGCGCTCCCCGGGATCGTGGACGCGAGCCTGTGCATGCCCGACGCGCACTGGGGCTACGGGTTCCCGATCGGCGGCGTGGCGGCCTTCGACGTGCGCAGCGGCGTGATCTCGCCGGGCGGCATCGGCTTCGACATCAACTGCGGCATGCGCCTGGTGCGCACGGACCTCACCTGGCCGGCCGTGGAGCCCCATCTGCGCGAGCTGGTGGACGCGCTCGCGGAGCGCGTGCCCGCCGGCCCCGGCCGCGACGGCTTCCTGCGCTGCGACGACGACGACTTCCGCGCCGTGATGTGCGAGGGCGCGAGCTGGGCAGTGAAGCGCGGCCTCGGCACGGAGCACGACCTCGCGCACACCGAGTCGCGCGGCCGCTTCCCGGGCGCCGACCCCGCCTGCGTGAGCGAGCGCGCGATCGAGCGCGGACGCGGGCAGCTCGGCACGCTCG
>CAYWRY010000128.1:0-11962 GCA_964460485.1 uncultured Spirochaetales bacterium
AGCAGCAGATGAGGGCGCGGTGTCCTCCGGCTGGTGAGAAATCCGGGCTAGGGCGGATCCGCCGCAGATCGCGCCCCGACCGCGGCAGCCGAGGCTCGCTGCTCAGCCCGCCACCAGCTCCACCGGGTCGCAGTCGAGCCCGCTGGCGACGAGCACGAGGGTCGCGTAGTCGACGGGCTCGTTCTCTTCCTCGAGGTGTTGCAGCAGGTTCAGATTGAAGCGGACGCGCCGGCCGGTGGCGCGCTCGTGGGCGTCGCAGATCGAGCGCACGAGATCGCGCTGCGACCAGCCGCGCTCGCGGCGGCGCCGGCGGATGCCCGAGCCGTCGGGCACGACGGGGGCGCGGCCCTCGAAGCGCGTCACCGCGCGCCGCGCAGGCGCGGCCGCTCGATCCACTCGAGGCAGGCGCCGTCGGGGTTGGGGAAGAAGCCGGCGTTCAGACCCTCGATCTCGATGTCCGGCCCCATGTCGAGCCAGACCGATCCGGAATGCGCGAGCCCCAGCGCGCCCAGCTGTGCGCACGCCGCCTTCGCGTCCTCCACGAGCAGCGCCATCCGGTAGAGGCCGAGCGCGTTCGCGCCGCGTGGGGCCGCACGCAGCGCCGCCGGGCGCTCCCACTCGACGAGGCGGATCGTGAACGTGGGCGTCAGCACGAGCGATGCCTCGCGCCAGCGCGCGTCGCCGGCGAGCCCGAAGGCGGCGCCGTCCGCGGCGTGCACCTCGGGTGCGCCTCCGCGCAGGCCGAGCAAGCGTTCGTGCCACGCGAGCGCGCTCTCGAGGCGTGCGACGCAGAACGCGACGCCGGTGAAGCGCGGCAACTCCGCCGCGTCCGCGCGCTCCTCCACTTCGAGCAGGGCGCCGTCGGGATCGCGCGCCAGGAACCCGCGGCGGTCGCCGCCGAGCGCACCGGGCTGCGCGAGCGGCAGGGCGCCGGCCGCGGTGAGCCGCGCGTGGAGCGCGCGCGCGTCGCGCACGTTCAGCAGCAGCCGCGAGAAGCCGAGCTCGTTCGCGGCGGCCGGGCGGCCGACGGGCGCGGGCAGCTTCCACTCCAGCAAGTCGACGCCCTGGGCCGCCTGGCCGCGGTCGTCGTGCAGGATCCAGGCGTCCCATTGAACGCGGCCGGGCAGGCCGAAGCCCGCGCCGTCCTGCGGGAGCGGATGCGTGTGCGAGAGCGCCGCGAGGCCGAGCGCGTCGCGGTAGAAAAGGAGCGAGCGCTCGAGGTTGGAGCAGTTCACGTTGACGTGCGCGACCGCGAGGAAGTCGAGCGCCATGCGCCCAAGCTATCGCGCTCGCTCGCTCGGCTCCGCGCACGCGCTCCCGCTCACCACAGCGCGGGCCACACGAGCGCGTCGAGCAGCACCGTCTGGACGCAGAACGCAGCGGCTCCGAGCGGCGCAGCCGCGCGCCAGAAGCCCGGCAGCGGAGGCGAGAGGCGCAGCGTGGTCGCGAGCAGGGCGAGCGAGCCCGCGGCCACGAGCCAGAGGTCGAGCACGACCAGCGCGAAGGGCAGGCCGCCGTCCAGGTGCCACTTCGTGAGCGGCATCCAGAGGATCGAGCCCAGCAGCACGGCGGCATAACTCGTGTGGAGCGCCGCATAGGGCCGACCGAACGCGACGCGCGAGCGCGCCGGGTCCGCGTGCAGGAAGAGCGCGGGCGTGAAGGCGCAGTAGCCGGCCGCCGCCACGAACATCCACGCGGTGTAGAGGCTGCGGACCGCGGCGGGGACCCCTCCCCACATCCGCGCCACCGTCTCCGGCCACAGCGCGAAGCAGACGGCGTAGCTCGCGAGCACGGCGGGGCCGAGGGCGAGTTGGAGGACGAGGAAGCGGCGGCGTTCGGGGTGCATCGCGCCAGCATGGCGGAGGAATCCGGCTTGCCGAGTGGACGCGAGGGCCGCTGCGGGGTCCCGGCAACACCTGCGCGGAAGGCTGCGCCCAGCGAAGGAAACTCGGGGCGCGCCACGCATCGCCCCGCGCCACCGATTCGGGCGCCGAGCCACTCCCCAACGAGCAGCGGAGCGAGCCATGGGAACCTTCCGAGCACTGCGGGACGCGGAGCGGCGCCGCGACGAGCGGATCGCCGCAGAGCGCCTCGCGGGCATGCGCGGCAGGCGCCCCTTCCGCGTGGTCGCGGTCGCGAACCCCAAAGGCGGCGTCGGCAAGACGACGTTGGTCGCGAACCTGGCGGCCTATCTGCGCGCGCACCGCGAGGACATGCCGGTGCTCGTGCTCGGTCTCGACGGGCAGGACGGCCTCGACCGGACGCTGGCCCTCGGCGCTCTCGACAGCGAGCCGGACCTGTTGGCGGCGCTCGCCAACTCGGACCTCTCGCGCGCCACGCGCCTCGGCCAGTTTGGCATCGAGTACGTGCCGAGCCCGCCCTCGCGCGAGGCGCTCGGCGAGGCGCTGGGTGCGTCGCACGGGCTCGGGCGCCTGCTCGACTCGCGCTCCGCCGGCGGCGTCGTGCTGCTCGACACGGGCAGCGAGCGGGGCGCGCCCGTGCGCGCGGCACTCGCGGCGTGCGACCTCGCGATCCTGCCGGTGCGCGACCTCGAGTCGCTCGCCCAGGCCGAGAAGCTGCTCGCGGCCGGCTTTCCGCGCGAGCGCGCGCGCGTCGCGCTCTACGGACTCGACCTGCGCGTGAAGTTCGACGCACCCGAGTGCGGCGACTTGCTCGCGCTGCTCCTCTACCAGCTGCGCGTGCGCGGGCTCCAGCATTTCGCGACGGCGATCTCGCGCAGCCCCGCCGTCGAGGCGCTCGCCACCACGCCCGACGGCCGGCGCCGGACGGTTCTGCACGGCGCGCCCACCTCGATCGTGCACCGGCAGCTGAACGCGTTCGCGGCCGAGCTGCTCCAGACCCTCGAAGCGCTGCCGGCGTCTGCGGCGGCTCCGGAGGGCAGCGCGCTTTCCGTCAGGTCCGCGCAGGGCGACGTCGCCCCACTCTGGTCACGGCGCTGAGCGCGCGCCCGTCCAGTCGAGCACTGAGCGGCCCACCGACCAGCGCGGCCTCCGCGTGGGCGCCCGTCGTACCCACCGCGCACGCGGTGATGCGCCGCCCGAGCCAGCGTTCGAGCCCCGGCCCCGCAGCGTCCACCACGCCGCACAGCTCCATGCCGAGCGTGCAGGGCAGGAGCGGGTTGACGGTGAGGTGGCGGCCATAACAACCGTCCACCTCGTTGAGGTTGCAGACCGTGGCCGAGACGCGTGCGCGCAGCTGGCCGGCTCCCGCGCTGGCTCCCGCAGCTCCTGAGCGCCAACGCCGCGCTCGGGCGCTCGTGGCGGACCACGCGCCAGGCTTTCACCGCGCGCTCAAGAGCCCGTCGCCACCTCGCGGCCTTCCGCGCGCCAGCGCTTCATGCTGCCGTCGAGCAGCCGCACGGAGAAGCCGTGCGCGCGAAGCAGCTCCGCGGCCTTCCCGGCGCGGCCGCCCATCTCGCAGTAGGCGACGACGCCGCGTTGCTTGTACGCGCTCAGCTCGCCTAGGCGCGCCTCCAGCTCCTGGACGGGCACGAGCGTCGCGCCGGGCACGTGGCCCTCGGCGAACTCCTCGGGCGTGCGCACGTCGAGCAGCAGCGGCGCGCTCTCCGCGGCCAGCAGCGCGGCGAGCTCCGCCGGCTGCACGGGCGCGTCGCTCGCAGAGGGCGGCTGCTCCCGGGTGCACGCGGCGAGCGCGAGGGCGAAGACGAGGAACGCGACGGAAAGCAGGTGGCGACGCATGCGCGCACCATACCGCCGCCCGCTCGTTCGGGTCGGGAGGACCCGACCGCCCCGGGGTCTTCGTGTTCGTCGACGTCGGATGCCGATGAACGGCGCCCCAACACCCGCCGCGCCCGGGATACCCTGCGCGCATGCCGAGCCTCTTCACGCGCATCATCCGGGGCGAGCTGCCGGGCCGCTTCGTCTGGCGCGACGCGCGCTGCGTCGCCTTCCTCACCATCGCGCCGCTGCGGCCGGGGCACACGCTGGTCGTGCCGATCCGCGAGGTGGATCACTGGCTCGACCTCGCGCCCGACGAGATGGCGCACCTGATGGCCGTGTCGCAGAAGGTCGGCCAGGCGATCCAGAGCGCGTTCGCGCCGGTGAAGGTGGGCCTGATGATCGCGGGCCTCGAGGTGCCGCACGTGCACGTGCACCTCGTGCCGATCCACACGCTGCGCGACCTCGACTTCGCGAACGCGGACAAGAGCCCCGCGCCGGCCGCGCTCGACGACGCGGCCGCGAAGCTGCGCGCCGCGCTCCGCGCGGCGGGCCACCCGGAAGCGTCGGAGTGAGAGAGCGGCGCCCGGCACTCGCCCGCGCGGCGTTCGCATTCACGGCGCTCGCGCGCAGGAGACGGGCGCTCCACCTCGCAGGACTCGTCCTCGCCGCCGGCCTGCTCGCCGCTGCGGCCGCCCCGCCTGCGCACGCGAAGCCCACCGTGATCCTCGTCTCGATGGATGGCGTGCGGCACGACTACCCCGATCGCGAGCCGTTGCCCGCCTTCGCGCGCATGGCGAAGGCTGGCGCGCGCGCGGAAGCGCTGATGCCGGCGTTTCCGTCGATCACGTTTCCGGCGCACACGACGCTCTCCACCGGCGCGCACCCCGACCGCCACGGCATCGTGAACAACGTGTTCGAGACGCCGGCCGGGGAGGAGTTCCGTTACGGAGCGGGCGCAGAGGCGCTCGCCGCCGAGCCGCTCTGGGCCGCCGCGGAGCGGCAGGGCGTGCGCGCGGCGACGTTCTTCTGGCCGATCTCGGAGACCGCATGGCGCGGCGTCGCGCCGAGCTACGTGCGCGCGCCCTTCGACGACGAGCTCCCCGAGAGCGCGAAAGTGGAGCAGATCCTCGCCTGGCTCGATCTGCCGGAGGACGAGCGGCCCGGGCTCGTGATGAGCTGGTGGCACGGCGCCGACGGGCCCGGCCACGAGCAGGGCCCCGCCGCGGAGGCGACGCGCGCCGCCCTGCGCGAGCAGGATGCAGAGCTCGCGCGGCTGATCGCGGGCGTGGACGCGCGCAGACGCTGGAGCGAGCTGACGCTGATCGTGTTGAGCGATCACGGCATGCTGGGAACCCGGGACGCGCTCGACGCGAACGCCCTGCTCGCCCAGGCGGGCGTCGCGGGCCGCGCGATCAACGCGGGTGCGCTCGCGTTGGTGCGGCTCTCTGCACCGGGCGAAGGCGCCGCCTCCGCTTCGACCGCCGCCGATGCCGCGAGGAAGCTCGACGCGCTCGAGCCGCGCCTGCGCGCCTTCGCGCGCGCCGACCTGCCGCGCGCGCTCCGCATCGGCCACGCGAACGCCGGCGACGTGGTGCTGCTCGCCGAGCCGCCGCTCGCGCTGTACGAAGCGTGGACGCAGCTCGATCTGTGGCGCCGCGTCTCCGCGCTGTGGGGCGGCGAGATCGGCGTGCACGGCTACGACGCGGAGCGCGTCCCTGAGATGCGCGGCGTCTTCTTCGCGCTCGGCCGCGGCGTGCCGCGCGGAGCGAAGCTTGGCCGCGTGCGCGCGCTCGACGTCGCGGCGACCGTCGCGCGCCTGCTCGGCATCGACCCGCCGGCGCAGAGCGAGGGCGCGCCGATCGCCGCCATCCGCGCGAGCCGATGAGGTCGGACCCCATCGGCTCACGGGCTCAGGGCTTCGGCATCACGTCGGCGCCGATGCCGTGGCGCTTGCCGGCCGTGTAGCCGCCGTCGACCGGTAGCGCGGCGCCGTTCACGAACGAGGCGTCGTCGGAGCAGAGGAACAGCGCGGCGGCGGCGATCTCCTCGGGCTCGCCGAGGCGCCCGAGCGGGTGCGCGTGCACCACGCGATCCGCCACCTCTTTGTTCGTCGGGTCGCCCAGCGCCGCCGTCATCGGCGTGCGGATGAAGCCGGGGCAGATCGCGTTGCTGCGGATGCGCTGCGGGCCGTAGTCGAGCGCGAGGTTGCGCGTGAGCAGCACGACGCCGCCCTTCGAGGCGTTGTAGGGCGCCGTCGACTCGCCGCCCTCGAGGCCGTAGACGCTCGCGAGATTCACGATCGCGCCGGGCCGCTTGCGCCGCAGCATCGCCGCGATCGCGTGCTTGGCGACCAGAAACGTGCCGGTCAGGTTGACGTCGAGGACGCGCCGCCACTCGGCGAGGTCGAGCTCGTGCGCCAGCGTGCCGCCCGCGACGCCGGCGGCATTCACCACGCAGTCGATGCCGCCGAGCGCCGCGTCGATCGCCTCGATTGCGCGCTTCACCTGCGCCTCGTCGCGCACGTCGGCGACCTCGAACGCGGCCAGCGGCAGCTCGCCCGCGGGCTTCGTCACGTCGAGCCCAGCCACCCGCGCGCCCTCCGCGGCGAAGCGCTTCACGCAGGCGGTGCCGATGCCAGAAGACGCGCCTGTGACGAGCGCGCGCTTTCCGGAGAGGCGGCCGGGCATCGGAGCTCCTTCGCTGGCGAGCGCGCGACGTTATCGCGGCGCCTCAGCGCGGCTCCCACTGCTCGCGGTGGATCTCGCGGCCCGTCATCGCGTCGATCACGCGGCTCGCCGCGAAGCAGTCTGCCGCCCAGGTCTGGAAGGCATCGCGGTCCTCGCGGGCGAGCGCGTGCCAGAGCGGGCGCACGTAGACGGCGCGCTCCTCCACGCGCCACGCGGCGACGAGCTCGCTGAGGGCGCTGCGCTCGACGGAAGCGCACAGCGCCTCGCTGCGGCTCGCGGCGGGCGAGAGCGCGGCGTGGAGCGGCACGAGGCGCTCGGCCATGCGCTCGGGGGCGGCGACGTCGGCGGTCGACGCGTCGCCGGGCAGCCAGCCCGCGCTTCCGTCGGAGGTGCGCGCGAGCTTCCAGCCCCGCTCGATGCGGTCGACGGCGAGGCGCGCGCCGGTCGCCGCGCTGCCCGTGATCGCGGCATTCGCGTGGGGCTCTGCGCGCAGCGGAAGGTCGGGCGCGAGCATCCGCTCGTAGCGAAGCGCGGGAGGCGCGAAGGGCGGAGGACCGAGTGCGACGTCGGAGGTCTCGTTCTCGGTCGCCGCGGGCGCTTCACCGCTCGCCGCGGCTGCACGGTCGAGAGGCGGCGCGACCGCCGCGGCCGAGCGTCCGGATTCGTTCGCGGCGGCCACGCCGCGCGCGGGGTGCTCCTCGCGCGCAGGCTGCGGCTGCGCCGGCGGTTCCGCCTCTCCCACGAGGCTCGCGATGTGCGCGTCGAACTCCGCGTCGCCGCCGCCCGGCTCATCGCCAGCGTCTTCGCCCGGGAGCCCCGTCAGGCTGCGCACCGTGCAGCCGCACTCGCGGTGCTCTGCATCCGCGGCGAAGCGCACGGTGAGCCGCTTCGACTCGCGCTCGCGCAGCGCGAGCCGCCCCGTGACGGGCGTCAAGAAGAACGGTGCGCCCTCGTCGTCGTAAGCGCCACAGTGGAGGCCGGGCAGCGCGACGGCGTCGCGCTTCGCGCGCACCAGCACCTCGGCTTCGAGCAGCGCGTCGGCGCGCCCGATCGGGCGGCAGCGCTTCACCTCGATCGCGACGCGGCCGCGCAGTTCGCGCGGCAGCTCGGGCCCGCGCGCCGAGGCGGCGCTGGCGAAGAGCAGCGAGAGCGCGAGGCCCGCGCGGGTCGCGATGCGCAGGTCCATCCCTCTCTCCCCCATTCCTCTACAGGATGATGGACGTAACGTCCGCGCGGAATGTTCTCCGAGCGAACGTTGCGCGCGAGCTGCCTGCGACTGCTCACCCATGGCGAGCTGGAGGCGAAGCTCGCGCGCCTGGCGCCGCCGGCCCAAGGCCATGGCGCCGCCGCCCCCGTCCGGGTTCTGCGCCCCGCCCGAGGCGTGGCGCTGGCCATGGGCCCGGGCGCTGCCCCGCTGCCGCGGCCGGAGGCGCTCGCGGACCCGGCGGCGCGCGCCCGCGCGCTCGCCCGCTTCGCACATCACGAGATCCAGGCGGCCGAGCTGTTCGCGGCCGCGCTGCTGCGCTGGCCGGAGCTGCCGCCCGCCCTCGTGCGCGCGCTCGCCGGCGTCCTGTCGGACGAGCAGCGCCATGCGCGGCTCTACCTCGCGCGCCTCTCCGCGCTCGGCGTGCGCTTCGAGGAGCTCGCGCCCCACTCCGATTACTTCTGGAAGCACGCGCCCGCCCTGCTCGGCGGTGCGCCAGCCGCCTTCTTCGCGGGCATGGGTCTCACCCTCGAGCAGGCGAACCTCGACTTCGCCGGTCTCTATGCCGAGGCCTTCGCCGCCGTGGGCGACGCCGCGAGCGCGGAGGCATGCGCGCGCGTGCACGCCGACGAGGTCGGGCACGTCGCGCTCGCGGCGCGCGCGCTGCGCGAGCTGGGCGTCCCGGGAGCCGGAGACACCCAGCGCTTCGAGGCGAGCGTGCCGTTCCCGTTCTCGGCAGCGCGCGCGAAGGGCCGCCGCTTCGACGCCGGCGCGCGGCAGGCCGCGGGCCTCGACGCGAAGTTCGTCGCGCACGTGCGCCACGCCCGATCGCCGCAGGAAGCGCCGGCCGCGCCGCATCCGAAGCTCGTGCTGCTCGCGAACCTCGGCGCGGAGGAGGGCGCCGCAGCGGCGGAGCGCGCTCGCCATTCGCCGCAGCCGCGCGCGCTCGCCGCGCTGTGGCGCGCGCTCTGGGAGGAGCCGGCGGCGTTCGCGTGGCTGCCGCGCGAGGGCGTCGCGGCGTGGTGGAACGACGCGAGCGCGGAGGAGGCCGCGCGCGACGCCGGCGCCGCGCTGTTCGGCGCGCCCGCGCGCGTGGCGAGCGCCGTGCACGACAAGGCCTTCGCGTGGCGCGCCGCTTGTGAGGCGGGCTTCGCGCCGCCAGCGCTGCGCGAGGTGATCGCCGTGCTGGAGCCCGACGAGCTGCGCGCGCCGGACGCCGCCCGCGCGATCGAGGCGCGCGTCGCCGCGTGGCCGGCGTGGGCGAGGCGCAGCTTCGTGCTGAAGCCGCGCCTCGGCACGAGCGCGCGCGGGCGCGCGAGCGGAGGCACGCCGGGCGACGTGCGCTGGCACGCAGCGCTGCCGCGGCTGGCCGAGCGCGGCGGCGCGCTGCTCGAGCCGTGGCTGGTGCGCAGCGCGGACGCGTCCACGCAGCTCTTCGTGCACGGCGACGGCGGCGTCGAGCTGCTCGGCACGCTCGCGCAGGACGTCACCCCCGCCGGCGCACCGCGCGGCCATCGCGGCAGCGTCGACGCGCGCGGCGCGGTCGCGTCGGGGCTCGCCTGCGACGCGGAGCTGCGAGCGGCGGCGCTGCACGTGGCGCGGGCCGCGGCGGCCGCCGGCTACCGCGGGCCCTGCGGCGTTGACGCGTTCACCTATCGCGATCCGGAGAGCGGCGCCGAGACGCTGCGCCCGGTCGTCGAGCTGAATGCACGCTTCACCGCGGGGATCGTCGCGCTCGGACACGTGCGGCGAGCCGCCGGGTCGCTGCGCGCGCGCGGCGAGCTGCCGGAGCGAGCGCCCGCGCGCTTCGGGCTCGCGCTGAGCGGCGACCTCCCGGCCGAGGCGCGCGGAGCCCGCGTCGCCCTCCGCGCCGGCCGCGCCGCGCTCGCCCTCTGGGCGGATGCAAGTACGTCCCCGATGCAACTTTGAAGGAGGCACCGATGGAAGAGATGCAGCGCCTGCTCGACGAGGTGGCGATTCACCGGGTGCTGGTGCAGTACTGCCGCGGCGTCGACCGCGGCGACGAGGCGCTGATCGCCGGCGTGTACTGGCCGGACGCCACCGACGACCACGGCGTCTACCAGGGCAGCGGCCCGGGCTTCGCGCCCTATGTGGTGAAGGCGCTGAACGCCCACGCGCTCGCGACGATGCACCTGATCGCGAACGTCTCGATCGAGCTCGCCGGCGCGACCGCGCACGTCGAGAGCTACACGCTTGCCCGCCACAAGCTGCGGCGCGACGGGCAGCTCGTGCTCGAGACGTTCGGCGGCCGCTACCTCGACCGCTTCGAGAAGCGCGGTGGCGAGTGGCGCATCGCCCATCGTCAGGTCGTGCACGACTGGAGCAAGGTCGAGCCGATCGCCGCCGAGTACCCGCACGATGCCTTCGAGAGCGGCAAGCGCAGCCGCGAGGACGCCTCCTACCGGCGCTGACGCGGCGGCCCGCCGCGCACCCGCGCTGCCTCGCCGGGCCTCGCCGCGCGCGTTTGCGCGCTCGCGGTTCGGATAGAGTGCCGCGTCGCTTCGAGGCGAAGCGCGACCGGCGCGACCGCGCTCCGCCTCCCACGAGGTCGCCCGCTCGACGACGAAGGGACGCCTTTGTCCGCACCGCTTCGCCTCCGAATCGGCGCCGGCTTCGCGCTGCCAAACGAGGGCTTGCTACGCGTGGGCTTCGACCTCGAGAGCCGCGACGAGGCGAACCGCACTGGCCGCGACCAGATCTCGTTCTTCTTCGCCGATCCCGGCAACGACTACCTGCTCGGCCGGCGCAGCTACACGATGGGCGACCCGAACAGCGAGGCCTACGACCTTTGGCTGAACGGCGAGGCGCCGCTCGGCGTCGAGGAGACGAACACCATCGAGACGGCAGCGCCGCGCTGGAAGACGATCGTCACCTTCGACTCGTCGGGCGAGAAGCTCTCGGCGCTGGCGCGCGTCAGCGCGTTCGCCTCTGCCGAGCGCGTCTTCAACCTCGGCGGCGGCTTCGAGCCGCGGCAGCGCTACGGCGCCGAGGGACAGCTCGACCTCGAGGCTAGTCATCAGGTGCAGCAGGCGGTGGCGACCAAGTTCGGCGCGGTGAACCTGCTGGACGACTACCCGGACCCCTCGATCGCCGACCTCAGCTACTTCGGGAACCTGCCCTACGACATCCTGTCGCCGGTCGGCGTGAACGGCCGCTTCCTCTACTCGCGCCTGGCCGTGAGCCTCTGACCGGCGGCGCGGGGGCGGATGTGCGGCTGCGCCTCTCGGTGGTCGACCAGTCGCCCGTCCGCAAGGGCGGGACGGCGGCCGACGCGCTGCGCGAAACGCTCGCGCTCGCCGAGCGCGCCGACGCGCTCGGCTACGAGCGCTACTGGGTGGCCGAGCACCACTCGCTGCCGAGCATCGCGAGCACGAGCCCCGAGATCCTGATCGGGCAGATCGCGGCGCGCACGCGCGCGATCCGCGTCGGCAGCGGCGGCGTGATGCTCACGCACTACAGCGCGCTCAAGGTCGCCGAGAACTTCCGCATGCTGGAGACGCTGTTCCCGGGCCGCATCGACCTCGGCCTCGGCCGCGCACCCGGGAGCGACCCCCGCACCGCCGCCGCGCTCGCCTACCCCGGCCCGATGAAGGACGTGCACCGCTACCCGGAGCAGGTGGACGACCTCGTCGGGTTCCTCGCCGACGAGCTGCCGCCCGGGCACCCGTTCCGCGGCATCCACGCGGGCCCGACGCCCGGCGGCATGCCCGAGCTGTGGCTCCTCGGCTCGGGCATCGACTCCGCGCTGCTCGCCGCGGAGCGCGGCCTGGCCTTCAGCTTCGCCCACTTCTTCGGCGCGCACGCCGGCAGCGGCCCCGCGATCGTCGACACCTACCGCGAGCGCTTCGCGCCCTCGCGCTGGTTTGCCGAGCCGCGCGTGCACGTCGGCGTGATGGCGCTGTGCGCACCGAGCGAGGCCGAGGCGCAGTACCACGCCGCGAGCCTCCGGCTCTCGCGCCTCAACCTGGCGCGCGGCGTCCACGCCGGCACGGCCAGCCCGGAGGAGGCCCTCGCCTACCCGTACTCGCCCGCGGAGCTCGACTATCTCGCGCGGAGCACGACACCCGCTCTGGTGGGCGACCCGAAGCAGGTGCTCGCCGGCCTCCAGGACCTCGCCGACGCCTACGGCACGCCCGAGCTGGGGATCGTGACGATCTGCTTCGACTTCGCGGCGCGGGTGCGGAGCTACGAGCTGATCGCGGAGGCGGTGCTGGGCTGACGCGGTCGCGCTTCCCGTTCGCTCCGTGCGGGCGCGGAATTCGCTCGCGATTCCAATGCGTTAGCCGCGCGATGGGGGTGGTGGCCCAGGCCAGAATCGAACTGGCGACACCCGCATTTTCAGTGCGGTG
>CAYWRY010000129.1:0-11950 GCA_964460485.1 uncultured Spirochaetales bacterium
GCGATCTCTGCGTGCGAGTCGCCGGGCGTGCAGACGTCGACCACGTCGACGTCGGGGCGGCGAATCGCCGTTCGCCAATCCGTCGTGAACTCCGCGAAACCGAGCTTCTCGGCCGCGCGCGCGAGCTTTGCGGCGTCGCGCGCGCACGCCACCTGGAGCACGGGCTCGCTCGGCAGCTCGAAAAAGTGCGGCGCCTGGCGCCAGGCGTTCGCGTGGGCGCGCCCCATGAACTCGCAGCCGATCATCGCGACGCGCAGCTTCGCTTTGGGCAAGAGGACCTCGGCTGCAGGCCGGGCGACGCTACCGCGCGTGGCCCTTTGGGGTCAGACCCCAAAGGGCGCCGCCCACCGGAGTAGAGTCCCGACACGGAGGGTACGCCGATGCTCGCGGGCCGGGTGGCGATCGTGACCGGGGCGGCGCGCGGAATCGGGCGCGGCATCGCGGAGGCGCTCGCCGACGCGAGCGCACACGTCGTGCTCGCGGACGTCGCGAGCGGCGAGGCCCACCTGACCTATCGGCTCTCCTCGGCGGCGCAGCTCGAGGAGGCCGCGCGCGAGATCGCAGCGCGCGGCGGCGGCAAGACGCTCGCGGTCCCGTGCGACGTCACGAAGGCCGCCCAGCTCGACGCGCTCGTGGCGCGCACGCGCGAGGCGTTCGGGCGGATCGACCTGCTCGTCAACAACGCCGGCGTCGTTCACTTCGGTCGCATCGAGGAGATCGACGAAGCGCGCTGGGACTTCGTCTACGCCGTCAACGTGAAGGGCCCCTACCTGGCGTCGCGCGCGGCGCTCGGCGAGCTGACGAAGACGCAAGGCGCGATCGTCAACGTCGCCTCGGTGGCGGGAAAGCGCGGCTACGCGACCGGCTCGCTCTACTGCTCCAGCAAGTTCGCCGTGGTCGGCTTCACCCAGGCGCTCGCCCAGGAGCTCGCGCCGCGCGGCGTGCGCGTGAACGCCGTCTGCCCGGGCATCCTCGCGACGCACATGTGGACGCATCACCTCGCCAGCGAAGAGCGCGGCGGCAGAGTCGCCTACGACGCGGCGGTGAAGCAGGCGATCCCGCTCGGCCGCGAGCAGACGCCCGCCGATATCGCGAGCGCCGTGCTCTACCTCGCCACCGCGCCGAACGTCACCGGCGTCTCGCTGAACGTCGCCGGCGGGATGGAGATGTCGTGAGCCCGCCGCGCCGCCTCGCGATCGGGGACGGCGTCGAGATCACCTACCGCGAAGAGGGCTCCGGCGACCCCGTGTTGCTGATCCACGGTATCGCCGAAGACCTGGGAAGCGCACGGCCACTGGCTGCACCGCGCGGACCCCGAGCGCTTCGCCGCGCGCGTGCAGGCGTTCCACGAGGAGGCCGTCGGGGACGTTCTTTGACGAAAAGCGCCACGCGCGTGCCAGTCGCGTTCCTCCAACGCAGCGAACTCGCTCGGGAATCTCACCTTTCGTGCAACAACGTCCCCATCGAGACGCGGCGTGGCATGATCGGGCCATGCACTTCGGACTCACCTACTTCCCGACCGACTACGCGATCCAGCCGGCCGAGCTCGCGCGCGAGGCGGAGGCGCGCGGCTTCGAGTCGCTCTGGCTGCCCGAGCACACGCACATCCCGGTGGAGCGGAAGTCGCCTTGGCCCGGCGGACCCGAGCTGCCGAAGATGTACTACGACGTCTACGAGCCGTTCGTCTCGCTCGCCGCGGCGGCCGCGGTGACCACGCGCCTCAAGCTCGCCACGGGCATCTGCCTGGTCGTGCAGCGCGACCCGTTCCAGACCGCGAAGAACGTGGCGACCCTCGACCGCGTCTCGAACGGCCGCTTCCTGTTCGGCATCGGCGCCGGCTGGAACGCCGAGGAGATGCGCAACCACGGCACCGACTTCAAGACGCGCCTCTCCCTGATGCGCGAGCGCGTGCTCGCCATGAAGGAGCTGTGGACGAAGTCGAAGGCCGAGTTCCACGGCAAGTACGTCGATTTCGCGCCGGTGATGGCGTGGCCGAAGCCGGTGCAGAAGCCGCACCCGCCCATCCACCTGGGCGGCGGTTTCCCGAAGGCGGTGGAGCGCGCCGTCGACTACGGCGACGGCTGGATGCCCATCTTCGGGCGCGACGAGATCCTCGAGCGCATCCCCGAGGTGCAGGGGCGCGTGAGCGCCGCCGGTCGCGACCCCGCGAAGTTCGAGATCTCGATCTTCGCCGCGCCGCCGCAGCCCGACGTGCTCGCGAGAGCGCGCGACGCCGGCGTTGCGCGCTGCGTGTTCGGCCTCCCGCCCGCGAAGGCGGAAGAGGTGCTGCCGCTGCTCGACCGCTATGCCGCGCTGGGGAAGCAGATCGCCTGAACGGGAGGAATCGCCATGAGCTACGACGCCGCCGTGAACGCCGTGATCGCGCTCGCCCTGATCGAGTACTTCGTGTTCGGCACGCTCGTGGGCCGCGCGCGCGGCACCTACAACGTGCCCGCTCCCGCGACCTCCGGGCATCCGACCTGGGAGCGCATGAACCGCGCGCACCAGAACACGCTGGAGCAGCTCGTGATCTTCATCCCGAGCGTCTTGGCGTTCGCCAGCTTCGTGAGCGCGGGAATCGCCTGCGCCCTCGGCCTCGTCTTCATCGTCGGCCGCGCGCTCTACTTCCGCGGCTACACGGCCGAGGCGCAGAAGCGCGGCCCCGGCTTCGCGATCAGCGCCCTCGCGAACATCGCGCTGCTGCTCGGCTCGCTGATCGGCGCAGCGAGGGCTGCGCTCGGCTGACGCGGGCGGCCCACCGCCCCCTAACAAGGCAGGAACGTGAACGCCGCCGTCCCGAGCACGAACCAGAGCGCGGCGTAGGCGAGCCCGTAGCCGTAGAAGCTGCGGAAGTCGACGCCCGCGATGCCGGCGACGATCAGGTACCAGAACGGCGAGGCGAGGTTGCCCATGTGGTCGCCGACGCCGAGCGAGAGCAAGCCGCGCGGCACCGAGACGCCGACCTCCGTCGCCGCCTGCGACGTCACGAAGCCCTGGATCGCCCACTGCCCGCCGCTCGACGGGATGAACAGCGCGAACAGCGTTCCGCTCGCGGCAGTGAGCAGCGGGAAGGTGAGCGGCGTCGACACGCTCGCCACGAGCCCCGCGATCTCCGTGCCGAGGCTCGTGTACTGGATCACGCCCGCGACGCCCGCGTAGAGGTGGTAGAGCACGATCACCGGCCAGCCGGTCGCGACCGCTCGCTCGAGCGCGCGCGAGAAGCGGCTCACGTTTCGGTGCAGCGCGAGGCAGAGCAGCAGCAGCACCGCGTTCAGCGAGTTGAAGTCGAGGCTTGCGCCCTTCGTGACGAAGTGCATCCAGAGCCAGGCGGCGAGCGCAGCGCAGAACACCGCCGTCGCGAACGAGGTGCGCTCGAGCCGCTCGGCGAAGCTGCGCCCGGCGTCGCCGTCGTCCACGACCGGCTCGCCGAGCTTCTCGGTTCCCGGGAACCGCGAGATCGGCCGCGGCGCGCGCGGCATGAAGCAGCAGCCCGCCGCAACCACGGCCGCGGTGTAGACGAGCACGTGAGCGATCGCGGCCGGCGAGCCGATCGTGCTCGCGAGCGGAATCACGCCGATCGCGCTCTCCAGCGGGTGGCCGGGCGTGGCGACGATCAGCGCCGCGCTCGAGGAGAGCCCGTACTGCCAGACCGCGTGGCTCCCCCAGTTCGTGGCGAGCAGGAACAGGAAGTCGACGGCGATGCCGCGCCGCTCGGCCTCGCGCGCGAAGTTCACGGCCACGATCGGGCCGAGCACGACGCCGAGGCCCCAATAGAAGTAGGACACGAGGGCGGTGACGAGCACGGAGAGCGCGACCACCTGCGCCGTGCTGCGCGGCAGTCGAGCGAGCGCGGCGATCGCGGTGCGGAAGACCGGCGTCGAGGCGAGCGTTGCCGAGAGCACGATGATCAGCGTCATCTGCATCGTGAAGGGCAGCAGCATCCAGAGGCCGGTGTAGTAGGCCTCGCCGACTTGGCGCGGCCCGTTGCCCAGCGCGAGCGCGGCGCCCAGCAGCACGAGCAGCAGCACGGCGCATGCCGTGATTGCGTCCGGCACGTAGCGCGACATCAGCGCCGCGAAGCGATCGAGTGCGCGAGACTCGCCGGCTCCGCCGTCCTCGCGCGTGGGCTCGCTCATCGTCGCGGGGCGGCGCGCGGGCTACGCCGCTTCCGTCGCCGGGTCGCCCGCGATGCGCGTGTGGTGCATGACGCGCGCCTCGCGGTGGTCGTAGGGTCGCGCGCGGTGAAGCACGCAGCGGTTGTCCCAGATCGCGACGTCCCCCGGCGTCCAGGCGTGCTCGAACGTGCGCGGCGGCTGGCAGGCGAACGCCGTCAGCTCGTCGAGCAGCCGCTCGGACTCCTCGGGCGCGAGGCCGGGGATGCCGTGCGCGTGGCGGCCGATGAAGAGCGACGGGCGGCCCGTGACGGGATGCCGCTTCACGAGCGGGCGCAGCGGCGCCTTCTCGACGTCGAACCCGTAGCCGGCGTAGCCCTCGCCGAGACCGATGCGCGACTGGGAGTACTTGATCGAGTGAAGGGCCGAGAGGTCCGCGATGCGTGCGCGCGTGGCGTCGTCGAGGGCCTGATAGGCGGCGCGCATGTCCGCCCACTCCGTCTGCCCGCCGCGCGACGGCACGACGTGCGCGGAGAGCACAGACGCCTTTGCGGCGAGCGGCATGTACGAGCTGTCGGTGTGCCAGCCCTCGTTGCCGAGCATGATGCGCATGCCCGGGTCGTCGTCGGCGAGGAGGGAGCCGTCGGGCCGCCTGTTGGAGATCGGCACCGTCGCGCGCGTGGGCACGATGTGCTCGATCTCGCCGAAGCGCCGCGCGAAGGCGGCCTGCTCGTCCGCGCTGAGGTGCTGGCCGGGGAAGATCAGCAGCGCGTGCTCCAGGAACGCGCCCTCGATGGCGCGCCATTCCGCCTCGCGGAGCGCAGCCAGCTTCACGCCCGTGACGAAGGCGCCGAGGGTCGCGCGCGTCGGCTCGATGCGGAGCGTCATGGCCGCGATTGGACCACGGGCCGGGCGGCCGGGCAACGTCTCCCCGGCGCTTCAAGCGCCTCCCCTCGCCATCCGAAGGGTTTCTAGGGAACCATCGGTCCCGACCGCGCCGCCAGCCGAGGCCAGCCAAGGGGAGGACTCCGGGAGGGCTCGCGCGTGACGGGCGAGAGAGCAGGCGATCCGCTCCGAGGCGCATCGGGCGGCGGGGCCGCGAGGCCGGGGGCGATCGCCGCGGCGCTGCTGCTGCTCTTCTCGCTCGGCCTCGGGCTGCGCGTCGTGGACATCGGCGAGCGCAGCCTCTCGCATCCCGAGAACTTCGTGCCCGGCATCCCCGTGCCCGCGTGGACGACCGTGCCCTCGCCGCGCATGAGCATGCGCGACGTGCTCGTCACCACGCTCGAGGACGGTCATCCACCCGCCTACTTCGTCGCGCTCGTGCCCTGGGTCCGCGTCTTCGGCAACAGCGAGGTGAGCTACCGCATGCCTTCCGCGCTGCTCGGCGCGCTCTCGATCTTGCTGGTGTTCGCGATTGCGCGGCGCGAGCTCCCGAAGGCCTGGGCGCTGTTGCCGGCGGCCCTGCTCGCGCTCCACGGCTTCCATGTCCATTGGAGCCAGATGGCGCGGCCGTACGGCATGGCCGCGTTCCTGGGCTTGCTCTCGACGCTCTTCCTGCTCCGCCATCTCGAGCGCGAGCGTCCCGGCGATGCGCTGGGCCTGTTCGCGAGCACGAGCCTCGGCCTGTGGACGCAGATTTATGTGTGGCCGCTCGTGTTCGCGCAGATGCTCGCCGGCGCCCTGCGCGAATGGGGCGAGCGCGGGCGCCTGCGCGCGCTGCGCGTCCAGCTGGCGGCGGTGGTGGCCGGCTCTCCGGTGATCGCGCTCGCGATCCTCCAGAACCCCGGAACGAAGTGGGACGACCCGAAGCTCGACTACCTCGAGCTGGGCTTCGCCTACGTGAGCAACGCGAAGTTCTGGGGAGACGCGCCCGAGACGCACTTCCCGCCGGCGCTGGTGCTGCTGCTCACGATCGGCCTGCTCGCGCTCTGCGCGATGCGGGCCGCGTCGCGACCGATCCCCGCGGCGCCGCACGAGGCGAAGCCGCCGTGGATGCCGGCCTGGCTGTTCGGCGACCTCGCGCTCGTCGCGAGCGGCGCGATGCTGGCGCTCTACGTCTCGGCGGGAGCCACACGCCTCGTGGTGCTCGCGACGGCGACGTTCCCGCTGCTGCTGCTCGGCCTCGCGGAGACGCTGCGCACGCTCGTCGAGCCGCGCCTGCGTCCCGCGCCCGCGCTCCGCCGCGCCGGCGAGCCCGTCTCGCTCTGGATCGCGCTGCTCCCGCCGCTGCTGATGATCGCGGTGTCCGCTGCACGGCCCTCGTGGGTCGCGCGCGGCGCCCTCCCGTACGTGCCGTTCCTGCTGATCGCGGTAGCAGGCGGCGTCGTCGCGCTCGCGCGCAGGCCGCTGTTGGCAAGCGGTGCGGCGGCGCTGTTGGCCGCGATCTGCGTCTCGTCGACCGCCTACTTCGCGCGGGCCCAGGCCAGCCCGCGCGACTACCGCGGCCTCGCGCGCGAGCTCCTGCCGGAGCTCGCCCCGGGCGACGCCATCTTCGTGATGCGCTCCAGCTACCGCTATCCGCCGCTCTACTACTACCTGCCCGATCATCTCGAACGGCTCGTCGGGAGCGACTGGGCCGAGTTCGTCGAGCGGGAGTCGCCGCACCGCATCTGGCTGATCGCGTTCGGACGCGACGAAAGCGAGCTGCCCGCCGAGATGCTCGCGGCGGTGTCCGGCTACCGCCGCACGGACATCCGGCACGCCTACAGGGCGAAGGCCATCCTGCTGGAGCGCCACGACGCCGCCGATCCGCAGCCGGCCGTCGCCGAGATGCTCCCGCTCGATGCGGCGCGCTGAACGAACGCGGGCGCGCGCGAACCGCCGTCAGCTCCGATACGCCTCGCGCCCGCGCCCCTGCGCGGGGATTCCCTGCGCCGCGAGCACCTCGTGCTGCAGCGCGAACATCGCGGCGGCCGCGCGGTCGATGGAGCGCGCGAAGGTGAGCGATCCGGCGAGAATGGGCAGCAGCGCCTCCGGATCCTGGACGCGCGCGCGGGGGTACTCGTGCTCGACGATCAACGGCGTGCGCTCGGGATCGAGCGGCAACAGCTCGCGCGCGGCGAGCTGATGGTCGAGCCAGTCGACGCTGCGGTTCTGGAGGTACGCGAGCGGGTCGTGCCTCGCGGTGCCCGGCAGCTCGTGCTCGGCGAAGACGCTCTGCTTCTTCCACGCCGCCGCTGGATCGGAGCCGCGCTCCAGCGTCTGCCCGCCGTAGCCCCACGCCGCGAGGCCGCGCGCGTCGATCACCTGGCCCTTCACGTGGAAGCCGGCGATCAGGAATCCGTAGCCCTCGTCCCGCAGCAGCTGGAAGACCGAGCGCGTGTCCTGACCCATCAGGATCGCGTGCGACGGGTCGTAGTGGATGCGGAGGGCGTCGCCGACGCCGTGGCGCTCGCAGATGCGGTGCAGGGCGATCCAGGCGCCGGGCGTGTAGGCGAGGTTGTTGTGGAAGTTGTCGCCGGCGGTCCAGCCGGGCATCGGGCACTGCTCGACGCGGTACTGGAGGCCGCGCGCCTGGGCCTCGCGCAGGAGCGGCACGAACGAGCGCTCGAAGTCCGCGAGATTCTCGTCGAGCGTGAGCGATTGATTGCGGCCGACGAAACCGCACACCGCCGGCGCGCCGAGCAGCACCGCGGCGTCCATCGCGCGCAGCATGAAGGCGTGCTTCTTCGCGCGCAGCGCGGGGTCGGCGTGCAGCATGTCGTCGAAGTAGCCGACGTCGGCGATCGCCACGCCGCTCGCGCGAGCCGCGGCGAGGGCGCGGCGCGCTCGCTCGCGCGTGAACGGAGCCCGCAGGTCGAGCGTGTTCGCCACCGGGTCGAGCAGCGCCTCCGCGGGCACGTCGGCCTCGCTCGGGTGCAGCGCGGCGGAAAGCTGGATGCAATCTGCGCCCATGCGCCGCGCGTAATCGAGCCACTCCTCGATCGCGAGGTCGGGGTCCGCGTCGCGCTTCGCGCGCGGCGTCAGCTCCTGTAGCGCGGCGGTGAGGACGCCCACCGGCATGTGCTTGGGAGCGAAGGGGCGAACGCTGGGCAATGGCGGAGCTCCTCGCGCAACCCCGGCGGCGAAGGCGGGTTTGCCCCCGTGCAGCCGTTCGCGCGCGGCGCGGATCGTGCTGCAAGGGCAGCGCCACTTCCAAGCCACAGGAGAACGCCGATGTCAAAGACCCGCTCGCTCCTCGTCCTCGCCTGCTGTTTCGCCTTCGCCACCCCCGCTCTCGCCCAGCTCGCGCCCGGCGAAGGCGGCACCCTGATCGGTCGAGACCGCCTGCGCGTCCCGCGCTGCGGCCGCCAGGTCGGCCCCGTCAGCGCCGACGTGACCCTCGACCCGAGCGGCGCATGGTCTGCGGACCTCGGCGCCACGACCTACACCGGCACGTCCACGGCGCCGACCCCGCGGCTGCACCTCCTCACCCTCGACGCGGCGAGCCTCGCCGCGCTGGAGGCGTCGCTCGAAGCCGACGCGTCGGCGCTGTGCGAGGAGCCCGTCACGATCAGCTCGCTGACCGCGAAGGCGGCGCTCAAGGTCAACAAGCGCCGCGATCGCGCCCGCCTCTACCTGCGTGCGCGGGCGATGGGCAGCGGCGCGAGCGGCACGCCGCGCACCGGCCTCTACCAGCTGGGCGCCGGCGGCCCGTGGATCACGAACACTTGAGCGGGTCCGAGGCGCGCGGCGAGCTTCAGCCGCGCGCCGCCTCCGCCCAGCTCCGCCGCACGAACGCGAGCCCTTCGCGCGCCAGCACCTCCTCGTCCACGAACAGGCGCCGCCAGATCTTCGTCGCCGCCGCGAGCGCAGGCAGCGCCGCGCCGAACGCCTCGATCGTGAGCCAGCCGTCGTAGCCGACGCGGCGCAGCGCGGCGAAGGTGTCGGACCAGCGCACCTGCCCGCGACCCGGCGTGCTGCGGTCGTTCTCCGACACGTGCACGTGGCGGATCGCAGCGCCCGCCTGCTCGATCGCGCCCACCGGGTCCTTCTCCTCGATGTGCGCGTGAAACGTGTCGTAGTGGACCCCGACGTTGGGCCGCGCGACGCAGCGGGCGTAGCGCGCGGTCTGGGCCGTGTCGTTGAGCAGGTAGATCTCGAAGCGATTCAGGAACTCGAACACGAGCGTGATGCCGGCGCGCGCTGCGTAGTCCGCCGCCGCCTGCATCACGTCGACGCTCGCCTCCCACTCCGAGTCGGTGGGCGGTTTGCCCGAGAACTTGCCGATCGCGGCGTAGAGCGGGCCGCCCACCAGCTCCGCGCCGGCGGCCTCGGCGCAGTCGATGACCCGCTGCAGGTGTGCGACGGCGGAGCGCCGCACCGCGACGTCTGGATGGATCGGGTCGGCCTCCGCGGGACAGATCGCGGTCGCGGTGCGCGCGAGGCCCAGGTCGGCGAGCCGCGCGCCGAGCGCGCGGAAGCGCTCGGGCTCCCCGCCGAAGATCGGCAGCTCGAGGCCGTCGTAGCCCATCTGCGCGAGGCGTTCGTAGAGCGGGAGGTGCGACTCGCGCGTCGGCTCGTCGGTCCAGAGCAAGAGATTGATGCCCGTGCGCACGGCGAGCGATGCTATCGCGCGGCATGCTCCCGCCCGCTCGCTCGGAGGCCCCGTGATCGCCCGCCGTCGCCCTTCGCTCGCCGCCGGACTCGCCGTCGCGCTCGCGCTCGCCGCGTGCGGCAAGGACGAGCAGAAGCCCGCCGAACCCGCGGAGGCGGGGGCGAGCGACGCGGGGAGCGCGGCGCCCGGGGCGAGCAGCGCGGCTGCGGACGACCTCGGCGGCCTCGCCGCCGCCACGCGCGAGTTCGCCGCGGAGGGCTGCGCGATCGCGCGGCGCCGCCTCGCGCTGTGCGCGGCGTGCGAGACCGCGGAGCAGAGGCCGCTGCGCGACCTGCTGCTCGCCTACTGCGCGGAGCGCGAGTCGCGCAGCGAGGCGCGCGCGCTCTACGAGACCATCATCACGAGCTACCCGAATACGGAGGCCGCCGTCACGGCGATCATGCGCGTGCGCCAGATCGACGCGGCGGAGCTGCCGCCGCTCACCGACTACGCCGGCCCGAAGCCGAAGCCGGTCGACCGCCCGCAGCCCGCGCATCCGACCCTCACGCGAATCGCGGGCCTCGACGGCAAGGTGCGGCTGCGCTTCGACGTGCGCGAGGACGGCGCCGTCGCGAACGTGCGCGTCGTCGAGTCCACGCCGCCGCTCTTGTTCGACTCGAACGCGCTGTATGCCGTAACGAGCTGGACCTATCAGCCCGGCCAGGCGGCGGAGGCGCAGCAGGTGGTGCTGCGCTTCGACCTCACGGACGAGGAGCGCGCGGCCGCACAGCCCGCGGCCGGCGCAGCGCAATGAGCGACGAACAGCTCTTCGCGCTCGCGAACGCCTCCGTCTTGCCCGCGTGGGGGCTGCTCGTGGTCGCGCCGCGCTGGGAGTGGACGCGGCGCCTCGTGCACTCGCTGCTCTATCCCGCGCTGCTCGGCGTCGCCTACACCGCGGGCTTCCTCGCGGTCGGGCCGGGTAGCAGCGGCGCCTCCGAGAGCGCGAGCCTCTCGAGCCTCGCTGGCGTCTCGGCCGCCTTCGCGAACCCGCGCACGCTGCTGGTGGGCTGGGTGCACTATCTGGCGTTCGACCTGTTCGTCGGGGCCTGGCAGGCGCGCGATGCGCAGCAGCGCGGCGTGCCGCACCTGTTCCTCGTCCCGTGCCTCTTCCTCACCTTGATGGCTGGACCGATGGGACTGCTGCTCTATCTCGCGATCCGCACTGCGCGCACCCGCAGCCTCTCGCTCGACGAGAGCGCCGCGCCAGCGACGCAGCCGTGAGCGCCGCGGGCCGCGTTCCGGGCGCCTGCCTGTGCGGCGGCGTGCGCTTCACGATCGGGCTGCCGACGCTGGTGTGCGCGCACTGCCACTGCTCCATGTGCCGGCGCAACCACGGGGCCGCCTACGTCACCTGGGTGAGCGTCGCGCGCGAGCGGCTCACACTCGACGCAGGCGGCGCTCTCTTGACCCGCTACGCGTCCTCGGAGCACGGCTCGCGCAGCTTCTGCGCGCGCTGCGGCACCTCGCTCTTCTGCGAGAACGACCAGCATCCGGACCGCGTCGACGTCCCGCTCGCGAATCTGTTGGGCGCGATCGACCGCTCCCCGCAGCTCCACGTGTTCTTCGACGACCGCGCCAGCTGGACCGAGGCGAGCGATGGGCTGCCGCGCCTGGGCGGGAAGACGGGGGTGGAGCCGATCGCCCCGAAGAACCAGGCGCGAAAGTAGACGAAGCACGCGCTGCTGCGGCGAGTAGCGCGGGAGCCCCGGAACCCGGGCGAGTGCCCGTCCGCCCGGGAGCCCCGCCCGCGCGAAGCGCTCCCACCGCGCTGCCGCGCGGTGATAGGGTCGCCTCGCCAATCAGGAGGACTCCCCGTGTCCGTCGCCCTCGCCTGCATCGCGCTGCTCGGCCTGCTGTTGTTTGGCCTCGGCCTCGCCGTCTCGCTGAAGCGAGGCAGCTCGAACGTCGTGATCGGTCACCCGAGCGACCCAGCCGACCCGCTCCACAAGCTCGTGCGCGCTCACGGCAACACCGCCGAGTACGCGCCGCTGCTGGCGGTGCTGATGCTGGCGCTCGCCCTCGGTGAGCCGCCGCCGGTGTGGACGGTCTGGTGCATGGGGCTCGCCACCGCGTCCCGCTACCTGCTCGCGGCCGGCATGCTGCTCTCGCCGACGCTCGCGAAGCCGCATCCGCTGCGCTTCGTGGGCGCGCTGGGCACCTACCTCACCGGGCTCGCGCTGAGCGTCGCGCTGTTCCTGTGAGGGCACGCGGCGCGGGTCGGATCCGCGCGCGATGCGTTCCGGGCGGCGGCGCGGCTCAG
>CAYWRY010000130.1:0-11783 GCA_964460485.1 uncultured Spirochaetales bacterium
TGAACTTGGCACAGAGCAGGCACCGAAGTGCCTCGCTCCGTTGTTCGGAACGGCCCCTCGCCGAAGCGAAGAACCGTCGATTCGTTTTGACGTTTGCCCGTTCGCACCGAGCGGGAAAGCCCGCTCGATCCTGCACGTCATTCGGTTTTCAAAGATCGAGCAAAGACCGAAGAGACCTGTTCGGGATCTTTCGGACAAAAGGAGCCCCAAGGAGGGGTTCCGCTCGCTGTTGCCGGTCGCAGACTCGTCCGCCGGCGTCAGCGGGAGCGGCAAGGTAGTGGGAAGCCCCTCAGCGTCAACCCCGACCCCCACAATTTTTCGTCTGCCCCGCGGGGTCAGGGCTCGATGACCATCTCCGCGTAGCGTCGTTTGCCCGCCCTGACGATGTAGACGCCGGCCGCGAGGCGCCGCGCCGCGTCCTTCTCGACTTGGTCGTCGATCTCTACCGCGCCTTGGGCGACGAGACGTCTCGCCTCGCCGTTGGAGGCCAGCGAGAACGCGGTGCGGAGAGCGTCGAGCAATCCGACACCACCCACGCTCGCATTGCCCACGAAAACGCGCGGGATGTCGCTAGGGCGCTCGCGCTCTTGCACCACGCGCCGGAAGTGATCGGCCGCCGCCGCCGCGGCAGAATCGCCGTGGATCCGCGCGACGATCCGGCGCGCGAGCTCTCGCTTCAGCGCCATCGCCGGCTCGCGGCGCGCCCGCGCGCTTGCCTCGAGATCCGCCCAGCTCCCGAAGCCCAGCACCCGCGCCCACTCCCCGACGGCGGTGTCCGGAATGCTCATCGCTTTCCCAAACGCCTCCGCTGGCGCGTCGAGGACGCCGATGACGTTCCCGAGGCTCTTGGACATCTTCTCGCGGCCGTCGAGTCCGACGAGGAGCGGCTGCGTGATTACGGCCTGCGGCCGCTGTCCGTAGGCTTTCTGGATCTCTCGGCCCACCAGCAGGTTGAAGAGCTGATCGGTTCCCCCGAGCTCCACGTCAGCCGCCAGCGCGACGGAGTCGTATCCCTGGACCAGCGGATACAAGAGCTCGTGGATCGAGATCGGCGTCTCTTCACGCAGCCGCTTCGCGAAGTCGTCGCGCTCGAGCATGCGCGCGACCGTGTAATGCGAGCACAGGCGGATGAAATCCGACGGCGCGAAGCGGCTCATCCACTCGCCGTTGAAGCGGATCTCCGCGCGGTCGACGTCCAGCACCCGCCGCACCTGCTCGACGTAGGTGCGCGCGTTCTCTTGCACGGTCGCCTCGTCGAGCGCGGGGCGCGTCTTCTTCTTCCCCGTCGGGTCGCCGATTCGCGCGGTGAAGTCGCCGATCAGGAAGATCGGCGTGTGCCCGAGCTCCTGGAAGACGCGGAGCTTCTCGAGCGCGACGGTGTGGCCGAGGTGCAGGTCCGGCGCGGACGGGTCCATGCCGAGCTTCACGCGCAGCGGCCGGCCGCCGCGAATCGCCTCCGCGAGGCGGACGCGGAGATCCGCCTCGCCGACGAAGTCGACGCTGCCGAGCTTGACGCGCTCGAGTTGGCGCTCGACTTCGCGTTCCAGCTCGCTCACTCCGTTCTCCTCCAGAGCCCGTTCGGCGTCACGACCAGGTCGACGGCGCGGTCGTGCGACTCCACGGGCAGCTCGTCGGCGAGTTGTATATCGAACGCGACGCCGATCGACGTCGCCGGCGAGGTCGCGAGCAACCGGTCGTAGAGCCCGCCGCCGCGGCCCAGTCGCATGCCCGCGCGCGTGAACGCGACGCCGGGCACGATCACGAGATCGCTGCGCGCGAGCGCGATCGCGGGCGCGGAAGGCGGCGGCGCGGCCATGCCCGCGGCGTCCGGCACGAGATCGCGCGGCGCCGCCGCGGCGACCTCGATCTGGCCCGCCCCGCGCACGCGCGGCCAGAGCACCGGCTTGCCAGCCGCGAGCGCCCGTTCCACGAGATTCACCGTGGGAAGCTCGTCCTCGGTCGCCGCGTACACCACGACGCGCGCGGCCTCGGCGAACTCGCGCGTCGACGCCACGCGCTCGGCGACGCGCTCCCCAGCGCGTTTGCGCGCCGGCGAGGGGATCGCCCGCCGCGCACGCAGCATCTCGCGCCGTAGCGCCCGCTTCGCCTGCGGCGCGCTCAGCTCGCGCCCGCCGCCTCGCCGTCGAGCGCGCGCTCCAGCAGCTCGATCAGCGCGGCGAGCCGCGCGTCGGGCACGCTCCCTCCCGTGCGCGACTCGCGCTCCAGCACGAGCGAGTTCGCCACGTTGAGGGCGGCGAGCATGGCCACGTCCACGCTGTCTACGGTTCCGGCGCGGATGCGCACTCGTTCGATCGTCTCGTCGAGCAGCGCCGCCGCGCGGTTCACGCTCGCCGCGTCGGCCTCGGCCTCTGCGCGGATCTTGTAAGCGCGACCCTGAATCTTGACCTGGACCGTGCGCTTGCCGGCGGCAGTCATTCCGCCTCGCTGCTCGCCGACAGGCGGCGCGCCACCTCGGATTCGACGCGGTCGAGCTGCGCCACCAGGTCGTCGATGCGCTTCGCAGCGTCGCGCCGCTGCTGGTTCGACTCTACGAGCTGAGCGTCGAGCGCTTTGATGCGCGCCTCGCGCTGGGCGACGCGCTCGCGCAGCTGGCGTTGGCTGGCCGCCAGCGTGCGGTGACGCTCGACGAGAGTGCGCACCAGCGCCTCGAGTCGCTCGAACTGCGTGGCGTCGCCACGCGCCGCACGATCGGCCATCTGCGGCCTCCAGATGGGGCGATCGTAACACGCGCGGCCCCGTCCGAAGGCGCTCACCTGCGTCCGGTTCCGTCGGTGCCGACGCCGCCTCGCGCCGCTCGCGGCCGCCCACCGCCGGGCGTCAGACGAACGCGTGCCGCGACTGCAGGTGCGAGATGCCGCCGGACAGGTAGGAGTCGACGGCGCGCGCCGCCTCGCGACCTTCCCAGATCGCCCACACCACGAGCGACTGCCCACGCCGGCAATCGCCGGCCGCGAACACCCCGGGCTCGCTGGTCGCGAAGGTCTTCAGGTCCGCCCGCACGTTGCCGCGCGGGTCGATGGCGACTCCGAGGCCCTTCAGCAGCCCTTCCCGTACGGGTCCGACGAAGCCCATCGCGAGCAGTACGAGATCGGCGGGGATCTCGAACTCGGGGCCGACCTCGCGGAGCGTGTTCATCAGCGGCCGGTCGAGGGCATCGCGGTCGAACTCGACCCGCACCGCGTGGAGTTTCTCCACGCGCCCCGCGCTCCCGCTGAGCCGCTTGGTCGCGATTGCGTACGAGCGCTCGCCGCCCTCGGCGTGCGAGCTCGACACGTTGAAGTAGTACCGCTTCGCGGTGGGCCACGGCTCGGAAGCGTGGCGGCCCTCCGGCGGCCGCGGGAGCAGCTCGATCGAGGTGACCGACTTCGCGCCCTGGCGATGCGAAGTGCCGATGCAGTCGGAGCCGGTATCGCCGCCGCCCAGGATCACCACGTTCTTCCCAGTCGCGACGATCGCCTGGTCGTGGGGGAGGCTGTCGCCGGCGACGCGGCGGTTCTGCTGCGGCAGGAACTCCATCGCGTAGTGCACGCCGCGCAGCTCTCGACCCGGCACCTCGAGGTCGCGCGGCTTCTCGGCGCCGATGCACAGCAGCACCGCGTCGAAGTTCTTGCGCAGGTCGGCCACCGAGTAGTCGGCGCCCACGTGCACGCCGGTCTGGAAGGCGACGCCCTCCTCGCGCATCTGCTCGAGGCGGCGGTCGATCACCGACTTCTCGAGCTTGAAGTCGGGGATGCCGTAGCGCAGCAGACCGCCGACGCGATCCGCCTTCTCGAACAGCGTGACCGTGTGCCCGGCACGGTTCAGCTGCTGCGCCGCGGCGAGGCCGGCCGGCCCCGAGCCCACCACCACCACCGAGCGGCCGGTTCGGCGCGCGGGGCGGATCGGCTGGATCCACTTCTCGTCCCAGCCTCGCCGCACGATCTCCCACTCGACCTGCTTGATCGCGACCGGGTCCTGGTTGATGCCGAGCACGCAAGCCTGCTCGCAGGGCGCCGGGCAGACCATGCCGGTGAATTCGGGGAAGTTGTTGGTGGAGTGGAGGCGCGAGAGGGCGTCCTCCCACTTGTCGCGGAACACCAGGTCGTTGAAGTCGGGGATGATGTTGCCGAGCGGGCAGCCGTTGTTGCAGAACGGAATGCCGCAGTCCATGCAGCGCGCCGCCTGCTGCTTCGTCTGGTCCGGCGCGAAGTCCTCCTGCACGCAGGCCCAGTCGCGCAGCCGCTCCTCGACCGGCCGGTAGTGCGTCTTCTCGCGGCTGTACTTCAGGAACCCGCGTGCGTCAGCCATTGCCGCTCCCCGACGCGATGCGGTCGCCGAGCGCCTTCTTGTAGTCCTTCGGGAACACCTTCACGAACTTCTGCGCGGTCGCATCCCACTTGCGCAGCACGTCGTCCGCCTTGCGGCTGCGCGTGTAGTCGCGATGGCGCCGCACCAGCCGGCGCACTACCTCGAAGTCCTCGTCGGTCATCGGGTCGAGGTCGACGGTCTCCTGGCTCACGCGCGACGGGAACGAGCCGTCCTCGTCGAGCACGTAGGCGATGCCGCCGCTCATGCCGGCCGCGAAGTTGCGCCCCGTCTTGCCGAGCACGACCGCGACGCCTCCGGTCATGTACTCGCAGCCGTGGTCGCCGACGCCCTCGACCACCGCGGTCGCGCCGCTGTTCCGCACGCAGAAGCGCTCGCCGGCGACGCCCTGGAAGTAGGCCTCGCCGCTGGTGGCGCCGTAGAGCACGACGTTGCCGGTGATGATGTTCTCCGACGGCTCGAACGTCGCGCCGCGCGGCACTCTCACGATGATCTTCGCGCCGCACAGGCCCTTGCCGGCGTAGTCGTTGGTCTCGCCCTCCACTTCGAAGGTGAGGCCGTTCGTGCAGAACGCGCCGAGGCTCTGGCCTGCGCTGCCGGTGAGCTTGATGGTGATCGTGTCCTCGGGCAGGCCCGCCTCTCCGTAGCGGCGCGACACCTCGGAGCCGAGGATGGTGCCGAGCGTGCGGTTCGTGTTGTGCACCTCGCGCTCGATCACGACTCTCTCGCCGCGCTCGAGCGCCGGCGCTGCGAGCCGCAGCAGCTCGACGTCCGCCACCTTCTCGAGATCGTCGATCAGGTTCTGGCGCGTCACGTTCGAGATCGCGTGCGGCACGTCCGGCTTGTAGAAGAGCTCGCGGAAGTCGAGCCCCTTCGCCTTCCAGTGCGTGAGCGCGTTGTCGGCGTCCAGGCACTCCACGTGGCCGACCATCTCGCCGAGCGTGCGGAAGCCGAGCTTGGCCATGTACTCGCGGGTCTCTTCCGCGATGAACATCAGGTACCGCACCACGCTCTCGGGCGTGCCCGCGAAGCGCTTGCGCAGCACGGGATCCTGCGTGGCGACGCCCACCGGGCAGGTGTTCAGGTGGCAGACGCGCATCAGGATGCAGCCGAGCGCGACGAGCGGGGCGGTCGCGAAGCCGAATTCGTCGGCGCCGAGCAGCGCGGCGATCGCCACGTCGCGGCCGGTCTTCAGGCCGCCGTCGGTCTGGACGCGGATCCGGCCGCGCAGGTCGTTCAGCACCAGCGTCTGCTGGGTCTCCGCGAGACCGATCTCCCACGGCATGCCCGCGTACTTGATCGAGGCGAGCGGCGAGGCGCCGGTGCCGCCGTCGTGGCCGCTGATCAGCACGCCGTCGGCGCGCCCCTTCGAGACGCCCGCCGCGATCGTACCCACGCCCGAGACCGACACGAGCTTCACCGAGACGCGCGCCTTGCGGTTCGCGTTCTTCAGGTCGTAGATGAGCTGCGCCAGATCCTCGATCGAGTAGATGTCGTGGTGCGGCGGCGGCGAGATCAAGCCCACGCCGGGTGTCGAGTGCCGCACCTTCGCGATCGTCTCGTTCACCTTGTGGCCCGGCAGCTCGCCGCCTTCGCCCGGCTTCGCGCCCTGGGCCATCTTGATCTGCAGCTCGTCGGCGTTGACCAGATACCAGCTCGTCACGCCGAAGCGCCCCGATGCCACCTGCTTGATCGCGCTGCGGCGCAGGTCGCCGTTCGGGTCGGGCGTGAAGCGGTCCGGGTCCTCGCCGCCCTCGCCGGTGTTGCTCTTGCCACCGATGCGGTTCATCGCGATCGCGAGCGTCTGGTGCGCCTCGAGCGAGATCGACCCGTACGACATCGCGCCGGTGCAGAAGCGCTTCACGATCTCGCTGGCGGGCTCCACCTCGTCGAGCGGAACCGGCGGGCGCTTCGACGCGAAGCGGAACAGGCCGCGCAGCGTGGATGCGCTCTCCGTGTCGCCGTCGGCCGCCTTCGAGAAGGCCTTGTAGTCCTCCCAGCTGCCGCGCTTCACCGCGATCTGGAGCAGCGAGACGGTGTCCGGGTTGAACGTGTGGCGCTCGCCGCGCGTGCGCCATTGATACAGGCCGCCGGGGTCGAGCTCGGGATACACGAAGTCGTCGTTCGGGAAGGCGCGCGAGTGCTTCTGCGCCGCCTCCTTGGCGATCACGTCGTAGCCCACGCCCGACACGCGCGACGCGGTGCCCGTGAAGCAGCGCGCGACGAGCTCGCGGTCGAGGCCGACCGCCTCGAAAATCTGCGCGCCGCGATACGAGTAGAGCGTCGAGATGCCCATCTTCGCGAAGGTTTTCAGCAGGCCCTTGTCGCAGGCCTTCACGAAGTTCTTGCGCGCCGTCGCCGCGTCGAGCGCCTCGGGCACGAACGTGCCCTCGGCGACGATCTCGTCGAGCGACTCGAACGCGAGGTACGGGTTGATCGCCGCGGCGCCGTAGCCGATCAGCAGCGCGAGATGCGCGACCTCGCGCGCCTCGCCCGTCTCGCAGACGATCCCGCAGCGGGTGCGCAGCACCTTGCGGATCAGGTGGTGGTGCACGGCGCCCGTCGCGAGCAGCATCGGGATCGGGGCGAGGTCGGCCGTGACGCCGCGGTCGGAGAGGATCAAGATGCTCGCGCCGCCGCGCACCGCTCGTTCCGCTTCCGCGCACAGGCGCTCGAGGGCGGCACGCAGGCCGGCCCCGCCCTCCGACGTCTTGAAGAGGCAGGGCAGCGTCGTCGACTCGAGGCCCGGCCGGTCGATCTCGCGCAGCTTCTCCAGCTCTTCGTTCGTGATGACCGGGTGCTCGACGCGCACCATGCGGGCGTGCTCGGGCGTCTCCTCGAGCAGGTTCCCCTCGGCGCCGAGCGGCGAGTAGAGCGCCATCACCGGACGCTCGTTGATCGAGTCCATCGGCGGGTTCGAGACCTGCGCGAACAGCTGCTTGAAGTAGCGGTAGAGCATCTGCGGGCGGTCGCTGAGGCACGCGAGGGCGGCGTCCTCGCCCATGCTGCCGATCGGCCACTTGCCCTCGGCCGCCATCGGCGCGAGCAGGAGCCGCAGGTCCTCGCTCGTGTAGCCGAACACCTGCTGCAGGCGGAGGCGCTCGGCATCGGCCATCGCCGGTCGCCGCGTCTGCGGCGCGGGCAGCTGCCCGAGCGTCACGCGATTCTGCTCCACCCAGGCGCGGTAGGGATGCTTCGCCGCGTAGCGCCGCTTGATCTCGCCGTCGTCGAGGATGCGGCCCTGCTCGAGATCCACGCAGAAGATGCGGCCCGGGTGCAGGCGCTCCTTCAGGAGCACGTTCTCCGGCGCGATCGGCACGACGCCGACCTCCGACGCCATCACCACGAAGCCGTCCTTCGTGACCGTGTAGCGCGACGGGCGCAGGCCGTTGCGGTCGAGCACGGCGCCGATCACGCGGCCGTCCGAGAACACGATGTCCGCGGGCCCGTCGTACGGCTCGAGCAGGAACGAGTGGTACTCGTAGTAGGCGCGCAGCGCGGGATCCATGTCCTCCCGGTTCTCCCACGCCTCCGGGATCATCATCAGGATCGCCTCGGGCAGCTCCCGGCCCGTGCGCACCAGGAACTCGAGCACGTTGTCCATGCGCTGCGAGTCCGAGCCGCCCTCGCGCATGATCGGGAAGAGCTTCTGGAGATCGGCGCCAAACGCCGGAGAGGCGAGCGTGCCCTCGCGCGCGCGCATCCAGTTCTGGTTGCCCTTGATCGTGTTGATCTCGCCGTTGTGCGCGAGGTAGCGGAACGGGTGCGCGAGGTCCCAGGCGCCGAGCGTGTTGGTGCTGTACCGCGAGTGCACGAGACACATCGCAGAGGCGAAGTCGGGATCGGTCACGTCCGGGAAGAAGCCGCGGATCTGCCGCGGCACGAGCATGCCCGTGTAGACGAGCGTGCGGCTCGAGCAGCTCGGCACGTAGAAGAAGTGCTTGCCGGCGTGCTCGGCGAGCACAGCCTTCTCCGCGACACGGCGGATCACGTAGAGCTTGCGCTCGAAGGCTTCGCGATCGCTCGCCGCGGCACCCTGCGCGGCGACGAACAGCTGCCGCACGCGCGGGGCCGACGCGCGCGCGAGGCGGCCGATCGTCTCTGGGTGCGAGGGCACCTCGCGCCAGCCGATCACGCGTTGTCCCTCGGCGGCGACGGCCTGTTCGAACAGCTCGGCCTGGCGTGCGGCGGCGGAGGCGTCCTGCGACACGAACACCATCGCCACCGCGTACTGCCCAGGCTCGGGCAGCGCGATCTTCTGCTTGGCGAGCTCACGGCGCAGGAACGCGTCGGGGATCTGCACGAGCAAGCCGGCGCCGTCGCCGGAGTCCGGATCGCACCCGCACGCGCCGCGGTGCTCGAGGTTCTCGAGCACGCGGATGCCGCGCTCCACGACGTCGTGCGACTTCTCCCCTCGGACGTTGGCGACGAACCCGACGCCGCAGGCGTCGTGCTCGAAAGCGGGGTCGTATAGACCTTGCCTCTGCCAAGGACCGGGGGCGGCTTCGCTCATCGAGTCGCGTCCGAGTTGTTGGGGAATTCGCTCGCGTGCGTGCTGTGATGACGCAGCGTCCGCTTCGGTCGCCCGGCACACCGCTACGCGCGCTCACACGTCGAACGCTTGTCAGGGGGTGACGAAACTGCCGCTCGGATCGCTGAAAAAAACGCCCAGGGCTCACGGAAGTCCGCGAGAGTCCTCGGCTTTTCCGGTCGGGGATCGTATGCGAACGGAAAATCAGCGTCAACGGAGTCGAACGTCTTCGAGCAGCTTCCGGAGCCGCGCCGGGTAGTTCGTGAAGAGGCCGTCCACGCCGAGGTCGAGCATGCGGCGCATCTGCGGCTCGGGATCCACGGTGAACACGTAGACGGCGAGGCCCTCGCCGTGCGCGGCCCGCACCAGCTCGGGCGTCACGAGCGCGAGCTCCGGATTCAGCGCCTCCGCGCCGAGCGCACGGGCGCGCGCCGGCCAGCCGGCGTCGCTCCGGCGCGAGATCAAGAGCGCCACGCGCGCGGCTGCGCTCTCGCTGCGCAGGCGCGCGAGCACGGGATCGTGGAACGACGAGAACAGCGTCCGGCCCAGGAGCCCGCGCCGTTCCACCTCGGCGAGCGTCGCGGCCTCGAGGCCCGGGTATGCGCCGCGCGAGCCCACTTTGAGCTCGAGGTTGAACGGAATCTCGTCCCCGAGTTCGTCGAGCAGCTCCTGGAGCACGGGCACGCGCTCGCCGCCGCCGGCGTCGAGGGCGCGCACCTCCGCGAGCGTCGCGTCGGCGATCTCGCCGCGGCCGCCGAGGTGATCCAGCGTCGCGTCGTGCGTGATGGGGATCGCACCGTCGCGCGTGCGATGCAGGTCGGTCTCGATCATGTCGGCGCGCTGCGCGACGGCGAGGCGAAACGCGGCCAGCGTGTTCTCCGGTCGTTCACCCGACGCGCCGCGATGGGCGATCACCTTCACGGGTTCCGCCCCGCGGAACGGCGCCCCGCGCTGATGCCGCTCACCTCTCCCATCCCCGGGCGCGCTCGACCGCGCGCTTCCAGCCGGCGTAGAGCGCCTCCCGCTCGTCGCGCTCCATGCGCGGTTCGAACACGCGCGCACCGGCGGCCGTCGCCGCTTCGAGCGCGCCGCGATCGCGCCAGAACCCGACGGCGAGACCCGCGAGCGCGGCGGCGCCGAGCGCGGTGACCTCGAGCACGGGGGGGCGCCGCACGGCGACGCCGAGCACGTCGGCCTGGAACTGCATGAGCCAGTCGTTCTGGCAGGCGCCGCCGTCGACGCGCAGCGTCTCGAGCGCGACGCCGGCATCCGCGGCGAAGCAGTCGACCACGTCGCGGCTCTGGTACGCGATCGCCTCGAGCGTGGCGCGGATCAGATGTGCGCGCGTCGTGCCGCGCGTGATGCCGACGATCACGCCGCGCGCGCGCTCGTCCCAGTACGGCGCGCCGAGGCCGACGAACGCGGGCACGAGGTAGATGCCGCCCGTGTCGGGGACCGAACGCGCGGCGGCTTCCGACTCGGCGGCGCTCGCGACGAGGCCGAGGCCGTCGCGCAGCCACTGCACTGCGGCGCCCGCCACGAAGATGCTGCCTTCGAGCGCGTACTCGACCTGCCCGCCGAGCCCCCACGCGATCGTCGTCACGAGCCCGCTCTTCGAGAGCGGCGCCTCGCGGCCCGTGTTCATCAACAGGAAGCAGCCGGTGCCGTACGTGTTCTTCGCGCGGCCCGGGACGAAGCAGCCTTGTCCGAAGAGCGCCGCCTGCTGATCGCCGGCCGCGCCCGCGATCGGGATCGCGCCGCCGAGCCACGCGACGTCAGCCTCGCCGAACACAAAGCTCGAGTCATGCACCGCCGGCAGCAGCTCGCGCGGGATGCGCAGCTCGCGCAGCAGTGCGTCGTCCCAGCGCCGCGCGTGGATGTCGTAGAGCATGGTGCGCGAGGCGTTGCTGGCTTCGGTCGCGTGCACGCGGCCGCGCGTCAGCTTCCAGATCAGCCAGCTGTCGATCGTCCCGAACGCCAGCTCGCCGCGCTCCGCGCGCGCCTGCGCGCCGGGCACCGCGTCGAGGATGAAGCGCACCTTCGTCGCGCTGAAGTAGGCGTCGATCACGAGGCCGGTCTTGTGCCGAACCTCTTCGGCGAGCCCGCGCGAGCGAAGCTCCTCGCAGATCGGCACCGTCTGCCGCGACTGCCACACGATCGCGCGATGGACCGGCTCGCCCGTCGCGCGGTCCCACACCACCGTGGTCTCGCGCTGGTTCGTGATGCCGAGCGCGGCGACATCGCGCGCCGTCGCGTTCGCCTTCGCGAGCGCGCCGCACGCCGCGCGCAGCTGCGTCTCCCAGATCTCCGCGGGGTCGTGCTCCACCCAGCCCGGCTGCGGGAAGTGCTGCGTGAACTCGTGCTGGTCCACCGCGACGACGGCTCCGCGCTCGTCGAACAGAATCGCGCGCGACGAAGTCGTGCCCTGATCGAGCGCCATTACATAGCGAGTGGGCATCCTCGACTCCTGTTTGCATTGGGGACGTACTTGCATTGCGCGCGCAAATCCGTCCCCAATGCGAGCTCACCTACGCGCTCGCCTCGAACAGCGCGTCCACGAATTCGTCCGCCGAGAAGTCGCGAAGGTCCTCGACGCTCTCACCCACGCCGACGTAGTTCACCGGAATCCCGAACTCGTCGGCGAGACCGATGATTACGCCGCCCTTCGCAGTGCCGTCGAGCTTCGTCAGCACGATGCCCGTCACGCCGGCCGCGTGCGTGAACTCGCGCGCCTGCGAGATCGCATTCTGGCCGGTGTTGGCGTCGAGCACGAGCAGCGTCTCGTGCGGCGCGCCGGGGCATTCGCGGCCGACGATGCGCACGATCTTTCCCAGCTCCTGCATCAGCGGCTGCTTGGTCTGGAGCCGGCCGGCGGTGTCGACGATCGCGACGTCGACGCCGCGCGCGACGGCGGCCTTCACCGTGT
>CAYWRY010000131.1:0-11714 GCA_964460485.1 uncultured Spirochaetales bacterium
CTCAGCTCTCCTTCGCGCCCGCGTCGATGCTCAACGACTTCGCGTCACGCGCACTTCTCGATCCGCGTACGCGGCACGACGTCGCGCAACGACGCCCGGCGCGGCTCAATGCCGCGCCGGGCGTCGCCCTCCCACCTCTGCGTGCAGGAGGAGACGCCTCGAGCGCTTGGCGGCGGGCCGGCGGCTGCGGAGCGCAAGTCAAGCGCAGCGAGGCCCGGTGAGAATGCCCGCTCGAATCTCCGGACAACGAAGCCCCCCAACCTCCGCGGTCGAGTCCAAGAGGGGCCGAGCGAGCCATTGCGCGAAGCAGCCGCCGTCCCGCCGCCAGGCACGGACGCCGCATCACCGACTCCCCCGACCCTCACTCAGTCCCGCCCTTCGAGATCCGCGTGCTCCGCCCTCCGCTCCTCCGGTGTCTCCTGGAGCACGTGGAACCGCACCTGCCCCCGCGCCACCAGCTTCCCGTCCGAGCTGCGCGTCACCTCCACCTGCCACACGTGCGCGCTGCGCCCCTCGTGCACGGGTGTGCCCACGCACATCAGCTCGCCCTCGCTGTGAGAGCGGTAGAAATCCGTGGTGTTGCTGACGCCGAGGACGCCGCGCTGCCCCGCCGCGAGAGCAGCGTTGCCGGCGCCGTAGCTGGCGACGGCCTCCACGATGGACGCGTAGACGCCGCCGTGCAGGACGCCGTAGGGCTGGTGGTGCTGCGGACCCGCCTCGAGGTAAGCGACCACGCGCTGAGGCGTCACCTGCGTGAAGCGGAGCCCGAGCGCGCGCGTCCATGCGTCTTCCCGGGCGGCGCCCCGCGCCACGGCCTCCACAGCGAGCTCCTTTGCAGACAAGCGCGCCCCCTTTCCGGCCGATGAGTTCATATCGTAGGCGGACTTTGGTGGAGCACTTGCGCATCCAGCAACGACTCGTGCAGCCGCTCGCGCTGGCGCTCGCCTGCGCGGCCGCGCTCGCGTGCCAGTCGCTGCCCACGCTGCCGGGTCTCCAGCGCGAGAACTACCGCGTCGAGATCGAGGCGCCGCGCTCGCTTCGCAAGGCGCTCGAGGCGGACCTCGACTTGATGCGCTGGCGCGAGGCGGAGGAGCCCCCGGACGCGGAGCTGCTCACGCGGCTCGCCCACGAGTCCGAGGCGCAGGCGCGCGAGATCCTCGCGGCGCGCGGCTACGTGGCGGCGCGCGTGCGCGCCGAGGTGTTCGCGACCGAGCAGCCGATGCGCGTGCGCATCCGCGTGAAGCGCGGCGAGGTGGTGCGCGTGCGCGCGGTCGACGTTCGCTTCAGCGGCCCGATCGTCGCGTCGGAGGATCTCCTCGACGCGCAGGCGATGGACGAGGTCCGCAAGGAGTTCGTGCTGCAGAACGGCATGATCTTCACCCAGGAGCGCTGGCTCGCCGCGAAGCAGCGCGCGCTGGAGCGCGTGCAGCGGCGGCGCTGGCCCGGGGCGTCGATCGCCGCGAGCGAGGTCCGCATCGACCCCGCGCGCTCGAGCGCCGAGATCGCGCTCACCATCGACAGCGGCTCCGCATTCGCGTTCGGTGACGTCGCCGTGGAAGGCCTGGTCCGCTACGGCGCGCGGCGCGTCGAGACGCTGCGCCCCTACGAGCCCGGCGAGACCTACGACCGCGAGCGCCTCGAGCGCTTCCAGCGCCGGCTCGCGTCCACCGGCTACTTCGCCTCGGCGCACGTCGGCGTCGACACCACCACCGACCACGTCGAAGCGGCGCCCGTGCGCGTCGCGGTGATCGAGGCGCCCGCGCGGCGGATCGAGCTGAGCGTCGGTTACGGCACCGACGCGCAGGGCTACGGCGCCGCCGAGTACCGCAATTACGACTTCTTGGATACCGCGCTGCGCCTGCGTGCGCGCGTCGAGGCGGACTTCCTGGAGCAGGGCGTCGAGACCGAGATCTCGCTCCCCGAGCGCTTCGGCTGGTCCGACAGCGCCGGCGTCCGCTACGAGCACAGCGACATCGAGGACCTCGTGACCGACGAGGTCTCGCTGGTCGCCAAGTCGACCGCGCTCGACGAGTTCAGCCGCCCTTCCTTCAGCGGCACCTTTGCGATGTCGCGCCAGAAGGCCGCCGGCGTGCTCTCGGAATCGGTCTACGCGCTGCTGCTCGAGTACACGCACACCTGGCGCGCGACCGACGACCTGCTCACGCCCCGCGACGGCTGGATGGCGCAGCTCCAGCTCGGCGCCGCGCCGCCCGGCGTCTCGACGCGCGCCCTCGGCCGCGCGATCGCGCGCGGCGCCTTCTACCTGCCGCTCACGCTGCGAGACGACCTCGCCCTGCGCGCCGAGCTGGGCGTCGTCGCCGCCGGCGGCCGCACCGGCATCCCGCAGTCGATGCTGTTCCGCACCGGCGGCAGCACGAGTGTGCGCGGCTACGACCTCGAGTCGCTCGGCGTCGAGCGGAACGGCGCGGTGCTCGGCGGCCGCTACTTCGCGCTCGCGAGCGCCGAGGCCACGCACTGGTTCACCGAGAAGCTCGGCGCGGCGCTGTTCGTGGACGCGGGCGACGCGTGGGACGATCTCGCGAGCTTCCCGATCGCGCTGGGCTACGGCGTCGGCCTGCGCGCGGCGAGCCCGATCGGACCGCTGCGCATCGACGTGGCCTACGGCCAGGACGACGACACCGTGCGCCTCCACTTCTCGCTGGGGCTCACGTTCTGATGCGGCGCGCGCTGCTCGTCGTCGTCGCCGTGCTCGGCGCGCTGGCGCTCGCCGCGGCCTTCGCGGCTTCCTCCGAGACGGCGCTGCGCTTCTTCGCCGCGCGCTGCGAGGCGCTGTCCGGCGGCCGCGTCGTGATCGAGGGCGCGAGCGGCTCGCTGCTCGGACCGCTGCGGGCAGAGCGGGTGGTGATCTCGTCCCAAGGCGGCACGCGCACGATCGCCGAGCGCGCCGAGCTGCAGCCGCGCTGGCGCTCGCTGCTCGCCGGCACGCTCGCCTTCGGCGCCGTCACGATCGAGCACCTGCGCGTCGAGCCCGGCCCCGAGCGCGACGAGCCGCCGAGCGTGCCCGAGACCATCGCCCTGCCCTTCCCGCTCGAGATCGCGCGGGTGGAGATCGCGCGCCTCACGATCGCCGAGCGCACCGAGCTGTCGGCGATCCGCGGCGAGCTGCGGCTCGGTCGCCGCGCTCACGAGGCAAGGCTCGCGCAGCTCGCCTCGCCGTGGGGAACCCTCGAGGGCGAAGCGCGCGTCGAGACCGCGCCGCCGTTCGCGCTCTCCGGCGCGCTCGCTTACGCGCGCAGCGAGCCGCCTCGGGCGCGCGCGGCGCTGCACGCGAACGGCTCGCTCGTCGACGGGCGGCTCTCGCTGCGCGGCTGGCTCGGCAACGCGCCCGTCACGGGCGAGGCGCGCTTTGCGTCCTTCGCGCGGCCCTGGCTCGGCGCGATCGCGCTGCGAGGCGAGCACGTGGACACGGCCGACTTCGTGCGCGACGGGAGCGCGGCCCCGCACAGCGATCTCGCCGTCGTGATCGAGACGCGCAGCGACGCAGAGGCGCTGCTCGTGGGGACGCTCCGCGCCGAGAATGCGAAGCCGGGCCCGCTGTCCGCCCGCGAGCTTCCGCTGCGCAGGCTGGCGGCGCAGCTCCGGGTCGCGGACGGCGCGCTGCATTTCTCCGAGCTCGCCGCGGGCCTCGGCGCTGCGGGCGAGGCCCGCGGCGAAGGGCGCATCGACGACGGCGCGCTGCACCTCGCGCTCGGCGTGGCCGACCTCGACCTGCGCGCCCTCCACGCGAGCCTGCGCGCGACGCGGCTCGCGGGCGACGTGGACGCGAGCGTCTCCGCGGAGCGCATCGAGGGCACGCTCGCCCTGCGCGAGAGCGACCGCGAGCTGCGCGGCCGCATCGTGCGCGAGGGCCAAGCCGTGCGCGCCGAGGACGTGCGCGTCGCGATCGGGCGCGGCGCGATCGCGGGCCGCGGCGAGTGGGACGGCGCGCGCGCCTTCTCCCTGCACGCTCGATTCTCCGCCTTCGATCCCGCGGCGCTCGGAGACTTTCCGGCCGCGTCGCTTTCCGGGGAAATCGACGGAGAGGGCGAGCTCGGCGAAGCCTGGAGCGTGCGGCTCGTCTACGCGCTGAAGGGCAGCCGCTTCCGCGGGCGCGCGCTCGATGGCCGCGGCGCGCTGCGCGTGGCTGACGGACGCGTCTCCGAGGCCAACGCGACGCTGCGCCTCGGCGAGAACCGGCTGCGAGCGAATGGTGCGTTCGGCGCGCCCGGCGACGCGCTCGCCCTCGCGCTCGACGCCCCGGATCTCGGCGCACTGGGCAGCGATTTCGCGGGATCGCTCGACCTCGACGCGCGCCTGCTCGGGACGCTGGCGCAGCCGAGCGGCGATGCGCGCCTCACCGCCCTCCGGCTCACGCTGCCGGGCGGCGTCTCCGTGGAGGGGCTCGAGGCGAGCGCGCGGGTTGCCGCGACGGGAGCGCGCGCGCTCGCGGCGAGCGTGCGCGGCGACGGCCTCGCGATTCGCGGCGTCCTGCTCGACGAGGCGACGCTCGATGCGGACGGAACGCTGGGCGCGCACGCCATCGCGCTGGGCGCGCGCGGCGACGGCCTCGCGATTCGCGGCGTCCTGCTCGACGAGGCGACGCTCGATGCGGACGGAACGCTGGGCGCGCACGCCATCGCGCTGGGCGCGCGCGGCGAGGGCGACTCGCTTCGCGCCCGGCTCGAAGGCGGCTGGGATGGCGCGTGGTCGGGCCGCGTCGCGACGCTGGAGACGCACGGTCGCGTCGCCGCGCACCTCGCGGAGCCCGCGCCGCTGCGCTTTGTGCCGCCTGCGCGCGTCGAGCTCGGCCCCGCCCGCATCTCGGCGCTCGGCGGCGAGCTCGCGCTCGGCTCCTTCGTCCTGGATCGGCGCCGCATCGAGACCGCCGGCGTGGCGAGCGATCTGTCCCTGGCGGAGCTGCTCGCCGCGCTCGGACGCGACCCGTCCACCGCCGGCGACCTGCGCGTGCGCGGCGTCTGGGTGGTGCCGCTCGATCCGGCGCAGCTCGGCCAGGTGCGCCTCGAGCTGGCGTCCGGCGACGCGAATCTGCTCGGCGTGCCGCTCGGGCTCTCCGCGCTGACGATCGACGCGGCGATGGGCGCCAGCGTCGCGCGACTCAGCGTCGACGTGTCCGGCGAGCGCCTCGGCCACGCCTCGCTGCGCGGCGATCTCACCGCCGCGCCCGGTCGCGCGCTGCTCGCGCGCACCTCCGCCCTGAACGCGCAGCTCGACGCGGAGGTGGATTCGATCCGTGCGCTGGGCGGCCTGCTCGGCATCTCGGCGCGCGTCGAGGGCAGCGGCGCGCTGGCGGCGACCGCGACGGGCACGGTCGGCGCGCCGCGCTTCGATGGAACCGTGAGCGCCGACGCGCTGCGCTTCGACTGGCCGAGCGCCGGCGTCGCGCTGCGCAACGGCACGCTGCGCGCGCGCCTCACGCCCGAAGCGCTGCGCATCGACGCCCTCTCGTTCGCAGCGGCGCAGGGCGAGCTGCGCGCCCAGGGCGCCGTGCCGCTCGACGGCGGCACGGCGCGCCTCGCGTGGGAAGCGGACCACCTGCGCGTGCTCGATCGCCCCGACCGCAACCTCGAGGTGAGCGGCCGCGGCGACGCTTCCGTCGAGGCCGGGCGGCTCGCGCTGCGCGGTGCGCTGCGCGCGAACCGCGGCTACATCGAGGTGCCGCGCATCACGCAGTCGCGGCTCGGCGACGACGTGATCGTGCTCGGCGAAGAGCGCGCCGCGAACGGCGCGAAGCCGGGCGCGCGCTTCGATCTCGACCTCGAGCTCGACGCGGGCAAGAAGCTGCGCGTGGTGGGCGCCGGCCTCGACACGATGCTGCGCGGCACGCTGCGCGTGAAGACGCTGCCGGACGGAACGCTCGTCGCGTTCGGCGAGATCGACGCGACCAACGGCACCTACCGCGCGTTCGGCCAGAAGCTCGAGATCGAGCGCGGCGCGCTGATCTTCAACGGCGCGATCGACGACCCCGCGCTCGACGTGCTCGCGCTGCGCAAGAACCTGCCCGTCGAGGCGGGCGTCGCGCTGACCGGCACGCTGAAGACGCCGCTCGCGCAGCTCACCTCGAGCCCGCCGGTGCCCGACTCCGAGAAGCTCTCCTGGATCGTGCTCGGCCACGGCGTGTCCGACGCGAGCGCCGCCGACACCGCCCTGCTGCAGGCCGCGGCGGCGACGATCTTCAGCGGCGACGGCGCGATGCCCATCGGCCAGCGCATCGCCCAGGGCGTCGGCCTCGACGAGATCTCGCTGCGCAACACCGGCCAGGCCGCGAGCGACGAGGCGGCCGGCCGCGCGGTGGCGCTCGGCAAGCGGCTCTCGGACAAGCTCTACCTCGAGTACGAATACGGTCTCGAGGCCGCCTCGCACCTCGTGCGCCTGCACTACGCGCTGACGCGAGCGCTGAGTGTGCGCGCCGAGACCACCGGCGACACCAGCAACCTAGGCGTGAACTTCCGCAAGAGCTGGGACTGAGCACCGCCCGCCGCAGCAGGCCCGCGTTCAGGTCTTCGCCGCGCCGCGCTCGTCCACGTAGCTCTGGTGCAGGTGCACCGGCTCGGCTCGCGGGCGGCGGATGCGGATGTTCAGGATCTCCACGAACAGCGAGAAGGCCATCGCGAAGTAGATGTAGCCCTTCGAGACGTGCTGGCCGAAGCCGTCCGCCACGAGCACGACGCCGATCAGCAGCAGGAACGAGAGCGCGAGCATCTTCATGGTCGGGTGGCGCTCGATGAACGCGCTGATCGCGCCGGCGAACACCAGCATCACGCCCACCGCGATCATCACGGCCGCGATCATGATCTCGACGCGCTGCGCCATGCCGACCGCGGTGATCACCGAGTCGAGCGAGAACACGATGTCGAGCAGCACGATCTGCATGAGGATCGCCGCGAAGCCCACCGCGGCCTTGCGGCCGTCGGGGCCGTGCTCTTCGCCTTCCAGTTTGTCGTGAATCTCCCAGGTCGCCTTCGCCACCAGGAACAGGCCGCCGAGCAGGAGGATCAGGTCGCGGCCCGAGAACTCGTGACTGAGCACCGCGAACAGCGGCGCGGTCAGGCCCATGACAAAGCTGATCGCGAGCAGCAGCACGATGCGCATGCCCATCGCGAGCAGCAGGCCGATGCGGCGCGCCCGCCCCTGCTGCGCGGCCGGCAGCTTCCCGCACAGGATCGAGATGAACACGATGTTGTCGATGCCGAGCACGATCTCGAGCCCGGCGAGCGTGAGCAGCGCGATCAGGTTCTCGCTGGTGAGCAGCTCCGCCATGCGTCACCAGCCCAGCACGTAGGCGAAGATCAGCGGCGCGACGATCGTCGCGTCGCTCTCCACCACGAAGCGCGGCGTGTCCACGTCGAGCTTGCCCCAGGTGATCTTCTCGTTTGGCACCGCGCCCGAGTAGGAGCCGTAGCTGGTGGTGGAGTCGCTGATCTGGCAGAAGTAGCCCCAGTACGGGCAGGGGCGGCGCAGGTCCTGGTGGATCATCGGCACGACGCAGATCGGGAAGTCGCCGGCGATGCCGCCGCCGATCTGGAAGAAGCCGACGGTGCGCAGCGCCTGGCTCGCCGGGACGGCGCGCAGCTCGACGACGCCCTCTTCGTGCGAGCCCTCCACCTCGGGCAACTCCTCGAGCGTCTTGCCCATCGTGGTTTGGACGTACCAGCGCGCGAGGGCGCCCATCGTCTCGAGGCCGCCCTTCACCGTGCCGTAGCTCTTCACGTCGCCCGCGAGCACGTGGGAGACGAAGATGTTGCCGAGCGTCGAGTCCTCCCAGCCGGGCACGAAGATCGGCAGGTCCTTCTCGCACGCTGCAACCAGCCACGAGTCCTTCGGATCGATCTGGAAGCTGTCCCGTACGTGGCCTTCCCGTAACAACTGGTAGAAGAACTCGTACGGGAGGAAGCGCTCGCCGCGCCGCTCGGCGCGCGTCCACAGCGCGAGGATCGGCTTCTCGATCGCGCGGAAGGCCTCGGCCTCGGGAATGCACGTGTCGGTCACGCGATTGCGGCCCGCTCGCTCCAGCGCCTTCTCGTCGGCGGGCGAGAGGTCGCGGTAGTTCGGGATGCGCGTGTAGTGGTCGTGGGCGACCAGGTTGAAGAGGTCCTCTTCGAGGTTCGCGCCTGTGGAGCAGATCGCGTGGACCTTGCCCTGCCGGATCATCTCGGCGAGCGACTTGCCCAGCTCCGCCGTGCTCATCGCGCCCGCGAGCGTCACCAGCATGCGCCCGCCGCCCGCGATGTGCGCCTCGTAGGCCTTCGCTGCATCGACGAGTGCGGCGGCGTTGAAGTGCTTGTAGTGCGTCTCGATGAACTGGCGCATGCTCATGGCGTCCCCCCTGTGCGGCCGACGGAAAGTGCGCGCGGAGAGTGCGAAACCGCCGCGCGAGCGCAAGGGAGCAGCGCGACTACGCTGCGCTCAGGGATCGCAGAGCACGTAGATCGTGCCCCGAAAGGAGCACGAGCCGGTTCGCATCCAGAGCCAGCGGAACGTCTTGTTCGAATCCTCGCTGACCGAGCCGCGTGTTCCGGCGCACGAGATCTCGTTCGGTGTCGGCAGGCCGCTCGTGTCGATCGGCCGGCACTTCGCGCCTCGCACTTCGGATCGATCTTCTCGCTGAGCTTGCACGAGTCCTTCAGGCGGGCGCGGATGCTGCCCGGGATCCCGGCGCGCGCAGCGGCTTCCCGCCTCGCCTTCTCTACAGCGCAATCGGCTCGAGCTTCAGCCCGGGTGTCGAACGGCTTCCCGCCTCCGAGCGGCGCGACGACTCGGCGCTCCAAGTCGATCACGAGGCTGTCCTCCGGCGGGAAGCACATGCACTCGGCCTGCTTGCGAAACGTGCGCGTGTCGTCGTCGCGCTTCGGTGCCAGCGGCTGGGCCGCGCGCGCGACGGCCTGCCAGTCGATGAGCGCCGAGATCGAGAAGGACCCCGCGTGCTGCGCGCTGCGCGCTGACCACGCGCTGGATGCGAAACGCGCCGCCCGGCTTCCCGTCGGCGGGGCGGGTCGTGACGGTCTGCTGGTCGCCGCCCTCGAGCTGCACGGCGCCCGCTGCGGTCTCGATCTGGAGCGGAAGCTCGGCGACGAGGCCTTCGAGTCGGGTCACCACGATCTCGAGGAGCGTCGTCTATCCGGGCTCGAGCGTGGTGCGCGGCGCACGTTCACGTGGCGCTCGAGATCGGCCGGCGGCTGCTCGGCGCCGGGCGCGCCCACGCCTGCGAGTGTGAACGCCAGGCTCAGCGCGAACCACGCGGGGGATTCCCGAGGCGGCATGGTACTCGCCGGCCGATTCTGACACTTGCGCGCGCGGCCCGGTCGCCATTCTGCTCCTCCGCCTTACCGCTGCATGAGAAGATGGTGCCGCCCACACGTCCGCCGCCCCTCGCGCGCGAGCGGGTGCGGGTGCGGGCGCTGGAGGATCGCGCCATGACGACCATCGCGCGCCCGCTCGGTGCGCTGCTCGTTCTGCTCCTGCTGCTCGCGCCACTCGGGTCGTGCAAGACGGCGCCGATCGAGCTGCTGAGGGTGAGCCTCGACCCGCCCATCTCTGAATCCGCGGAGGGCCTGCACAAGATCACGTTCGATCGGATCGAGGGCCGCGTGGTGTTGCGGATTCCCGATGAGCCTGCGGCCGGCGACGTGCTCACCGGTACGGTGGTCGCGGAGTCGAAGGGTACGACTGCCGAGGAGCGGCGAGAGAACGCGGGCGTGCTCTCCGGCTACAACGTCGCGATCGAGGAAGCGAGCACGACCGTCTCCGGGCGCGTGCTGCGCTGGACGGTGAGCGCGGCGCTCGCGGGCGGAGCCGCGGCGGTCGCGCTGCGCGATGGCAGCGGCAAGGAGCTCGCGCGCGCGCCGCTGCCCGTGAATCCAGCGCGGCCGCAGGTAACGCCCTCTGCGCCGCCGGCAAGCGCGGACTTCGAGCTGGGCAACTTCGCGCAGGCCGGCCATCCGCTCGAGATTCCCGGCCGATTCGACGGCGACTTCGCGAACACGAAGCTGACGCTCGGCGGCCAGCCGCTCGAGCTGATCGCCGAGCGCGGCGCGCCCGGCGGGGGACCCGCGGGCGCGCTGATCGCCGCGGTGCCGAGCGACGCATCGGGTGTGAGCGATCTCGCGCTGCGCGAGGGCGACGCGCGCGTGGTCGAGCCCATCCACGTGGTGGCGCCGCAGCTCTCCGCCGAAAAGCTCGAGCTGCACCCAGGGGAGAGCACCGTGTTCCGCTGCCGACTGCCGGATCTGCAGCAGCTCGCGGAGCCGATCTCGCTCGCGCTCGCGAACGCGACGCCCACGATCGTGCACATGCAGGGCGGCGATGCGCAGACCCTCACGATCGCACCGGAAGACGTACCCGCGGACGGCGTCTACGAGCTGCAGCGCACACTCACGGGAACGCCCATCACGGGGCCATTCAGCATCACGGCGAGCCTGCTTCCGACGGCGTTCCTCAACGACAAGTGGGATGCGTTGAAGGAGCTCGCGAGCGACCGGGAGTCGTTCGGCCGCTTCATCGATGCCGTCATCGCGGACCTCGACGCCTACGCCGCCGCAGGCGGCATGACGGCGCGCGAGAAGCTCGACGTTCAGACGCAGCTGGAGGGCTGCAAGGAGACCGCGCGCACCGACTTGGCGAACGCCAAGCTTTGCGCCGATCGGCTGCTGCTCAATCGCGTCACGGTGAAACAGCTGATGGGCCTCTGGGTCACGGGGGTGCGGACCTATGGCTACGCGATCGAGGCGATCCTCGGCGCTCTCGCCGGCGAGCACGAGATCCCGTGGACGGCCATCAACAAGACCCTCGAGTTCTCGATCGAAGGCGCGGACGCGGCGAAGAGCGGCGCCGACGCGGAGACAAAAGAGCGCATCGACGCCGACCTCGAGAAGCTGCGCAAGGCGAAGCAGTTGAAGGAGGCCGTCGAGAAGGGGAAGGAGACGCTCGAAAATCTGACGAGCGCGCTGAAGCAGCTGCTGCCCAAGAAAGAGGAGTGATCGCGGCGCCGGCAGGCCGCTGACCTCGCGCCCAACTGCGGGGTGGCGCTGCCGCGGCCGCACGCATGCGGCGCATGGCGCTGAGCAGGAAGGCGCCGATCGCGAAGAGCGGAAGGCCGAGCGCGCGATCCCCTGGAAGCACGCCGAACGCGAGCGAGATCCACGAGAGCCCGAGGAAGAGACGATGTCTGCCATTACGGCGACTACTGCGCCTGGGGCAACGTCGATGTCGCCGTCGCGCTTCAGCGCGAGAACGGTGGCTTCAGTAGCGGCTCGGAATCGGCTTCAGCGCCGTGTAGTGCTCGCGCGCAGGCGGGCCCGGCAGCGGCTCCAGCGCCAGCGGCTCCTCGGGCACCCGCGTGTCCGGGATGTGGTCCAGCAGGTGGCGGATCAGGTCGAGCCGCCCACGCCGCTGGTCGCCGAAGTCGACGATCGCCCACGGCGCGTGCTTGCGATGCGTGCGCGCGATCATGCGATCGCGCGCGGCGCCGTACTCGCGGTACAGGCGGCGCGCCTTCAGGTCGACGGGCGAGAGCTTCCAGCGCTTCAGCGGGTCGCGCGCGCGTTCCTCGAAGCGCCTCTCCTGCTCGGCCTGGTCGACGGCGAGCCAGTACTTCCGCAGCAGGATGCCGTCGTCGGTGAGCAGCTTCTCGAACACCGGCACCTGCGCGAGGAAGCGCTCGCCCTCGCGCGCCGTGCAGTAGCCCATCACGGATTCGA
>CAYWRY010000132.1:0-11570 GCA_964460485.1 uncultured Spirochaetales bacterium
TCGCGTGCGATCGCAACGCGCGCCGACTCGAGCTGGTCGGCCGCGCGGCGCGCCGCCTCGGCCTCGGGAACGTCCGCCTCGCGCACGCCGACGGTACGCAGCCGCTGCCGCCTTTGCCGCGCGCACCGTTCGCGCGCGTGCTCGTCGATGCCCCTTGCTCCGGCCTGGGGACGCTGCGGCGCAACCCCGACGCGCGCTGGCGGCTGCGCCCCGAGGACCCGGCGGCGCTCGCCCCCACGCAACGCGCGCTGCTCGAGTGCGCCGCGCGCGCGGTGATGCCCGGGGGCGCGCTCGTTTACAGTACCTGCACGCTGCTCGCGGAGGAGAACGAGGCGGTGATCGGATCGTTCCTCGCCGCGCATGCGGAGTTCTCGCCAGTCGCGCGCAGCGAGCTGCCCGAGGCGGTGCACGCGTTCGTGGGGGCGGACGGCTTCATGCGCACCTGGCCCCCGCGGCACGGCATCGACGGCTTCTTCGCCGCGCGGCTCGCGCGCTCGCGCGAGGCGAAGCCGGTCGAAGCCCGGAAAGGACGACCCTAATGGCTCTGCCCATCCACATCGCCCCGTCCATCCTGTCCGCCGACTTTGCGGCGCTCGGCGCCGAGCTTCGGCGCGTCGACCGCGCAGGGGCCGACTGGATCCACGTAGATGTGATGGATGGCCACTTCGTGCCCAACCTCACGATCGGACCCGAAGTGATCCGAGCGATCCGCAAGACCACGGCGCTGCCGTTCGACGTCCACCTGATGATCGAGCGGCCGGAGCTCTCGCTGGTGCAGTACGCCGAGGCCGGTGCCGACCGCATCGGCGTCCACGTCGAGACTTGCCCGCATCTCCACCGCACGATCCAGCAGATCCATGGGCTCGGGAAGAAGGCGTGCGTCGTGCTGAACCCGGCCACGCCGGCGGTGGCGGTCGAGCCCGTGCTCGCCGAGGTCGACCAGGTGTTGGTAATGAGCGTGAACCCGGGTTTCGGCGGGCAACAGTTCATCCCGGGCGTGCTCGCGAAGGTGCGACAGCTGCGGCAGTGGATCGTAGAGCGGGGGCTCGCGGTCGATCTCGAGATCGACGGCGGCGTGAACCGCGAAACGATCGCGGCCGCCGCGCGGGCGGGGGTGAATGCGTTCGTGGCGGGCAACGCTGTGTTCCGCGAGCCCGACTGGGCCGCCGCGATCGCCGAACTGCGCAAACGGGCCGAGCAGGCTGCCGCAGGCGCCTAGCGAGCGCCCGCGGGCGGTCGCCGGATTCTCTGGCATATTCCGCCGCCTTCGGGGCGTGGCGCAGTTTGGTAGCGCGCTTCGTTCGGGACGAAGAGGTCGCTGGTTCGAATCCAGTCGCCCCGACCACCTCTCTTCGCGGCGCAGCGTCCGGCGCCGCTCGCGGCGCGCCGTGCGCGTCGTTGCGCGGCTGCGCGGCCCGGGGCTGCTCTTGTTAGGGCGCCGCGCTGCTCGCATTCGGCCGACAGCCTGCGCGCGCGCGCGAGCGCCGCTGGCAGGCCTGCGGCAACTCCGCGCGCACTCGCGGCGTGCGCGCAGCGACAATCGCGGCGCACGCGATCGGCATCGCCTGCGCGTCCGGCAGCAAGCGCGCAAGTCCGCGAGAAACCTGAGTTTTCGTTGACACTGCGGGAGCCCGATGCCACGATGCCGCGGCGCGTTGCTTTGCGATCCACCTCACGCACCGGAGATCCGCATGACGACGTCCGAGCTGGCCTGGGAGCTGGCGGATCTCTTCGGAGAGCTGGAAACCGCGCAGATCAACGAGATGCTCGCGAAGAACGTGCCGCTCGAGGCGCTCGAGTTCTTCGGTGCGTACGCGGAGACCTTCGCGAAGGCGCGCGACGTCGAAGGCGCGACGGCGCGGCGGCTGCCGAACCTGATGCTGCTCGGCTACCTGCTGCGCGTGCTCGAAGAGCGCCTGATGGTCGACGAGGACGAGTAGCCCGCCCACGGCTCGCGAGCGCCGCGCTCGCGCCGTCCCAGCTCGCTTCGGCGCCCGGCGCTCCGCGTGAGCGCCCGCGGCTGCGTACCGCGCCGAGCGCTGCAATGCTCGCGCGATGGCCCTGACCCTCGGCGACGAAGCCACCCTCGAGCGCATCGCGCAGGCGCGCACCAGCGACGCGACCGCGCCCTGCATCGCGGCCCTGCCCTTCCGAACCTTCGACGCGCTGCTCGGCGCGCGCGCGGTGGTCGGCGAGCGCGCGTTCCTCGTTTACTGCGACGGCGACGAGCGCCGCGAGATCTCGTACGCGGAGTTGGTCGCGCGCGTGGCCGAGCGCGAGCGGCTGCTGCGCGCGCTGGGCGTCACGCGCGGGAAGCGCGTCGCGACGCTGTTCGTCAACGATCCCGAGGTCCCGATCACCTACTTCGCGGCGTGGTCGATCGGCGCGAGCGTCGTGCCCGTGAACCTGGGCGAGGACGACGAGCGCATCGCCTTCGTGCTGCGCAACTCCGAGGCCTGCGCGGCGCTCTACTTGCCCGAGGCCCGCGAGCGCGCCTTGCGGCTGCGCGAGGCGGCCGTGGACCTGCGCTGGCACGACGTGACGGCTCCCGCGCCGGCCGCGCCCGAGGAGCCCGCGCCGCTCGCGCCGGATCCTCCGCAGCCCGAGGACGAGGCGCTGATCGTCTACACGTCGGGCACCACGGGCGCGCCGAAAGGCGTGCTCCTGACGCAGCGCAACCTGCTCGTCGACGCGCACGCGCTCTTGCGCTGGCACGGCCTCGGCGAGACGTCGCGGCTGATGTGCGTGCTGCCCACGCATCACGTGAACGGCATTCTCGTCACGCTGGTGACGCCCCTGCTCGCGCGCGGCAGCGTGGTGCTGGCGCGCAAGTTCCAGGCCAGCACCTTCTGGGAGACGGCGGCGCGCGAGGGGGTCGAGATCGTCTCGGTCGTCCCCACGCTGCTCGCCTTCCTGCTGGAAGATTCGCGCGGGCGCGAGGGCCACGACCTGTCGCGCTTCCGTCACTTCATCTGCGGCGCGGGCCCGCTCACCGTCGAGCTCGCCGCGCGCTTCGAGGAGCGCTTCGGCTTCCGCGTGGTGCACGGCTACGGGCTCAGCGAGACGACTTGTTATTCGAGCATGCTGCCGGTCGAGCTGAGCGACGCCGAGCACCGCGCCTGGATGCGCGACCACGGCTTCCCGTCGATCGGTGCGCCGCTCCCGCCCAACGAGATGGCGATCCACGACCGCGAGGGCAACGCGCTCCCGGAGGGAGAGCGCGGCGAGATCGTGATCCGCGGCGTGAACGTGATGCGCGGCTACTACCGCCGGCCCGAAGCGAACGCGGAGAGCTTCGCCCACGGCTGGTTCCGCAGCGGCGACGAGGGCTTCTTCCGCCGCGGCGAAGGCGGGCGCGACTACTTCTTCATCACCGGCCGCATCAAGGAGCTGATCATCCGCGGAGGCGTGAATCTCTCGCCCTTCGAGATCGACGAGGTGCTGAACGCGATCCCCGGGGTCGCCCGCGGCCTCGCCGTCGGCTTCGAAAACCGCTGGTACGGCGAGGAGGTGGGCGCCTATGTGACGCTCGAGCCGGGCGCGACGCTGGACGAGGCCGCGATCCTGCGCGCGTGCCGCGAGAGGCTGCCGTTCCCGAAGACGCCGAAGGTCGTGGTGTTCGGCGCAGAGATCCCGGTGACCGCGACCGGGAAGTACCAGCGCGGGAAGCTCGTGCCCCTGTTCGCCGCGTATCGCGACGTGCAGTACCGCGAGGCGCGCTGACGGTTCCCGTCCGGCTTCGGCAGGCGGGGCCGGAGGCGCCGCGGCCGCTGGCTCAGCGCGCGCGCACGGCGTTGCGGCGTGCGAGCCAGCGCAGGTTCACAGCGTTCACGAAGCAGTGGGCGACGGCGGGGGCGACGAGGTCGCCGGTAGCCTCGAAGAGCAGGCCGAAGGCGAGACCCGCCACGAGGGCGGTCAGGGACCAGACGCGCAGGCCGCGCCGCGGATGGAAGTGGGCGAGGCCGAAGAGCACGGCAGCGAGCGGCCATCCGACTTGGGGCTGGAGGGCGCCGCGGAAGAAGGCTTCCTCGCCGAGGCCGCTGACCGCGGCGAGCAGGACGGCCTGCGCGCTCCCGAGGCTTCCGACGATCGCGCCGAGCTCGTCCGCGAGGCGGCGGCCGGCAGCGCTGTGGCTCGTCCAGACCCGCGAGGAGAGGACCAGCGCGCCCCCCACGGCGGCACCCACGGCGACTCGCGCTGGGAGAGACCACGCCGGAGCGGCCGTCCCCGCCCGCCACGGCCACTCGCCGTCGGCGAGCAGGCGCCAGGCGCATGCGGCGGCGAACACCAGGCCGTAGAAGCCCAGGGCGAGCGCCACGAGGCGAGCAGCCGCGAGGGTCGGAGGGCCACCCTGCGCCGCCAAGCCCGCGGAATCCTTGGCGTCGGCCATGGGCGGTGGTTAGCCTGCGCGCGTCTGCGTTGCCCTCTCGGCCTCCCCCGATCGAAGGGCGTCTCGGCTTCGAGGCTCCATGTCGGAACGAATTCCCATGACTCCGCGCGGCAAGACCATGCTCGACGAGGAGCTGAAGCGCCTGAAGAGCACGGATCGGCTGCGCATCGTCAAGGAGATCGAGGTCGCGCGCGCCCACGGCGACATCTCCGAGAACGCCGAGTACCACGCAGCCAAGGAGCGGCAGGGCCAGATCGAGGCGCGGATTCGCCTGCTCGAGGACCGGTTGGCGCGGGCGCAGGTGATCGACGGCCGCGGCCAGGGCGTCGAGAAGGTGAGCTTCGGAGCGACCGTCGTCCTGTCGGACGTGTCGTCGGGGGACGAGGTGACCTACACCATCGTCGGCGAGGACGAGGCCGACATCGCGCGGGGACTGATCTCGGTCACGTCGCCCGTGGCGCGGGCGCTGCTGGGCAAGGAGCGCGACGCCAGCGTGCGGGTCCAAGTACCGAAGGGCACTCGCGAATTCGAGATCCTGGAGATCCGCTTCGAGCTGCTCGTCGAGGCTTCTGCCTCGTAGCGGGCGTCCCGGGAGTCGCGCTTGCGATCTCTCCAACTGAAGTTCAGCGCGCTCGTCGTCGCCCTCTTGGTGGTGGCCTGCGTCGTGCTCGCCTGGATGGCGACGCGGCACGAGCGGGCGTCCGTCGAGGCCGAGATCGAGCGCTCGGCGGTCGCGCTGGCGAAAAACCTCGCCCAGGACGCGAAGGTCGCGCTGATCGAGGACGACCAGCTCTCCCTCGGCGCCCTGGTCCAGAACACGGGGCGCGAGCGCGGCGTGGTCTCGGTGCAGCTCGTGAAGCGCGACGGGCGCGTCGCGGCCTCGCTCGAGCCGACCTTCGTGGGGATCCCGGCCACGCTCGCCGAGCGCTACGAGAACGGCATCCACCTCCAGCGCCGCGGCGATCTGCTCGAGGTGGCGGCCGAGATCACCTGGAGCCAGGACCGCATCGGCGAAGCGCAGCTCGCCATCGACCTCGCCCGGCTCGTGGGCCCGATCGTGCGCGAGACCCGCGCCCAGCTCGGCTGGGTGGCGATCGGCGTGACCGCCTTCGGCGTAGTCGCGGGGCTGGGCTTCGTGGCGCTGCTCGTCGGGCCGCTGCGCCGGCTGCGCGCCGGCGTCGAGCGGCTCGCAGCGGGCGACCTCGCCGTGCGGGTGCCGCCGACTTCGCGGGACGAGGTCGGCGAGCTGACGGAGGCCTTCAACGAGATGGGCGAGTCGCTCCAGCAGAAGGCGCGCATCCAGCGGGCCTTCGGCCGGTACGCCAGCGACTACGTCCTCCAGACGCTCTTGGAGAGCCCCGAGGGTGTGGAGCTGAAGGGTGTCGAGCGGGACGTGACCGTGCTGTTCGCCGACATCCGCGGCTTCACGCGCCTTAGCGAAGGCCTCGAACCGGTCGACGTCGTCGCGCTTCTCAACGACGTGTTCCAGCTCGTCAGCGACTGCATCCTGCGCCGGGGCGGCACCATCGACAAGTTCATCGGCGACTCGGTGATGGCCTACTTCGGCGCGCCCGTGCCGAGCGCCGACCACCCGATCGCGGCGGTGAGCGCCGCCGTCGACATCGCGCGCGCCGTCGAGGAGCGCAACGCCCACCTCGCGCCAGGAGGGCATGCGGTGGGCGTCGGAATCGGCATCCACACCGGCCCGGTCGTGGTGGGCAACATCGGCTCCGATCGGCGCACCGACTTCACCGCGATCGGCGACTCGGTGAACGTCGCCGCGCGCCTCGAGAAGCTGGCGCGCCCCGGAGAGATCCTCGTCTCGGAAGCCGTGCAGCGACGCGTGCGCGGCAGCCATCGCCTGCGCTTCGAGGGCGAGCGCCAGCTTTCGGGGCGGCTCGAGCCGGTGCACGTCTACGCGGTCGACCTGCGCGCGAGCGAGGCCGCCGCCTGATGAGAGGCGGCCGCAGTCCCGCCTTCGCGTGCGCGCTCGCAGCGCTCGCGTGCACGACGCCCCTCGAGCAGGGCGAGCGTGCCTACCACCGCGGCGACCGCGAGCTGGCGCTGGCGACGTGGAAGGACATCGACGCGGCCGAGGTCGACTACAGCGCCGCGCAGCGCCGGATCGAGGCGGTCGACGAGGAGCGTGGCCAGCTGGTCGAACGCTACCTGCAGCGCGGGCGCTACTTCGAGGAGCGCGGTCGCCTCGCCGAAGCGCTGCTGGACTACCGCCTCGCGCTGCGCATGCAGCCCGGCGACCGGGAGACGTTGGCGCACGTGCAGGAGCTGTCGCGGCGGCTCGCCAAGGCGCGCGGCGAAGGGCTCGCGCTGTTTCGCGCCGCCTTCGCGCGCGACGACCTCGGCGCCGCTCGCGTGCACATCGCGAGCCTGCGCGTGCTCGACGCGTTCTCGCCGGAGGTCGCCGACGGCCAGCGCAAGCTGGCGGAGGCGCTCGCCTACCGGATCGACGCGATCATCTCGCGCGGCAACGACGACCTCGACGCCGGCGCGCTCGGCGAGGCGGAATCTGCGTTCCGCGCCGTCCTCGAGCTGGACCCCCAGAACGTGACGGCGCGCGGCAACCTCGCGTACATCGACCGGCTGCGCAGCGAGAGCGCGGTCGGCGCGGCGCCGACCGCGCCCGATCCCGCCGCCCTCGCGCCCTCGCGCCCGAGGCCGGCACGGCCGCGCGACGTCGAGATCCGCGCCGAGGGCTACTTCCAGAACGCGCTGGCCGCGGAAGCGGGCGGCGACGCCTACCAGGCAATCCGCTACGACCGCGCGGCCTTGGACGTCGACGCGGGCCACGCCGGAGCGCGCAGCCATCTCGCCTCGCTGCGCCGCGCACTGGCCTCGCAAGTGCCCGTGCTGCTCGAGGCGGGCCGCCGCCACTACCAGCGCGAAGACCTCCAGGCGGCCCTCGACCAGTGGGAGCGGGTGCTGCTGATCGAGCCCGGAAACGCCGAGGCGAAGGAGCACGCCGCGCGCGCCACGAAGCTGCTCGAGCGCCTCGAAGAGCTGCGCTCGGCGCCGCCCTCGGGTTCCGCGAAGCCGTGACCACGCGCGCGAGCCTGCTCGCCAGCGTCGCCGCCGCTGCGCTCGGCTGCGCCACGTCGCTGGACGTCTCCGAGATGCGCGAGAAGCTCGCGCCGCGCGGGCCGGAGCCCGGACCCACGCTCAGCGAGACGCCGAACACCGCGCTCTCCGCCGTCGAGGGACTGCGCGCACAGAGCGGCGAGCTGCGCGCGATTCCCCTGCGCTGGGACGCGAGCCACGAGGGGGAGGTCGCCGGCTACATCATCGAGCGCTCCGCCAGCCCGGACGGTCCCTTCGCCTACATCGCGACGCTCGCCGACCGCTTCCAGACCGTTTACGTGGACGAGGGCCGCGATCTCGCACCGAAGCGCACGCCCGGCGTTGCGAGCGGCGGCCTCGCCCACGCCGAAACCTACTACTACCGCGTGCGACCCTTCGACCGCGGCGGTCGCATCGCCTCCGCGCCCGCGAACGTCGTGTCCGCCGCGACCGCCGCGAAGCCCGCGCCGCCCGCCGGCGTGCAGGTCTACAGCCACCTGCCGCGCCGCGTCGCGCTGCGCTGGCTGCCGGCGAGCGACCCGCGCGTAACGGGCTACGTGGTGTCGCGAAGCCCGAGCCCGAGCGGCGCCTACGTCGAGCTCGCGCGCATCGAGGGCCGACACCAGACGGTGTACGTCGACCGCGATCTCCCCGACCTCGGCGTCTTCTACTACCGCGTCGCCTGCGTCGACGCGGCGGGCGGCGTCGGCGACCCGAGCGGCGCGGAGCGCGCCGTCACCAAGGGCGAGCCGCTGCCGCCGACGGGCCTGCGGGTCGCGGCGCAGACGATCGGCGCGAACACCCTCGCCTGGGATGCGAACGTCGAGCCCGATTTGCGCGGCTATCGGCTGCTGCGCCGGCGCGCTGGCGAGGACGATCCGGAGATCGTGGCCGAGCTGGGTGCGAGCGCGACGCAGGCGACCGACTCCGCAGTGGTGCCCGGCGAGCGCGTCGTCTACCGCCTGTTCGCCCTCGACGCCGACGACCTGCAGTCGCGGCCCTCCGATCCGGTCGAGATCGCCGGCCTCGGCTACGAGCCGAGCGCGCGGGCGTCGGCGAGCGGCGTGGTCGTCTCGTGGAGCCCGGCGGCGCAGGCGACCTTTCGGGAGACGCGCGTGCTGCGCCGTGGCGACGAGATCGGACGCAGCACGAGCGCGAGTTTCCTCGATCCGGACGGCACGCGCGGCGACCGCTACGAGCTGGTCGGCGTGCGCGCCGACGGCAGCGAAGCTCCGCGCTCGCACGAGTTCGAAGCCGAGTAGCGAAACCGCAAGCCGACCCGCGCGAGCGCAGCTCGCGCAGTCGGCGCGCAGCGAGCCGGTCCCTCGCAACCGCGCGCGCACGAGCTCCGCTGAGGCGAGCGAAGCTCCAACTAGACTGGCTCCCCGAGTAGGACTCGAACCTACGACCTAGCGGTTAACAGCCGCTTGCTCTACCGACTGAGCTATCGGGGAAAGAGGCGCGGCATTCTAGGCGGTCGCGGAGTCGTTGCAACGAACGCAGCGGCGGAGGACGCGCAGATGACGAGGCCCGCCGCGTCCGCGGCGATTCGCGAGCCTGCGCGCGACACGCCGCTGCGCCACGAGACCGACGTGCTCGTCGTGGGCGGCGGCAGCGCCGGCGTCGCAGCGGCGGTGGCCGCGGCGCGCGCGGGGGTGCGCACGCTCTTGGTCGAGCGCACGGGCTCGCTCGGCGGCCTCGCGAGCAGCGGCTTGATCCTGCTGCTCTTGACGCTCGACGACGGCCGCGGTCGCCAGGTGATCGGCGGCCTCTGCCAGGAAGTGGTGGAGCGCCTCGCCGCGCGCGGCGCCGCCTACTTCCCGGATCGCAGCGAGTGGGGGCGCGACGACCGCGCGCTCGTCGCCCGCGAGCAGCGCTTCGGGCTCGTGTGGGGACGGCCGCCGCACGCCGTGCGCTACTCGGTCGCCTACGACTGCGAGGAGATGAAGTTCGCGCTGGCAGAGCTCGCGCGGGAAGCGGGCGTCGAGCTGCTGTTGCACGCGTGGGGATGCGACCCTTGGCGCGAGGACGGTCGCGTCGCCGGCGTGCTCTTCGAATCGAAGGCAGGCCGCTTCGCGATCCGAGCGCGCAGCGTGATCGACGCCACCGGCGACGGCGACGTGTTCGCGCGCCTCGGCTGTGCCCACGAGAGCGAGCGCGTGCTGCCGTGGCAGTGGTTCGTCGTGGGCGGCGTGGACGACGCCGACGCAGCGGCGCTGCGCGGCCGCGGCTTCCGCACCATCGGAGCGGGCCGCGTGCTGATGCCCTGGGGCGCCACAGAGAAGATCGCGCGTGCCATCGACGCGACCTCGCCCGAGGAGCTGACCTACGCCGAGCTCGAGTGCCGGCGGCGCGTGATGGCCGAGCTCGACCGCCTGCGCAAGGAGGATCCGGCGTTCGCGCGCTCGCACCTGTGCCGCGTCGCCGACGCGTTGGGGATCACCGAGAGCCGCCGGCTGCTCGGCCGGAGAGTACTCGCGCGGAACGAGGAAGGTCGCGCCTTCGCGGACGGCGTCGCGCTCACCGGCCACTGGACGAAGTACGGCGCGCTCTACTCGATCCCCTACGGCTGCCTGCTCGCCCGCGAGGCGCCGAACCTGCTCGTGGCGGGCCGTTGCATCTCCGTCGACCACCGCGTGCATCACGCGACGAAGGAGATCCCGGCGTGTTTCGCGACCGGCGAGGCCGCGGGCACAGCCGCAGCGCTCGCGCTGAGGGAAGGCTGCGAGCCCGCGCAGCTCGACGTCGCGAAGCTGCGCGCGCACCTGCTCTCGGCCGGCGCGATTCTCGCCTGAGATCCGCTGGCGAGGCGCGCGCTGCCGAGCCTCGCCCGATCAGAATGGATTCATGCCGCCGTGGATCGTGTACTGGGAGCCGTTGATGAACTTCGCGTCGTCGCTGCCGAGGAACGCGATCAGCGCCGCGATCTCGTCGGGCTCGGCGTAGCGGCCGAGCGGGATGCGCTCGGTCATCGCCTTCTTCACGATCTCGGCGGCGGCGGCGTTGCCGCCGATGCCCAGCTCGAGCGAGCGCATCATGCGCGTCTCCACCGGCGACGGGCACACCGAGTTCACGCGGATCTGGTGCGGCCCCAGCGCGAGCGCGGCCGAGCGCGTGATGCCGATGACGGCGTGCTTGCTGGCGATGTAGGCGACGACGTTGGGATCGCCCTGCAGGCCCGCGACCGAGGCCACGTTCACGATCGCGCCGCCGCCCCGCCGGCGCAGCGCGGGCGCCGCGTGCTTCACGCCGAGGAAAACGCCGCGCACGTTCACCGCGAGCACCTGGTCGAAGGCCTCGACCGGATACTCCTCGATCGGGCACACGACGCCCTCGATGCCGGCGTTGTTGACGAGGAAATCGAGCCCCCCGAAGCGCGCGACGGCGGCCTCGACCATGCGCTGCACGTCCTCTTCGCGGCGCACGTCGACCGGAAGCGTCTCGACGCGGCTCGCGCCGCGGGCCGCGTGCGCGGATTCCTCGAGCCCCGCTCCCGCGAGATCGGTGAGCAGCAGGCTCGCGCCCTCGGACGCGAGCCGCTTGGCGGTGGCGCGGCCGATGCCGCCCGACGCGCCGGTGATGATGGCGACCTTGCCGGCGTAACGAGACATCGCGGAGACCTCCGGAGCGCTCGCGCGCCTGCTCGCGCGGCGCGTGGAGGTTCGCTCGCCGGTCGCCCGCGCGGCCACTCCCGGCGCGCCCCGGCCTCACGCGTTCCGGCGGCGCAGCTCCTTGGCGTCGCGGCGGCCGTAGTAGCGACGCGGGCGGTTGATGAGCGCCTGCTCGGCGACGCTCGCGGGCCGCGGCACGGCCTCGCCGGCCGCGCAGGCAGCCCGGCAGTACCAGGCGCCGCCGATGCGCACCGAGCCGAGGTCGAGCTCCGCGCGGCAGCGCGCGCAGGAGCCGGTTGCAGTTCGATCGTCGCTCACCCCTCGCCTCCCCGATCTCGGCGGCGGCGGACGGTATCATGCAGCGCGCGCCCAGCGAGACCGCGCGCGGCGCGATCCGCGGCTCGGCGAGCTGCCCTAGAGTGTTCTGTCCCACAAAGGCGTTGACACCTTTGGGCCGAGCGAAGGGAGGGTCATCGCAGCGATTCTCTTCGGTT
>CAYWRY010000133.1:0-11333 GCA_964460485.1 uncultured Spirochaetales bacterium
CGGCGATCCCGCGACACTCTCAAACTACGATTCCTTCACAGGCTCTGAGCGCAGCTAGCGGCGCCGGCCCCAGCGATTCCAGTACGTCACCTCGCGGGCCGGCTTGCGCGCGGCGGGCTTCAGCACGGCGCCGTCCACGTGGCCCACCGGCAGCAGCACCGTCTGCGTGACGCCGTCGGGAATGCCCAGCGCTGCGGCGGCCTCGCGCTCGTGCAGGAGATGCAGCGTCGTCCAGGTGGCACCGAGGCCGCGCGCGCGCAGCGCCACCATCAGCGACCACGCTGCGGGCAGGACCGACGCGTAGAAGGCGACCTGCAGCGCGTGGCTCGCCGCGTCGGGCACGCCCTCGCTGCACACGAGGATCAGCGCCGGCATCTCGTGCAGGCGCTCGGCGAGCTCGTTCACGCTCGGCTTTTGCGCCGCCTCGCTGCGCGTCTCGCGGAAGCGACCGAGCGCCCGCCGGTAGAGCTCCGCCAGCGCGCGCTTCGGCTCCGGCGCCGTGAGCACGAGGAAGCGCCAGGCCTCGGCGTTCGCGCCGGTCGGCGCCTGCACCGCGACGTCGATCGCCGCCTCGATCAGCTCGGGCTCGACGGGCCGCGCCCAGTCGATGCGCCGCCGAACGGAGCGGGTCGTCGAGAGCGCGTGGTCGACGGCGGCCCGCGCAGAGTCGTCGGTCACGCGTCCCTCCTCGCGGCGCGCTCGGCGAGGATGCGGCGGTGGAGCGCCGCGAAGCCGAGCGTCGCGACGGTACTCAGCGCGGCGGCGAGGATCATCATCCAGCCGCCGATCGCGGGCAGCGCCGGAAGCTGGACGCCGCCCGGCAGCTCGCGCGCCCAGACTCCGGCATAGAGCGCGACGCCGAGGAAGGGCGCGATGGCGCCGCGCACGCCGGTGAGCGTCGCGTGCAGGCCCATGTAGGCGCCCGCGCGCTCGGGTCGCGCGAAGTCGTTGTGGCCGATGTTCCAGGCGAGCGTTCCGCCGCCCCGCGCGACGCCGAGCAGGATGCGGCCGGCCGCCACCCAGGCGAGCGAACCGAGCAGCGCGCCCACGCCGGTGATCGCCTGAGAGGTCGCCCACAGCCAGCTGTGCCGCGCGCGAAATTCCGCCACGTGCACGCGATCGACGTAGGCGGCCCACAGCGGCAGCAGCAGCACGCCGAGGCCGACGGGAATCGCCGTGACGAGCGCGACGCTGGTGCTCGTGTCCGCTGCGAGCTCGCGCGAGACCAGCACTACCACCGCCGGCTCGATCATCATGTTCGAGGCGCCGAGCAGCGACTGCCACAGCAGATAGCGCGCGTAGAGCGGGTCCTCGCGCAGCAGCCCGAACACCGAGCCGCGCTTTGTGCGCGCTGCCGCATCCGCCGCGCCGAGCGGCGCTGCGTCGCGCGACTCCTCGCCGCGCATGGTGAGGCCGGAGAACGCCAGCGCTCCGAGGCCGCCCAGCGCCGCGCCGAGCGCGTAAGGCGCCGCGTACGCGAGGCGGCTGCGATCGAGCCATTCGCCCGCGAGCCACGCGGTGGCGGCCAGCACGCCTTGCCCGAGGAAGGTGAGGCGCGCGGTCACGCGCGCACGCATGCCCGCCTCGTAGTTCTGCGTCCACACCACGCTGCGCAGCGTCGTGATCCCGCCGCGGGCGACGTGCGTCGCGATCAGCGCGCTCACGAACAGCTTGCTGCCCGCGTCCGTCGCGGGGATCAGCGCGATCATTCCCGCGAGCACGGCGACGCCGAACTGGAGCGTGTTGATCAGCGGCACCTTGTGCATGCGCTCGCCCAGCCGCGCCCAGCCCGCGCTCGCCAGGTGGCCGAAGAGCTGCGAGGAGCTGATCAGCGCGATGCCGAAGGGACCGAGGTGGAAGACCTTGTCGGCGAGCACGCCGACGAAGCCGCCCTCGAGCAGCGCGTAACAAGCCGGCAACGTCGCTTCGGCGCGCAGCTCGCGCCGGTAGCTGGCGCGCGCGAACGGCGAGATGCGGGGGCTCTGGAGCCAGGCGGCGAGCACCTGCGCACGGTAGCCGTGCGGGCGCGAAAGCCTCGCATTTTCGCCGAGTTGCGGGCTCACTACGCAGGCGCGCGAAAGTTTTCTGCGCGTCGCGCCGAGACACTCACCACAGCGAGCGAAGGAGAGCGCATGCAGCTCGTCCTCGGTGCGCAGGTGGAGCCGCAGCTCGGAACCGCGGGAGCGCCGCTGCCGGCGCCGCCCGAACGCTGGACGCCGAACGAACGCACGCGCCGCGCACTGCGCCGTGCGGCCTGGGTGCTGGCCTTCGCCGCGCTCGCGGCGCTCGGCGCCCTGCACGGCGCGACGGTCGCAATCGGTGCGCACGGCGTGAGCGAGCTGGCCGGCGCAGCGCCCGCGCCCGCACGCTCCGGCGACGCGCGCGTCGAGGCCGAGCTGCGGGGCGTGTTCTGGCGTCCCGACGGCTCGAACGCGCAGCGCCCGCCCGTCGAGCTGGCACCGCGCCGCTGGAGCCCCGAGCGCGACGCGCGCTGACCGACTCGCGCGAATCGGTTGCGCGCGGCCTTGCTGGTTCGAGGCCGGGATGGAACGCGACGCGGCGCGCCGAAGCGATGCGCGGAGGCCCCCGTTCGGCTCCGTTCGGCTTCGCCTCACTGCGCGGCCGCGCTGCGCGCGGCCTTGCTGGGTCGGGGCCGGGATGAAACGCGACGCGGCGCGCCGAAACCCCGCGCTGCGCGCAGCCTTGCTCAGAGCTCGTAGCCGCGCACGCGCTCCGCGACGTACTTCGCCACACGCTTCGCGGCATCTGGCGAGATGCCCGCGAACTTCACGCCCATGCCGAGCGGCAGGTTGGGCTTCTGGAGGTTTCCGGGCACGTTCGCGAACACCACGCTTGCGGGCGTCTCGATCGGTCCGTCGGGGAGTTCGATCGTCAGCGAGATGCGTCCGCCCGGCATGTTCGGCCGCGCCGTCTCGACGAACGCGCCGGTGGTCGAGACGTTGTAGAGCATCGCGGCCTTCTCCCCGGCGGCGGAGCGCACGCGCGCGATCAGGCTCGCAGGCACGCGCAGCGCGGGACGCAGCTGTCCGCGCGTCTCGTCGTAGAGCGCGGCGTTCAGCGTGAAGCGCAAATCCGCGTCGTGGAAGCCGCGCCACAGACCGTAGCGCACGCCGTCGCGCTTCAGCGCCGCGAGTCCCGCGGCGTTCGGCTGCGCGCCCGTGACGATCGTGCGCAGGCCGAGCGCGCCGCTCGCCTCGGCCATGCGCCGCAGATCGCTCGCGCGACTCGCGAACGGCGCGTCGACCGGGAAGATCACGACGCGCACCGGTTGGTCTTGCCGCCGAATCAAGTCGACTGCGCCCTCGACGTCGTTCGCGCGCAGCGCGCGGTAGCCGAGCACGACGATCCGGCCCGCCAGCTCGTCGTGGGCCTTGCCGAAGCCGAAAAGCAGGACTTGGCTGCGCTCGTTTCGCACGCCAGTTGCATCGGCGAGACGTGCCGCGGGGAAAACGGCCAAAATTTGGTCAATCCGACGGGCGGGCCCGGCAACGGCGTCAGGGGCGGATGCCGAGGATGCGCACGAGCGGCCCCTCCGGCTCCCGCGCGCCGCGCAGGTCGACCTCCCCCTCGACGAAGCCCTGCTCCTCGCCGTCCGGCCCGAGCAGCGAGTGCTGAGCTCGGAAGACGCGCGGCGCCACAGCCTTCACGCTGGTGTGGTGGCCGCGCACGAGCGCGGGGTCGAAGCGGATCTCGCCGTGCACGCTCTCGTAATGCCGGGCCTCCTGCGCGAGACGCACGCCGTCCCAGGCGTCGTCCGGCGCCTGCGCGAGCGAGCGCGCCGCCTCCTCGAAGTCGCCCTCGGCGAGCGCCTGGACGAAGGCGCGCAGCTCTGCGTGCACGCGCGCGCGCAGCGCCTTGGGCTCGCTGGCGAGATCGCGCTGCACCTTGCGGCGCACCGGAGTCGGCGCCCGCACGGCTGCCTCCGCGGCGGCGGCCTGCGGCACCGCGAGGTTCTCCCACGCCGTGAGCAGGCTCGAGTCCGTGCGCCGCACGATCTCGCGCAGGTATGCGATCGCGTCCTCGAGCGCCTCGGTCTTCGCGGCGTCGGGCACCGACTGGTCGAGCGTCGCGTGTACCTGCGACAGGTATCGCAGCAACAGACCCTCGCTGCGCTGCAGGCCGTAGCGCCGGATCACGCCGTCGAAGCTCGCGCCGTGCTCCACCATTTCGCGAGCGATCGACTTCGGGTGCACACCCTCTTCCATCACCCAGGGATGGTTCTCGGCGAACACGCGGAAGGTCGCGTAGATGAAGTCCGCCTCCGGCGCAGGCAGGGAGACTTCGTCGAGCTTCGCGATGCGCTCCTCGAAGGGGACGCGATCGGCCTTGAGCTGCTCCATCAGCTCGCTCTTCACGACCTTGAGCTGCTGCTGGAGGATCGCGTTCGGATTCTCGATCACCGCCTCGGCGACCCCGATCACCTGCAGGGCGTAGTCGGGAGCCTCGCGGTCGAGAGCGGAGATCGCGTCGACGAAGTAGAGCGAGAGCGTCTGGTGCAGCGAGAAGTCGGCCTGCAGGTCGGGGTCGACGCGCGCCTCGTGCTTCGCGACGTGCACGATGCCGGCGCGGCGCAGTGCGCGGAACAGCACCGCGGCGTCGCGCAGCAGGCGGCGCTTGCGCGACGGCGGCTCGTGGGTGCGCGCGATCAGCTCGCCGAGTGCGCCGTAGCCGCCGCGCCTCCCGGTCTCCGCGCGCGGGCGCTGGAGCACGCTGACCATCATGCCGTGGGAGACGCGGAACGCGGAGACGAGCGCCTCGGGCTGACGCCGCACGAGCTGCTCGAAGGTGTCCTTCGTCCAGCCCACGAAGCCCGGCGGCGGGCGGCGCTTGTACGGGGGCGACTTCTCGCGGCGCCCGTGCTTCTGCGCGCGCTTGGCGAGAATCAGGTGCTCGGGCGCTTGGCACACCACGCTGCCGCGCACGTCGAAGCCGCGCCGGCCCGCGCGTCCCGCGATCTGCTTGAAGTCGCGCGCCGAGAGCACCCGCACCTTCTCGCCGTCGAACTTGCTGAGCTTGGTGAACAGCACGGTGCGAATGGGGATGTTCACGCCTACGCCGAGCGTGTCCGTCCCCGAGATCACCCGTAACAAGCCCTGCTGGGCGAGCTGCTCGACGAGCAGCCGGTACTTGGGCAAGAGGCCCGCGTGGTGCAGCCCGATGCCGTGGGACACGATGCGCTTCATCTCGCGCCCGAACGGCGTATCGAAGCGGAACTCCTGGGTCAGCTCCGCGATGCGCTGGCGCGTCTCGCGGCTCGCGACCTTCGCGCTGGTGAGGGCGGCTGCGACCTCGACCGCCTCGCGCTGGGTGAAGTTCACGACGTAGATCGGCGCGCGCCGCTCGTCGAGCAGATCCTCGACCGTCTGGTGGAGCGGCGTCTCGCGGTAGTCGAAGTCGAGGGGAACGGGACGCTCCTCGCTCCACACCAGCGCGACCGGCCGGCCGGTGAACGCCTCGAGCTTTTCCTCGATGGGCGCGGTGTTGCCCAGCGTCGCCGACATCAGGAGGAACGTGCTGCGGCGCAGGCTGATCAGCGGAAGCTGCCATGCCCAGCCCCTCTCGCGGTCGCCGTAGAAGTGGAACTCGTCGATCACCACGTAGGGGGCGTCGAGCCGCTCGCCCTGGCGCAGCGCCATGTTCGCCAGCACTTCCTGGGTGCAGCAGATCACCGGTGCCGCCCAGTTGATGGACGCGTCGCCGGTCATCATCCCGACGTTCTCGGGCCCGAACTGCTCGCACAAAGCGAAAAACTTCTCGTTCACCAGCGCCTTGATCGGCGCGGTGTAGAACGAGCGCTTTCCCTCGCACAGCGCTTTGAAGTGGAGCCCGAGGGCGACCAGCGACTTGCCCGAGCCGGTGGGCGTCGCCAGCACCACGTGCTTGCCCGCCGCGAGCTCGAGCAGCGCCTCTTCCTGATGCGCGTAGGGCGAGAGCCCGGTGTCCCCCACCCAGCGCACGAAGCGGTCGAGCACTGCGCCCGAGTCCGTGAGCGCCGCACCGAGCGGCACGCGGTCGATCAGGCGCCCAGGCGCGCTCGCGCGGCTCCCGCCGCCGACTCCCTCGCTCTCCATCGCCGCAACTTAGGAACAAAGCCGCAACTCCGCGCCGCGCCGCGCGGAGGGGCGGGAGCTCCGTCAGCCGTTCCTCTTGGCGAAGTCCTTCAGGAACGCAGCCAGCGCCTCGCAGCCCGCGATGGGGAAGGCGTTGTAGATGCTGGCGCGCATGCCGCCGACGGAGCGGTGGCCCTTCAGGCCCGACATGCGCGCCTGCTCCGCCTCCTTCACGAACCTCGCGTCGAGCTCGGGCGAGGGCGTGCGGAAGGTGACGTTCATCAGCGAGCGACTGCCCTCGCCGGCGTGGCACTGATAGAAACCCGCGGCGGCCTCGAGCGCCTGATAGACGATCTCGGCCTTGCGCCGGTTGACCCGCTCCATGGCCGCGAGCCCGCCCTGCTTGCGAATCCACTTCAGCACGAGGCCCATCAGGTAGATGGAGAGCGTGGGCGGCGTGTTGTAGAGCGAGCCGTCCTTCGCGTGCGTCGCGTAGCGCAGCATCGCGGGCAGCTCGCGCACCCGCTTGGCGACGAGGTCGCGGCGCATCACCACCAGCGTGACGCCCGCCGGGCCGAGGTTCTTCTGTGCGCCCGCGTAGAGGACGCCGTAGCGCTTCACGTCGATCGGGCGCGAGAAGACGTCGCTCGACGCGTCGCACACGAGGTACGCGCCCGCCGGCGGCGCGGGCGGCTCGCTCGGCCACTGCGTGCCGAAGATCGTGTTGTTGGAGGTGAAGTGCGCGTAGACGGGCGACGCGCTGTAGTGGATCTCGTCCGCGCGCGGAATGCGCCGGTAGTTGCCCTCGGCGGTCGTCGCCGCGACGTGCGTCTTGCCGTAGAGCTTCGCTTCCGCGAGCGCCTTCTCCGACCACGCGCCGGTGAGGAGGTAGTCGGCGGTGCCGTCTGCGGGCAAGAGGTTCGCGGGCACCTGGAAGAACTGCGTCGAGGCGCCGCCTTGCAGGAAGAGCACGGCGTAGTCGTCGGGGATCTCGGCGACCGCCCGGCAGTCGGCCTCGAGCTCCTTGATCACGCCCTCGAACGGGCCGCCGCGATGGCTGTGCTCGGCGATGCCGATGCCCGTTCCCGCGAAGTCCACGAGGGCGCCCTGCGCCTGCTCGAGCACCTCGACGGGCATCACGGCGGGTCCGGCGGAGAAGTTGAAGATGCGCTCGTTCGCCACGCTGGCCTCACGACTCACTAGAGTGGGCCGAGCCTTTTAGCGGACGCGAAACGTGGATGCCGTCGTAGAGACTCGCAGCGGACGCGTACGCGGCGCGCTGCGCCGCGGCGCCCTCGCCTTCCTCGGCATTCCGTATGCGCGAGCGGCGGAGGGGCGACTGCGCTTCCTGCCGCCTCGATTGCCCGAGCCGTGGCCGGGCGTGCGCGAGTGCGTCGAGCCCGGACGAGGCGCCCCACAGCGCAGCGCGCTGCCGCGCTGGCTGCAGGGCGTCGCCGGCAATCCGCGCGCCGTCGGGGAGGACTGCCTGCGCGTGCACGTGTTCACGCCCGCGGCCGACGCGCGCCGGCGACCCGTGCTGGTGTGGATCCACGGCGGCGCCTTCGCGTTCGGGTCCGGCAGCGCGCCGATCTACGACGGCAGCGCGCTCGCGCGCGACCACGACGTCGTGGTCGTCGCCATCAACTACCGCCTGGGCGCGCTGGGCTTCGCGCAGCTCGACAGCGTCGCGCGCGGCGGCCCGTTTGCTTCGAACGTCGGCCTGCGCGACCAGTTGGCCGCGCTCGCCTGGGTGCGCGAGCACGCGGCGGCGTTCGGCGGCGACCCGGAGAACGTCACGCTGTTCGGCGAGAGCGCCGGCGCGATGAGCATCGGCGCGCTGCTCGGCAGCCCGCTCGCGCGGGGACTGTTCCGCCGCGCGATCTGCCAGAGCGGCGCCGCGCACCACGTCTCCTCGCGCGACGGCGCAGCGCGCATGGCGCACGCGCTGCTGCGCGCGCTCGGCCTGAGCTCCGCGCAGGCCGAGCGACTCTGCGACGTCCCGCTGGCTGCGCTCCTCGACGCGCAGATCCGCGCCGCCGCGAGCGTGCCCGCGCCGTGGGGGCTCCTGCCCTGGCAGCCCGCGCAGGACGATGACCTGCTGCCGAACGCGCCGCTCGACGCGATCGCCGCCGGCAGTGCGCGCGGTGTCTCGCTGCTCGTCGGCACCAACCGCGACGAGTACAACCTGTTCCTGCTGACCGGCGCCGTGCGCGCGATGGACGAGGCGCGCCTGCGCACGGTGATCGCGCGCGTGATCGGCCCGGCCCGAGCGGGCGACGCTTACGCCCTCTATCGCGAGCTGCTGCCGCGCGCGAGGCCGATCGCGTGCTGGAGCCGCTTCCAGACGCACCGCGTTTTCCGCGCGCCCGCCGAGCGCCTCGCCGAGCTCGCCGCGAAGCACTCGGCCGAGACCTACGCGTATCTGTTCACCTGGTCGCCGCCGCTCACGCCGCGGCGGGTCGGGGCCTGCCACGCGCTCGAGATCCCGCTCGTGTTCGGCACGCATCGCTCACCGATGCTGCGGCCGCTCTACGCGACCGCCTCGCCGCTATCGCGCGCGATGCAGGCGAACTGGGCGGCGTTCGCGCGCAACGGCGCGCCCGCGGAGCCGGAGTGGCGGCCCTGGGCGCACGGCGCTCCGCCCTACGCGCTGGGGCCCCCGCCCGGCCGCGAGCTGGAGCGCTTCGAGCGCGCGCGGCCGCTCTGGGCCGAGCTCGGCTGGGGGCCGCGGGAGATCGCGCCGAGCGCTTAGGCGCGCGCCGCCTCGCCGCGCACCACCGCGTCGTAGACCCGGCGGATCGCGTCGGTGTGTCGGCCGTAGTCGTCGAGCAGGGGCACGCGCGAGGTGCCGGTGCGCGGGCTCGGCGCGTAGCCGAGCGAGCGCGCGACGCTGTCGAGGTCGGCGCGGTCGGCGCCGAGGTCGCTGATCGAGCGATTCTCGACGATGCGCAGGCGGCTGGCGAGGCGAGACAGGAAGGCCCAGCCGTCGCGCAGCGCGGCGGCCTGGTCGTGCCGGAGCAGCCCGCGCGCCGCGCAGCGCTCGACCAGCGCTGCCGTCGTCGCCACCTCGTGCAGCTCGCGGTGGGCGCCGCCGTGCTGCAACGCGAGCAGCTGCACGATCGTCTCCACGTCGAACAGGCCGCCGCGCCCGAGCTTCAGATTGCGGCGCTGCGCGCTCTCCTGGGCGAGCTCGCTCTCCACGCGGCGGCGGACGCGGTCGATCTCCGCGGCCGCGCCCTCGGGCAGCGGACGCTCCAAGAGGCGCGCGCGCAGCGCCTCGAAGCGCGCCGCCAGCGCCGCGCTGCCGTCGACGGGCCGCGCGCGCAGCAGCGCCTGGCGCTCCCAGAGCTGCGCCTGCGTGTCGTGATGGCGCTCGAAGCCGGCGAGCGAGGTGACGAGCACGCCCTGATTGCCCGACGGGCGCAGCTGCGCGTCGACCTCGTAACAGACGCCCTCGCCCGTCCGAGTCTGGAGCGCCCAGCTGAACTTCTGCGCGAGGCGCACGAAGGGCTCCTGGGCGAGCGCGACCTCGCTCTCCAGCGCGCCGGGCAGGTCGTAGAGGAAGATCACGTCGAGGTCGCTGCCGTAGCCGAGCTCGCGGCTGCCCAATTTGCCCATGCCGACGATCAGGAACTCGCCGCGCGCGATCGTCTCGTGCGCGCTCTGCGCCGCGCGCCCGAGCTGCGCGCGCGCCGCTTCGAGCGCTGCGCCGAGGCACACCTCGGCGAGCTCGCTGAGCGCCGCCTCGACCTCGGCCTGGGAGATCTTCCCGGCGAGATCGAGCAGCCCGATGTTCACCAGCTCGCGCTGCTGGAAGAGGCGCATCGCGGCAAGCGCAGCCTCCTCGTCGGACGCGCCGCCGCGCGAGCGCTCGGCGCGCAGCGCCGCGAGGCTGCGCTCCAGCTCGGCGCGGGTGGCGAGGAAGTGGGTGGGGTCGCTGAAGATCGGCTCGATCAGCACCGGCACCCGCACGATCACGTCGGAGAGGAAGCGCGAGAGCGCGAACAGGCTCACCAGGCGCGGCACGAGCTCGGGGCGATCCAGCAAGAGACCGAAGTAGAAGCTGCGGCCGCCGATGCCTTCGACGAAGCGCAGCCAGTTGTTGGTGGCGCGCGCCGGATCGGGCGACGACGCGATCTCCGAGGCCACGCGATCCGCGAGCGCGCCGAGCTGGTCGGCCATGCGCGGCGAGGCGAACAGGCGCGGCGCGTGCTCGCGCATGTGCTCCAGCAACTGCGCGCCGCCGCCCGGACGCTGCACCAGCGCCTCGAAGCGCGCGCGCACCGCGGAGCGCACCGCGTCGAGGCGCGCGTCGAAGCGCGCCAGTGCGCCCGCGCCGGGGAACAACGTACGCGCGAGCCGCTCGCGCGCGGCGGCCTGGCTGGGCAGCGCGTGCGTCTGGCGCTCGTCCTCCATCTGCAGGCGATTCTCGACGCGCCGCAGGAAGCGATACGCGGCGAGCAGCTCGTCGCGCATCTCGGGCGAGATGCGCCTCGCCTCGGCGAGCGCGACCAGGGCGCCCGGCGCCGAGCGCCCGCGCACCTGCGGCGCGCGCGCGCCGTGCAGGAGCTGGAGCGCCTGCGCCACGAACTCCACGTCGCGGATCCCGCCCGCGCCGAGCTTCACGTCCTGCTCCGCGTGCGCGTGCTCGCGCTCGATGCGCGCCTTCATCTCGCGGATCGAGTCGATGCCCGCCACGTCGATCTTTCCCTGATAGATCATCGGGTCGATCTGGCGCGCGAGGCTCCAGCCGAACGCGAGGTCGCCCGCCACGGGCCGCGCCTTCATGAAGGCCGCGCGCTCCCAGGTCGCCGCGTAGCCGTCGTAGTAGAGCAGCAGCCGGTCGCTCGACGGGACGAGCGGGCTCATCGCGCCCTCGGGCCGCAACTCGAGGTCGACGCGATACAGGAAGCCCTCGGGCCCGCGCTCCGCGATCAGCTTGCCGAAGCGGCGCGCGAGCTGTGCGTAGTAGTCGGCGGGGGCGAGCTCGCGCGGCCCGCCGGCGAGCGGCTCCGCGCCCTGCGGCGGGCTCTCGTAGACGTAGATCAGGTCGACGTCGGACGAGTAGTTGAGCTCCTCGCCGCCCAGCTTGCCGAGGCCGAGCACGACGAAGCGCGGCGCGTGCGGCGCGCCGCCCGCGGTGCGCCAGAGCGGAGGGCCCAGCTCGGCGGCGAGCTCGGCGGCGACGCGGGTGAACGCGCGCGAGAGGATCGTCTCGGCGAGGGCCGAGAGCTCGCCCAGCGTCTCCTGCACGCGCTCCTC
>CAYWRY010000134.1:0-11288 GCA_964460485.1 uncultured Spirochaetales bacterium
CTCTAGCCGTTGCTAAGTCGAACGTCCCCGCCACGACCCCGACAACTGCACCTCCAAAGGAACGTCCCCATGCACAGAGGCGGCCCCCTCGCCGGAATGCGCGTGATCGAGTCGTCGCTGCTCGGGCCCGGAGCGATCGGCACGCATCTTTCTGACCTCGGCGCCGAGGTGATCAAGGTCGAGTCGCCGGCTGGCGACTACATCCGCGACATGACCTGGCCCATCGTCGAGGGCGTCTCGCTGCTGCACCTGCACGTCCACCGCGGCAAGCAGAGCATCGTGCTCGACCTGAAGACGCGAGAGGGCGTGCAGATCTACAAGGACCTGGTCGCGGCGTCCGACGTCGTGATCGAGGCGATGCGGCCGGGCTCGCTCGCCGCGCGCGGGCTTGGTTATCAGGATCTGCGCCTGGTGAACCCGAGGATCGTCTTTTGCAACATCTCGGGCTACGGCGCGACCGGCCCCTACCGCGACCTGCCCGCCCACGGCATCGCCTTCGACACCTGGGGCGGCGCGATTCAGCCTGCCTACGACGAAGAGGGCTTCTGCTACATCCCCGAGCACGCCTCGATCGGCATGCACGCGGGCCCAATGTTCGGCGCGCTCGGCATCCTCGCCGCGGTGATCCGCGCGCGCGCCAGCGGCGAGGGCTGCGAGCTCGAGGTCGGCCAGAGCGACGCGACCGCCTACATGGACTGGTATCGGATCGAGAGCTGGCTCGCCTACAAGCGGCCCGAGGACGTGGTGACCGGCAACAGGTCCGACGGCTACGTGCGCCGCGCGCCGGGCACCGCCGGCATGAGGGAGGGCGTGCGGTACCAGATCTACGAGAGCAAGGACGGGCACGTCTTGTTCATGGCCTCGGAGCAAGCGTTCTGGAAGAACTTCTGCCTGTGCGTCGGCCGGCCCGACTTGTTCGAGCGCTGGCCGGGCAGCAAGTACGCCGACCACGCGCGCGGGAACCGCGAGCTGCAGGCCATCTTGCGCGACATATTCAAGACGAAGACGGCGAAGGAGTGGATCGCGCTCGGCGAGGAGAAGGATTTCCCGATCGCGCCCTGCAACACGCCGAAGAACATCGTCGACGACCCGCAGTTTCGAGTCCGCTTCCCGCTCTACACGGTCGAGCAGTGCGGCGCCGAGATGCTGCCGTACCCGGTGAAGTTCCCGGGCGAGGAGCTGCCGGTTCCGGCGAAGGCGCCGGCCGCGGGCCAGCACACCGACGCGGTGCTGGCGCGCGTGCTGGGCAAGAGCGCGAGCGAGCTCGCCGCGCTGCGCGACGCGGGCGCCTTCGGGCGGCCCAAGGCGTAGGCGTGAGCGACGCGCCGGGCGGCGCTGGCGCGAGCCGGACGTTCCGCGTCGCGGCCGGCGCGATGACGGCGCTGTTCGCCGTCTCCGTCGCGGTGCAGTGGAACGACCCGGACCCGTTCTACTGGATCGCCATCTACGGCGTCGCCGCGCTGCTCGCCGCGCGGGCCGCGCAGGGGCAGCTCCCGTTCGCGACGAATGCGGCCGCGCTCGCGGTCTTCACGGCGCTGGCGCTGCGCGCGCTGCCGGATCTGCTGCACGGCCGCAAGGAGGCCTTCACTCACTGGCGCATGCTCGCCGAGCGCGACGAGGTCGCGCGCGAGGCCGGCGGCCTGTTGCTGTGCGCGCTTTGGAGCGCGGTGCAAACGGCGGTCGCGTGGCGCCGGCGTGCGCGCGCCTAGGACGTCTCGCGCGGCGTTCGCCCTGCGCTCCGCCTCCGTCGCCGATCGCCCTTCAGCGCCGTTCTGCGCCGTCCGATGCGGGAAGGCATCCATCCGGGAGTAGAGCCGTGGAGCTCACGCGCGTGGTGGTCATCGACTCTTCGCAGCTCGGTCGCGAGGCGCTCGAGGCGGTGCTGTCGGCGCACGTCGAGCAGGTGCTGAGCGCAAAGAGCGCGGCGGAGGGCATCGCGCTCGTCGAGCGCGCACACGACGTCTCGCTGGTGATCGCGTGCGTCCCGCTCGGCCACGTCGACACCGACGCGCTGGTCGCCAAGATCGTGCGTCGGCCCGAGCCGCGGCCGCGCCTGATCCTGGTGGAGGCGCGGCCCGGCGAGCTCCAGGACCTGCGCTTCGCCGACCTCGGCGCCGACGGCTATCTCGCGAAGCCCATCCTGTTCCGCGACGTCACGCGCGTGCTGAAGCGCGCGCAGCCCGGCGACGCCGCGGAGATCGCCCATCGCGTGCGCACGGAGCCGGTGGGCTTCGCAATGCGGCGCTCCACGGCGAAGGACAAGCGCGCGGAGGTCTCGCACCTCGCCTGGGCGATCCACGACCTCTCGATCACCGGAGCGTTCCTCGAGACGCACGGGCCGATCGAGGTGGGAACGCTGATCGGCGTCGAGATCCAGCTGCCCGCCACGATCGTGCGCGTGGAGGGGAGAGTGGTGCGCATTCAGGCGCCGTGCTGGGAGCACGTGGCCGGCGTCGGCGTCGCCTTCACCGCCTTCGCCGAGGGCCACGAGGCGCGCCTGCGCAGCTTCATCGACGAGCGCAAGCGCGCAGCCGAAGCGGCGCGGGCGCGCGCCCGCCAGCCCGCCGCGTAGCGCGCTAGGCGAGCTGCTTCGCGCGCGCGGCGATCCAGTCGATCATCATCCCGTACATGCCCTGCACCGACTTCTCGATGGTCGGCGCGGCGTCGGGCGCGCACTCGTAGCTCGCGCTCCATTCGAGCTCGCAGCCGGCGCCTTGCGCGCGCACGCGCATGGTCGCGCGGTAGTCGCTCACCGGGAACGGCACGTTCACGGGGATCGCGTAGCCGAGCGCGCGTTCTCTCTCGTCGAGCGACAACAGGCGCTCGTGGATCAGCTTGCCGGGACCCGCAGCGATGCGCCGCTCCATGCCGACGCCGCTACCCACCAGCGTCACCTGTGTGCCGGGCGGCATCCAACTCGTGTCGCCGAAGTTCGAGATGAGCTTCCAGACCGCGTCCGCCGGGACGTCGATCGCCTTGCAGATCCTCGCGCTCGCCATGCCGTCCTCCGAGAGCGCGCGACGATAGACGCGCCGCCCACGGCCGATCCAGCTCCGTTGCGGGCACCGCGCGCGCCGCTGCTAGCGTGGCCGCGCTCGTCTCCGCGGCTCCCGCGAAGGGCGGCACGGGCGAGCGAGGCAGCGAAGCGGGGCAGGCGGAAGCGAGACGGATGCGCACGGCGCTCGTGATCGGCGGCACCGGCCCGACCGGACACTTCATCGTGAACGGCCTGCGCGCGCGCGGCTTTCGCATCGCGATGCTGCACTCCGGCCGCCACGAGATCCCGGAGATTCCGGACGATGTCGAGCACGTCCACACGAACCCGTTCGACGAAGCCGCGCTGCGCGCTGCGCTCTCGGGGCGCGACTTCGACGTGTGCGTCGCCACCTACGGCCGCCTGCGCGTCACCGCGAGAGTGTTGGCGGGCCGCTGCGGGCGCTTCCTCTCCGTGGGCGGAGCGCCCGCCTACAGCGGCTACATGAACCCGGACGTGTGGGCGCCGGTGGGCCTGCCCGTGCCCACGCGCGAGGACGCGCCGACGGTGGCGAGCGAGGGCGACGACGCGAAGGGCTTTCGCATCCGGCGCACGGAGGAGGCGGTGCTCGCGCTCCATCCGACGGCCGCGCACTTCCGGTATCCGTACGTCTACGGCAAGTACCAGCTCCTGCCGCGCGAGTGGCTGATCGTGCGGCGCATCCTCGACGGGCGGCCGCACATCGTCCTGCCCGACGACGGGCTCACGCTCTGTCACTACGGCTACGCCGAGAACCTCGCCCACGCGCTGTTGCTCGCGGTCGATCTCCCCGAGGCGTCCGCGGGGCAGATCTACAACTGCGCCGACGAAGAGGTGCTCACTCTGCGCCAAGTGGTGGAGATCGTCGCCGCCGCCTGCGGGCGACCGCTCGAGATCGTCTCGCTGCCGTGGGAGCTCGCGCTGTGCGCGCGCCCGCTCGTGATGCAGCGGCGCACGACCCACCGCGTGCTCGATCTCACCAAGCTGCGCACGCAGCTCGGCTACCGCGACGTCGTGCCCGCGCGCGAGGCGCTCGCGCGGACGGCGCGCGAGCTGATGGCGCATCCCCTCGAGCGCGGCGGCGTGGAAGAGAAGACGCTCACCGATCCGTTCGACTACGCCGCCGAGGACGTGCTCGTCGCCGCCTGGCGTCGCGCGCTCGCGTCGATTCCGCCCGTGAAGTGGTCGCAGGAGCCGGGCTTCACCCTCTCGTACAGCGGGCCTGGCGGAAGGCCGCGCTCTGGAGACTTCGAATGACCTCGCAGAGCTCGCCGGGGCCGCTCCACGGCGTTCGCATCGTCGACCTCACCATCGCGCTCTCGGGACCGTGGGCGATCGGGCTGCTCGCCGATCAGGGCGCCGAGGTGATCAAGGTCGAGCCGCCGGGCATCGGCGACATCGGGCGCTGGGTGGGCGTCGCGCGCGGCGGCGTATCCGCGATGGCGCAGTTCGCGAACCGCGGCAAGCGCTCGCTGTGCGTGAACCTTCAGACGCCCGAGGGTCGCGACGTGGTGCGCGCGCTCGCGCAGCGCGCCGACGTGTTCGCTCAGAACTTCCGCCCCGGCGTGATCGAGCGCCTCGGCCTCGGCTACGAGGAGCTGCGCCGCGAGAACCCGGAGCTCGTCTACCTGTCGATCAGCGGCTTCGGCGAGCACGGCCCCTACGCGGAGAAGAGCGCCTACGACCCGGTCGTGCAGGCCTACGGCGGGCTCGCCGCCGCGCAGGCCGGGCGCGAGGGACCGCCGCAGCTCATCCGCCACACGGCGGCGGACAAGATCTCCGCGCTGACTGCGTCTCAAGCCGTGACTGCCGCGCTGTTCGCGCGCGCGAGCGGGCGCGGCGGGCAGCACGTGCGCGTGCCCATGCTCGACGCGGTCGTGAACTTCGTGTGGGCCGACGCCGCGGGCAACGAGCTGCTGCTCGACGCCGACCACTCGCAGCCGTCGAGCTTCTCGCGCGATCAGAAGCTGTGGCCCACCAAGGACGGATTCGTGATCGCGGCGCCCACGTCGGACGAGGACACCGCGCGCATCTGCCGCGCGCTGGGCGTCGAAGGCTACGACGATCCGCAGTGCAAGCTGATGCAGCGGCGCGCGAATCCCGGGCCGTTCCAAGACTTGTTGCGGCGCGTGCTCGACGCGGTCGCGCAGCTCACGACCGCCGAGGCGATGGCGCGCTTCGATCGCGAGAAGGCGCCCGCCGGCGCCGTGATCGGACCCGACGCGCTGCACGCCGATCCGCACGTGGCGGCGACCGGCTTGCTCGAAGAGAGCGTGCACCCCGCCGCGGGCCGCCTGCGCCAGCCGCGGCCCGCCGCTCGCTTCGAGCGCACGCCGGCGCGCACCGGCGGTCCGGCGCCGACGCTCGGCCAGCACACGGACGAGATCCTGCGCGAGCTCGGCTTCGGCGAGCGCATCGCCGCGCTGCGCGAGCAGCGGGTGGTGGCCTGACGCGAGTCGCGCGGCGCGGCCGAGCCAAGGGCCGGGTCGGCTCAGGCGAGGGTCTTGCTCAGTAGCTCGCGGCCGGTCGCGACGAAGCCTTCCTGCACGTAGAGGCGGCGCGCGGAGTCGTTGCGCTGCTCGACCTCGAGGTGGAGCTTGCGCACGCCGCACGCGCGCGCCTCGGCTTCGAGCGCGCGGAGCAGGGCGCGGCCGAGGCCGCCGCCGCGCTGCTCGGGGACGACGTAGAGCTCGTCGACGAAGGCGTCGCGGCCGCGGAACTCGATGCTGAAGCCGAAGCAGAGCGCCGCGTAGCCGACGGCGCGCCCGCCCTCGCGCGCGATCAACACGCGGCCGGCTGCGTCGTCGCGCAGCAGCTCGTGGACCGCGGCGCGCAGGGCGGCGTCGCCGGCCGCGTAGCCCTCCTCGAGTTGGAACGCCTCGACCAGCGGTAGGAGCGCGGCCGCGTCGTCGCGGCTCGCGCGCTCGATCGCGACGCCCGCTGGCGCAGCGAAGGCTGCCCTCGCGTCGCCTCGAGCGGCGTCCTCGCGTGCGAGCGCGCGCCACGCAAGCGCGCCGGCCGCCAGCGCCGCGAGCTCGCCCGCGTGCAGCGCGAAGCCGAGCGCGCCGGGTGCGCCCTCGGCGGCGAGGCTCCAGAAGCGCCCGCCCGCGAGCCCGGCGTAGAGCGCGAGCTGTGCCAACACACCGGCGCGCACGCTCGATGCGTCGCCGCGCGCCGCAGCGACGAGCAGCGCAGCGCACGCGAGCTGGAGGCCGCCGTAGACGGCGCGCGCGTCACTCTGCGCCGTGGCGTTCACCAGCGCGATGCCGGCGCGCGCTGCGAGCTCGAACGGCGCGACGAGAAACGCGACCCCGAGCGCAGCGAAGGGCAGCGCGCTCGCAGCGAGGACGAGGCGGGCGAAGCGCATCGCGCGATTCTGGCCAATGCGGGTCGGCGACGGAAGAGCGACCTCTCGGGGCGCTCCGCGCGTCGAGCCTCAGCGTCCGCGCCAGCCGATCACGTCGTAGCCGCGGTCGCGGAGGCAACGCTCGACGTAGCGGCGGAACACGGGATCCCCACCGCCGCGCATGCGGCGCGGGTGGAGGACCGTGCTCACGACACTGTGCGCGGCGGCTCCCGCCGCGCCGCCTGCTGCGCCGCGCGCCGCGCTGCGCCCCATCGCCGCGCCCACCGCGGCGCCGGTGGCGGCGCCCGTCGCGGTGCGCGCCGCCGTTTGCTTCGCGACGCGCTTGCCCGCGCTGCTCCCCGCGTTGCCAACGTCCTGCTCGGCGAGCGCGAGGCACTCGTCCACGTCGACCTGCGCCTGCTCTCGCCCCACGCGCTCCAGGGTCGCGTTCGGGTAGAGGACGGGCCGCGGCGTGGCACAGCCCAGCGCGAGCGCGGCCGAGACGAGCAGCAGAGCGGAGCGTCGCATCGCCGGGCCTCCGGCCGTTCGAACCCGGCCCGGCCGGCCCGGTTGCGCCGGGCGGAGGCCGCCTCTTCGCGGTGCAGGCCCGCTCACGCCGCCACGCCCACCGCACGGAAGGCAAAGAACACGGCGCCCATCAGGCACAGGCCCGCCCACAGGAAGTCGAGGCCCACCGGCACGCGCATGAACCAGATCGCGAAGGGCACGAACACCGCGAGCGTGATCACCTCCTGCAGGATCTTCAGCTGCGGCAGCGTCATCACGCCGAAGCCGATGCGGTTTCCGGGCACCTGAAGCTGGTACTCGAAGAACGCGACGCCCCAGGAGACCAGCGCCGCGATCCACCACGGCTTGTCCGCCAGCGTCTTCAGGTGGCCGTACCAGGCGTAGGTCATGAACAGGTTGGACAGCACGAGCAGACCCACGGTCTGCAGGGCGGGCGACATCGACGGCGTTCCTCGCTTCGGGGGAGCGCGCAGGGTCGCGCGGCGCGCTCTGCCCCGAAAGTGCGCGCGCAGCCGCCTCGCCTGCCGGGAGCGCGATCAGCTCGCCAGTCCGAGCGCGGCGGCGCGCGCGACGACCGGCCGCAGCGCCTCCACTCGGCGAGGCGTGAACTCGCGTCGCACGAGGCTGCGCGCGCGGTCGTGGGCCGCGCCGTCCAGCGCCATCAGCCAGTGCGACATCACGTCGTGCAGCAGGCCGGCGCGCGCGCCGAAGGATTCTGCCGGCCGTGGCCCGCGCGCAGCTCCGGCGCTCGCAGCGCGCGCTCGGCCTCGGCAAAGCGCGACCACGAACACGCCTCCCGCCAGCGCATGCACGGCCGCCTGCGCTCGCAGCCGCGGCAGCGCCGCGTACGGGTCGGCGCGGGGCGGTGCAGCTCGTAGATGTCCCAGCCCGAGGCGAACGGCACGGCGCGAGCATGTTGGCGTAGCTTGCGCGCCGCGGAGAGAGAGATCGCGGAATCGAGGAAATGCCGAACGCCGAGAAGCGGTCGAGAATCGGGGACCGCGTCTCGCCCGAACGCGGCTCGAGAAGGCCGCAGGCAAACTCGGAGGGTTGCGCGCAGTGAGCGGCCGAGCACGGCTCGGCTGGCGCATGGAGAACGATCAGGACGTGCTCGCGGTGCGGTACGAGAACGGCGCGGTGCGCGTGGTGGAGGCGCCGCCACCGCGCGGCCCAGGCGTGCGCGTGCGCATCAGCGCCTGCGGCATCTGCGGCAGCGACCTCGCGATGCTCAGCGGCGGTTTTCCCGTGCAGGGCATCCCCGGCCACGAGATCGCGGGCGCGCTCGCGGACGGAACGCCCGTGGCCATCGAGCCCGTCGCGCCCTGCGACACCTGCGAATACTGCCGCTCGGGCGATTATCAGGTCTGCCGGGCGGGCATCGAGATCATCTACGGCGTGGGCCGCGACGGCGGCATGGCGGAGGAGATCCTCGTCCCTGAGCGCTGTCTCGTGGCGCTGCCGCGCGGCCTCGACCCGCGCCACGCTGCGCTGGTGGAACCGCTCGCGGTGGCGGTGCACGGCCTGCGCCGCGCGGGGATCCGCGGCGGCGAGCGCGTGGCGATCGTCGGCGGCGGCGCGATCGGGCTGTGCGCGGTGGCGGCCGCCGCGGCCGCGGGCTGCCGCGTCTCGCTGGCCGCGCGTCACGACCGGCAGCGCGAGGCCGGCGCGCGGCTCGGCGCGCAGCCCCTCGCGCCCGGCGAGGCCGACGTCGCCATCGACTGCGCGGGCACCACGGATTCCCTCGCTCAGTGTGCGGAGACGCTGCGACCGAACGGCGTGCTGCTGCTGCTCGCGGCGGCGTGGGGGCCGCTGGCGCTGCCCGGCTTCACCTTCGTGGCGAAGGAGCTCGCGCTCACCGTCGCCTCGATGTACGGCCGCAGCGCCCAGGGGCGCGACGTGGACGCGGCGGCGGCGCTGCTCGCAGCGACGCCCGCGATCGGCGCGCTGCTGATCACGCACCGCTTCCCGCTCGAGGCCGCCGCCGAAGCGTTCCGCACCGCGCGCGATCGCAAGGCCGGCGCGATCAAGGTGGTGCTGGAGCCCGGCGCGCGCTGAGCGGCGCGCTCACACGTGGTTGCGCAGCATCAGCTCCTTCGGGTGCGGGTCCAAGTAGACCTGCTGCGCCAGATACGCGATTCCGAGCTGCGCGACGTAGTGGCGCAGCATGGTGACCGGCACGATCAGCGGTACGAGGCCGCCGCGATAGTCGGCGATCTGGGCCGCGAGCGACGCGCGCACGCCCGCGTCCACGCGCTCGCGCAGGTAGCCCATGCAGTGCTCGAGCACGTTCACGTGCCGCCCGCGCGTCGCGCGCACGGCCAGCGCCGCCATGAATGCGCGCTCGTAGCCGTCGCGCAGCTCCGCGCGCGGGATCTGCTTCGCTCGGGCGACGAGCCTCCCGAGCCTGCGATAGGCCTCGGTGGAGTGGGCGAGCAGCTGGAGCTTGTGCGCGGCGTGGAAGGCGACGAGCTCGCCGAGCGTCCAGCGCCGCTCGAACAGCGAGCGCAGCCTGCGGTAGGCGAACACGCGCTCGAGCCAGTTCTCGCGCAGGACGGCGTCGTTGAGCCGCCCCTCCTCCTCGACGGGCAGGGCGGGCAGCAGCTCCAGCAGCGCCTCGGCGAACAGGCCGCGCCCGTCGCGCTTTCCGGGCCCCGCCTCGGCCTTCACCTTCACGCGCTCCATGCCGCAGCTCGGCGAGTCCTTCTTCAGCACGTAGCCGCACAGGTCGGCCGCCGCGATCTCGCGCGCGCGGCGCGCAGCGAAGGCGCGCATGCGCGCGGTCCAGTCCTCGCCGCTGCGGTTGCCCAGCATGCGGATCTCGCCGCCGGCGCGCGACAGATGCACGGGCTCGCGCGGCACGCCCATGCCGAGCTCGAGCTCGGGGCAGACCGGCACCCACTCGACGAAGGGCGCGAGCACGTCGGTGAGGAAGCGCTCGCGCTTGTGCCCGCCGTCCCAGCGCACCTCGCTCCCGAGCAGGCAGCTCGACACGCCCACGCGCACGGGCTCCTCGGTCCGCCACACCGGCCGCTCGGCCTGTCGCTCGCGCGTCACGCGCCGAGTGTGAGAAGCGCGCGGGGCCGCTGCAACGCGCGGTCGCTCAGGGCTTTCTCGGTGGGAACTCATCAAACTGCGGCAGCCCGTCGGTGATCTCGTACCACGGCGCCTTCGAGCCGACGAAGATGTGGCAGGCGGGCCGGCCGCCCGGGTCGGTGGCGAGCGTGCCCAGCGCGAGCCCGTAGTTGTCCGGGTCGGGGTCCCAGGAGTTCACCAGTGGCGAGCCGCACACGCGGCAGAAGCGCTTCACCGTGTCGGACGACGAGCGGTACTCGGTGATCAGCTCCTCGCCGCGCACGAAGCGAAACTGACTCTTCTTCACCGCCGCGCGCGTGCGGAAGGCGGTGCCGTGCCAGCGCCGGCACATCGAGCAATGGCAGTAGAGCATCGGCCCGATCGCGCCGTCGATTTCGTAGGCCACGCCCCCACACAGGCAAGCGCCGTGATGCATGCTGTCTCCTCGCCGACGCTTCGGGCGCCGAAGCGTCGCGCTCCGAGGAGCTGGAATGCCGAACTACACGGGCAGGTGCCACTGCGGCGCGATTCGCATCGAGGTGACGGGCGAGCTCGATCACGTCGTCGACTGCAATTGCTCGTACTGCCGCCGCGCCGGCTATCTGCACTGGAACGTCGAGCCGAGCGCGTTCCGCATCGTGGAAGGAGCCGGTGCCTACCGCACCTACACCTTCGGCACGGGCACCTCCAAGAACCATTTCTGCACCGCTTGCGGCATCTCCCCTTTCCGCGTCCCGCGCTCCGACCCGCACCTGATCGACGTCAACGTGCGCTGTCTCGAAGGCGTCGATCCGACGAAGCTGCGCATCCAGAAGTTCGACGGCGCGCACTGGGAGGAGGCGATCCAGACGCGCGAGTGGAAGTAGTCGCTCCTCGCGCGGCTCTCGCGCCATCCGCCGAACCACCGGACCCTCGCACGCGCGCCAGCGTCGAAGCGACGGCGCCTCGATGGCGCCGTCGCTTCGCCCCTCCCCAAGTCACGAACTGGAGTCGTTGCGCGTCGAGGCGAGGCCGCGGGGCCGGGGGCGGGCGGCGGGCGGGCGGGGGTCGCGGAGCGAACCCCAGGTCGCAGGCCGCGCAAACGGCAACCCCCGCGCGTCGGCCTCGCGCACTGCACGGCACGGGTCGACGCGGCCAAGCGGGTGAGCAGAGCGAGCCCCCGCCCGCCCCCGGCCCCGCGGCCGTTCTCACGAACGAGCGCTTCTTCCTCTGCGAGCGCGAGTCCTCGACGCGCTCGCTCCCCGAACGCGCCTCAGGGCCGCATCGAGTACGCCCGCGGCCCGACCTGCCCGCGCAGCTCGCCCTGCACCTCGTCCACCCACGCGCACA
>CAYWRY010000135.1:0-11282 GCA_964460485.1 uncultured Spirochaetales bacterium
AGTCGTCGATCGAGAAGATCTTCTGGAGCGAGTACGCGAAGCGGCTCACCGACACGGCGCTCGAGCTGCTCGGCCCGCAGGCGCAGATCCTCGATCACCACCCGAGCGCGCGCCCCGACGTGAACTGGGCCTACGAATACCTGTGGACCCGCGCCGGCACGATCTACTCGGGGTCGAGCGAGATCCAGCGCAACATCATCGCGAAGCGCGTGCTGCGAATGCCGACGAAGTGAGAGAGGGACCACGATGCGATTCGCACTCGACGAAGACCGCGCCCTGCTCGCCCGCTCGACCCGCGAGCTGCTCGAGAAGGAGGCGCCGCTCGCGACGAACCGGCAGATCATGGAGGGCGAGCCCGCCGGCTTTTCTGCGCCGCTGTTCCGGAAGCTCGGCGAGCTCGGCTATCCGAGCCTCTTGCTGAGCGAGGCCGAGGGCGGCCTCGGGCCGATCGCCTTCGCCGCGGTGCTCCACGAGATGGGCCGCGTCGCACTGCCCGGCCCCTTCCTCGACCTCGCGCTGGCGATCCGGGTGCTCGCGAGCGGAACGGGCGACGCCGCGAAGCGGTGGCTGGCGAAGGCGGCGGCGGGCGAGGCGCTGGTCGTGCTCGCGCGCGGCGAGTCGCTCGTCTCGGGGGATGCCGGCTCTCCCACCACCACGTTCGCCGGCGGTCGCGTCTGCGGCGTGAAGCGCTTCGTGCCCTTCGGTGCGCAGGCGGACGCGCTGCTGGTCGAGACGACCGGCGGCGTCGTGCTGGTGGAGCGGCCGGCGGGCGGCTGGAACGCGAAGCCGCTTCCCACCATCGATCACGCCCAGCGCTTCGCGGAGATCGCCCTCGATGCGCCGGGCGCCCTCGTCTGCGACGGCGCCGACGCCCGTCGCGCGATGGGCGAGGTCGACCGGCTCGGCGCGCTCGGGGCCGCCGCGCTGCTGCTCGGCCTGATGGAGCGCGCGCAGGAGATCACCGTCGCCTACACGATGGAGCGCCACGCCTTCGGCGCGCCGATCGCCATCAACCAGGCGCTCCAGCACCGCGCGGCGGACATGGTGCTGCAAGTGGAGAGCGCGCGGGCGGCCGTCTACCGCGCCGCGTTCGCGGTGGAGCGCGGCACGCAGGACGCGGCCTACCTCGCCACGGTCGCGAAGGCGTGGGCCGGCCCGGCGGCGCGGCTCGTCTGCGGCGAGGCGATCCAGATGCACGGCGGCGTCGGGTTCACCTGGGAGTACGACCCCCACGTCTTTCTGAAGCGCGTAAAGACCCTCGAGCAGTTCTACGGCTCCACCCGCACCCAACTCGAGCACGCCCTCCAAGCGCGCGGCTTCTGACTTCGGTGACTTCGGGGACGTTCATACCTGCTTGTGACTTCGGGGACGTTCATACCTGCTTGTGACTTCGGGGACAGTCCTGAGGAGGAGCCAAGCCATGCGCCTCGCGGATCGCGTCGCCGTCGTCACCGGCGCCGGCTCGGGCATCGGCCGCGCCATCGCGCAGGCCTTCGCGCGCGAGGGCGCCACGCTCGCGGTGCTGGACGTGCGCGAGCCCGCCGCCCAGGAGACCGTCGCCCTGCTCGGCGCGGGCAAGCATCGCGCCTTCACTTGCGACGTGGCGGACGGCGCCGCCGTGGCGCGCGCCTTCGACGCGATCGACGCCGCCTACGGGCGCATCGACGTGGTGGTGAACAACGCCGGCGTCGACAAGACGCCGGGCGACGGCATGGACGCGCTGATCGAGAACCGCGGCCTGGTGACCCCCTTCATGAGCGACGAGGCATTTCAGCGCATGATGGCGATCAACGTGTTCGGCGTGTTCGCCTGCACGCGCGAGGGCGTGAAGCGCATGCTGCGCGACCGGCGCGGCGGCGCGATCGTGAACATGTCGAGCATCGCCGGGCTCACCAGCCAGGGCGTCGCCCACTACTCCGCGTCGAAGTCCGCGGTGCTGGGTCTCACGCGCGCGACCGCGCGCGAGCTCGGGCCCCACGGCATCCGCGTGAACGCGATCTGCCCGGGCGTGATCGACACGCCGATGGCGGCGGGCGTGCCCGAGGCGGCGATGAAGCCGCTGCTCGGCGCAACGCCGCTGCGGCGCATCGGCAAGCCCGAGGACATCGCGAACGCCGCCGTCTACCTCGCCTGCGACGAGTCGAGCTTCGTCACCGGACAGTGGATCTCGCCGAACGGCGGGCTGGTGATGGTGTGAGGCGCGGCCGCACGCCGTGAGCGAAGCGCTCCCGCCCACGCGACTCGCCTCGCTCGCCGACCTCGACGCCTTGGCGCCGTTGCTCGACGCCTACCGCCAGTTCTACGAGCAGCCGCCGGATCTCGCGCGGGCGCGCGCCTACCTCGGCGAGCGCATGGCGCGCGGCGAGTGCGTGGTCTACGTGGCGCTCGGCGCCGGCGGCGAGATCGTGGGCTTCACGCTGCTCTACCCGACGTTCACGTCGGTGGGCACCGGCCGCATCTTCGTGCTGAACGATCTGTTCGTGGCCCCGGCCGCGCGCGGCGCGCGGGCGAGCGTCGCGCTGCTCGAGGCCGCGAAGACGCACGCGCGCGCCGCCGGTGCGCAGCGCCTCTCGCTCCGCACCGCGCACGACAACGCGCGCGCGCAGCGCGTCTACGAGCGCAACGGCTGGGCCCTCGAGCGCAAGTTCCGCCAGTACGACTTTCCGCTGTGAAGCGGGCGCGCGCGGCGGCGCTCTTCGCGCCGCGCAGACGCGGCCGAGGGCGGCGCGACTTACGCCGCGTGGCCCGGCAGCGCGGGCTTCAGCGCGAGCACGACGCCGCGCCGCGCGGGCGCGGAGTTGGCGCGGGCGAGGCGCACGTGCGGCGCGTTCGGCGCGGGCGGACGCGCGCTCACCAGCGCGCGCAGCCACGCCCAGACGCGCGCCGCGCCCGGCGCCACGCGCAGCTCTTCCCAGCGGATGCGGCGCACGAGGTCGGGGCGCACGGCGCGCGCGGCGGCGAGCGAGGCGAGTGCCGCGGCTCGCTCCCCCGCGCGCGCCTCGCAGCGCGCGAGGTCGATGCGCGCGTCGAAGTCGCTGGGGTCGAGGGCCAGCGCGCGCCTCAGCAGGTCGGCGGCCACGCACGCGTCGCCGCGCTTCCGGTAGTGCCCCCGCCCGGTGAGCAGCGCGAGCTTCGCATCGACGATGCGGCCGCGCACGCGCTCGAGCTCGGCGATCGAGAGCCAGACCACCGCGTTGCGCGGCATGTGCGTCGCCGCCTCGCGGTAGACGCCGACCGCCTTGTCCGAATGACCGGTGCGCGTGAAGGCGTCGGCCGCGCCGCGGTAGGCCTGCCACGCGCGGTCGGGCTCGGCCGCCTGGGCGAACAGCGGCGCGATGCGCCGCAGCAGCTCGGGGTTCTCCGGCTCCGCCTTCAGCACGCGCTCGTAACAAGTGATCGCCTCGTGGAAGCGGCCCCGGCGCCGCGCGCGGGCGGCGGCGTCGAGCAGGCGGGCGCGGTCGTACGGTTCGGCGCTGAGCAGGCCCATGGGGTCCTCCGGCGAGCGGGTCGACGTTCCCATCGGCGCCGGCGCGGCGCGCTCGCGTGATCGCGTTCACGCGAAATTGCGGCGACCGCGGTCGCGGCGAGCGGGAGGACTTGCCGGCCGGCGAGCATCGCCGAGCCCTGGGATCCCGCGACCGGCAGCGGCTGCGCAGGTCGACTGCGGTCGGACTCGATCGACCTCGCTCACGCGCGCGCGAGCGCATCGGCCATGCGGTCCGCGACCTCGAAACCCCAGCGGCCCAGGCTGAGGCCGCCGTTGGCGTTCACGTCGAAACCCGGGAAGAAGAGCGGTGGCTCGACGCTGGAGGCGCAGCGCCCGTCGGTGATCGGGTACAGCAGCCCCGTCTCGGGACGCGCGGCGAGCAGCCGCTCAGGCTCGGCGAGCAGCTCGTCGACGCGCGTAGGCCTCGAAGTAGGCGACCAGCTCGTCGCGCTTCGAGAAGATCCCGTAGCTCGCGCGCTCGCCGCCGTCGTCCGGCAGGTCGTGGAACGGCGAGTGGAGCTGGATGCGGTCGTCGTTCGTGCGCCAGAACTCGCCCACGTTCGCGCCCTGCTCGAGCAGCGCAAAGCGCGGGGCGCCGCGCTGGCGCAGGCGGGCCGCCGTGCCGAGGCCCGCGAAGCCCGCGCCGATCACGAGCGCGTCGAGCAGCTCGCCGCTCACCGCGCCGCCCGCGCGCGCCCCGCGCGCGCCCGGCGCCCCCGCGTTCTCGTGCGCCGCGCTCCCGCGCGCAGCGCCGCGAGCAGCTCGTACACGACGTCGCCTGGACCGCGCTCCCCGCGCAGATGTCCCGGCGCGATCGGGAAGCGACCCGCCTCGTCGTCGACGCGCGACCACTCGGTGACGCACACGCGCCGCGCGATCTTCCACGCGCCGCGCCGGCGTTCGAAGCGGTCCACGTAGCGCACGCCCACCACCAGGTTGAGGCTGGGCCGCGGATCGGGGCTGCGATGGAAGGCGAGCGCGTAGCTCTCGGCTACCGCGGCGTCGCCAACCACCTCGATCAGCACGTTCCCGAGGAAGTGCATGGTCGACTCGAAGCGGGGCAGCAGCTTCGCCACCCAGTCCACGAACTCGTCGCGCGTGCCCGCGAAGCCGCCGTGGGAGTCGGTGGCGTCCGGCCAGTAACAATCGCGCACCGCCTCGAGGTCGAGGCGGTCGATGCCGCGGCAGTACCGCTGGAGGACGTCCTCGATCTCGCGCCGGGCGAGCAGAGCGGCGACGGCGGCAGGCATTCCGGGCACGCTATCGCCGCCTGCGCGCTGCGCACGTGCGCGGCCGACGCCGCGCATTCGGGCGCCCACCTCCGCCCGTCAGTGCGCCAGCGCCTCTGCCGCCGGCGCATCCGGCTTCTGCGCGGCCACCTTCGGCTGGCTGGCGGGCCACGCGGCTGCGCCGCCGCCGAGATTCTTCAGGTCGAAGGCCTTGCTCTTGAAGATCCACACGAACGGCAGCAGCGCGCCGATCACGAGGATCACGAAGGTGTAGGAATCGCGGAACGCCAGCACGCTGGCCTCCCGCTCGATCAGTGCATGCACGAGCTGATAGGCGCCGTCGAGGCCGGCCGCGGGATCGAGGCCGCGGGCGGCGAGGCCGCTGCGCATCATCTCGAGCCGCTGCCAGGTCGCCGGCGAGAGCGGCGTGACGTTCTCCGTCAGGTATGCGGCGTGCACGTCGGCGCGGTGGTCGAGCAACGTCGCCAGGATCGCGATCCCGAGCGAGCCGCCCGTCTGGCGCGACAGGTTGTAGAGCGCGGCGCCCTGCAACACGTCCTTGGGATGCAGGTATCGCATCGCGGCGAGCGAGAGCGGCGCGAACAAGAGGCCGAGCCCGATGCCGCGCCCCAACTGCGGCCAGATCAGATCCCAGCCGTGCGACTGGAGATCCCAGCGGCTCATGCCGTAGAGCGCCGGCAGAAAGATGCACATGCCGGCGCAGATCAGCGGAAAGGGCCCGGTGCGCATCACCGCGCGCCCCGCGAACGGCATGATGAGCGCGGTGGTGATCGTGGAGGGCAGCACCCAGAGCCCACTCTTCCACGATGTCCAGTGCAGCATTCCCTGCGTGAAGATCGGGAACAGGAAGATGGAGCCGTACAGGCCGACGCCGAAGGCAGCGCCGTACACACAGCCCACGAGCAGCGGCCGGTTCCGAAGCACGCGCAGGTCGACCACAGGATGCGGCGTGCGCAGCTCGTGCCACACGAAGGCGATGCCCGCGACGGTCGCGACCAGCGCCGTCGCGCGGATCGTCGCGCTCGCGAACCAGTCGAGGTGGTTGCCGCGCTCGATCGTGTACTGGAGCGTCGCGATCGCGACGACGAGCAGCGAGATGCCGGGCCAGTCGACGCGCTCGGCCTTGCGCGCGTGCCTGTAGGTGGGCAGGTAGTTGTAGATCAGGAAGGCGGCGAGCAGGCCGAGCGGAAGGTTCACGTAGAAGATCCAGGGCCAGGAGAAGTTGTTGGTGAGCCAGCCGCCCAGCGTCGGACCGAGGCTCGGCCCGAGCGTCGCGCCGACGCCGAAGATCGCCTGGCCGGTGCCCTGCCGCTGCGGCGGGAAGATCTCCACCATCAGCGCCTGGCCCGACGAGAGCAGGGCGCCGCCGCCGACGCCCTGGAGCGTGCGGAACAGCACGAGCTCCCAGAGCGACGTCGAGAGACCGCAAAGCGCGGACGCGCCGGTGAAGAGCAGGATCGAGAACGTCAGGTAGCGGCGGCGGCCGAAGCGGCTCGCCAGCCAGCTCGTCATCGGGATGATCGTGACGTTGGCGATGATGTACGAGGTGACGATCCAGCTCGCCTCGTCCACCGTCGCGCCCAGGTTCGACATCATGTCGGGCAGCGCGACGTTGACGATGCTCGTGTCGATCAGCTCGAGCAGCACCGCGAGCATCACGCCGAAGATCAGCATCAGCGCGGCGAAGCTCAGCCGCCCCGCCTGCGCGGCGGCCAGCGCCGCGTCGCCGCGCGACTGCGCCGCCTTGCGCGCGTCCAGGCCTCCGCTCGCCATCGCCGGCCTCGACCGCCTGCCCGCTCTATTCGGGGCGCACGCGCGCGACGACGGAGAGTCCGATCGGCAGCGCCGTCGGGTCCTCGCCTGCCACCCCGTCTCCCTCGACGGACTCGAGCGCGACTCTCACCGGCACGCGCTGCACCACCTTCGTGAAGTTGCCCGTGGCGTTGTCGGGCGGGAGCAGCGCGTACTTCGCGCCCGTGGCGGGCGAGATCGACTCGACGCGCCCGTGCCAGATGCGTCCGGGATAGGCATCGACGGTGATGTCCACCGGATCGCCCGGTTTCATCGCGCCGATCTGTGTTTCCTTGAAGTTGGCGACCACCCAGTTGCCGCGCGTGGCGACGATCGTGAGCAGCGGCTGGCCGGGCTGCACGGTCGCTCCGACCTCGACGCTCTTCTTGCCGACCCGTCCCGCGAACGGCGCGCGGATCGTCGCGTAGGAGAGCGCGAGCTCCGCCTCGCGCACCGCGGCTTCCGCCTGCTTCACGGGCGCGGCGCTGCCGAGCATCGCGCGCTCCGCGTCCTCGCGGCGCTGCGCGGCGCGCAGGTCGGCGAGCGCGGCGTCGTGGGCGGACTGGGCGGCGTCGAGCGCAGTCTCGCTGCCCGCGCCCTGCGCGAACAGGCCGCGCGCGCGCGCGAGCCCCTGCTGCGCGTGCTGCAGGCGCGCCCTCGCGCCGCGCACCTGCGCGGCCGCCGCGTCGCTGGAGGCGCCGGTCTGCGCGACCTCGTTGCGGGCGATCTCGAGGTTCGCCTGCGCGAGCGCGAGACGCGCCTCGTAGTCCGCGGGGTCGACGCGCACCAGCACGTCGCCAGCCTGCACCTCCTGGTTCTCGGCGACGAGCACCTCGCGCACCTGACCGCTCACGCGCGGCGAAACGTAGACCAGGTGGCCCTCGACGAAGGCATCATCCGTCGCCTCCGTGCCCCACACCGCGCGCAGCGCGCTCGCGCCCCAGCCCGCGCCCGCGGCGAGCACGGCCACGAACGCCGCGACCCGCAGCGCGCGCCACGCGCTCCAGCGCGCTGCGCCTGCCTCCGCCTCGGCTTCCCGCAGCGTCGCTTCCGCCATCACTCGAACCTCCGCGGTGCGCGCCGCCGCCTGGCGGTCGCGCCCGCTCGCTCGCGCTCCTCGCGGCGCATGCCGCGCAGGAAGATCGAGACGAACGCCTCGGTCACCTCGGCGTTGCTCTGCGCGTACTCCGCGCGGTCGCCGAACACCTCGCGCACGATCAGGTAGTCGAAAACCATGCCGATGAAGGCGCGCGCCGCGAGCACCGGGTCGACGTCGCGGAACGCGCCCGCCCGCGCGCGCTGCTCGATGTAGCCCGTGAGGAAGTCGCGCAGCCGCCGCACGCGCTTCTCCTGGTACGGGCGCGCGAGCTGATGGCCCTCGAGCGCGGAGAAGAGCAAGAGGCGCAGGTAGGTGGGGTCGCGCTCGACCGTCTCGAGCAGCGAGCGCGCGAGGCCGCCGAACACCGCGACGTCGTCGCCCGCGCGCGCCGCCTCCTCGTAGGGGGCGACGAAATCGCCCGCCGCGAGGCGCTCGTCGAGGATCGCGGTGTAGATCGCCTCCTTGCTCGGGAAGTAGCGGTAGAGCGCCGCCTCGGTGATGCCGATCTCGCGCGCGATGTCGCGCGTGGTCGCGCCGACGAATCCGTGCGTCGAGAACACGCGCGCCGCGATGGCGAGGATGTCCGCGCGGCGCACGTCGGCGGGCATGCGCGCGGGGCGGATCGGCGGCTTGCGTCGGTTGGCCATCGCGCCGCAAGTTAGCGAGCGTTAACTAACTGGCAGCGACCGGGGTCGCATTTCGTGGCCCCGCCTCGCGCCACCCCGGCGAGCCCCCTCCCGCACCTGCGACCTGCAACCCCGCGCACTTTCGGGCGAATCGGCGCGCCGCCGGCATAGACTCGCCGCTCACCGTCCTTCCGAGGCGAGCGCCGTGCTCGGCGTGAGATCGCAGGAGCCCCCCGATGAGCGCGTCCGCCGCCATCCCCGCTGCGCGCGTCACGCAGCGCCGCATCCTGGTCGGGCTCTGCTTCGCGGCGGTGTTCATCTGTTACGTCGATCGCGTCAACATCTCGCTGGCGATCGGCGCCATGGCGCACGACTTCGGCTGGAACAAGACCACCAGCGGCTTCGTGATGTCGTCGTTCTTCATCGGCTACCTGCTCACCCAGGTTCCTGGGGGCTGGCTCGCGGGTCGCCTGGGCGGCAAGCACGTGCTCGCGGGCGGCGTGCTGCTCTGGTCGCTGTTCACGGCGCTCACGCCGCCGGCGGCGTTCGCGGGCTTCGCGGCGCTGATCGCCGCGCGCGTCGTGATGGGCATGGGCGAGGGCGTCACGTTCCCGTCGATCTACGCGCTGTTCTCGCGCTGGGTGCCGGCGGACAGCCGCTCGCGCGCGGTGGGCCTCGTGTTCAGCGCCATCCCGCTCGGCACGGTGTTCGCGCAGGTGGTGACGCCGCAGCTCGTGACCGGCTACGGCTGGCCGTGGGCCTTCTACGCGTTCTCCATGCTGGGCCTCGTGTGGTGGGCGTTCTGGCAGCCGCTCACCGCCTCCAGCCCGAACCAGCATCCGCGCGTCGGCGAGGCGGAGCGGCGCGAGCTGGAGGCGCACGCGGACGGCACGCCCAGCTCGCCCGCGCCGCCGCTGGCGAAGCTGCTCGGCAGCAGCGCGGTCTGGGCGATCGTGATCAGCCACTTCTGTAACAACTGGGGCGGCTACGTGATGCTGTCCTGGGCGCCGACCTACTTCCAGGAGCGGCTCGGCGTCGACCTGGGCGCAGTCGGCTACTACGTGATGCTGCCGTCGTTCGTCTCGTTCGTCTGCCTCAACCTCGCGGGCCAGGTCGGCGACCGCATGATCGCGAGCGGGATGGCGACGCGTCGCGTGCGCAAGCTGATGCAGGGCATCGGCTTCGGCGGTGCCGCGGCGACGCTGCTCGCGCTCACCTTCGTCGAGAGCGCGGGCGTCGCGGTCGCGGTGATGTGCGCCAGCGCCGTGCTGGGCGGCGCCGCGTCCGCCGGCTTCGGCAGCAACCACCTCGACATCGCGCCGCGCCACGCGGGCACGCTGATGGGCCTCTCCAACACCGCCGGGACGCTGCCCGGCGTGATCGGCGTGACGTTGAGCGGCTGGCTGGTGGACGTCACCGGCGCGTGGTCGATGGTCTTCTACGTCGCCGCCGGGGTGAAGGTCTTCGGGCTGGTCGCGTTCCTGGCCTTCGCGAAGGGCGAGAAGCTGTTCGACTGAGGCGCTGCGCGGCCGCCCCACACGTGCATCGCACACCGCGGCCGCACTACGCTCGGCGCTGCGAGGGCCTGCCATGCTGAGCGCCGCCGAGGTCACCACCGCCCATCTGATGGATCCGGACCGCTTCGTCTCCCACGGCTATCCGCACGAGGCGTGGGCGGCGCTGCGGCGCGAGCAGCCGGTCAAGTGGTTCTCCTTCGACGGGCCGCGGCCGGGCTTCTGGGCGATCACGAAGCGCGCGGACATCGTGGCGCTCTCGAAGGAGCCGGAGCGCTTCCGGATCGGCCCGCGCACCGCCGTGTTCGCCGAGAGCCCGCCTTCGCGAGAACGAACGATCCAAACGCGCCACCTGCTCACCATGGATCCGCCCGACCACGCCGCCTACCGCAAGCTCGCGAGCGCCTGGTTCACCCCGCGCGCGATCGAGAAGCGCCGGCCGGAGATCGCGAAGCTCGCGAGCGAGCTGCTCGACCCGCTGGCGGCCGAGGGCGAGTTCGACTTCGTCGGCGACTTCGCGGCGCCGCTCACGCTCTCGGTCCTGGCGGACATGCTGGGCGTCCCGCGCGACGACTGGACGCGCTTGTTCGACTGGACGAACCGCCTGATCGGCTCGACGGATCCCGAGTTCCAGGGCGGCGACCCGAAGCTCTCCGACGAGCGCGCGAGCCGCGAGCTGTTCGCCTATTTCGACCAGCTCGCGGAGCAGCGCGCCGCGCGACCGACCGGCGACCTCACGAGCGTGCTCGTCAATGCGCGCATCGCCGGCCGGCCGCTGCCGCGCACCGACCTGCTCTCCTACTACCAGCTGCTGGTCGCGGCGGGGAACGAGACCACCCGCAACGCGGCGAGCGGCGGCCTGATGGCGCTGATCGAGAACCCGGCGGAGCTGGGCAAGCTGCGCGCGAGCCCGCGCCTCCTGAACGGCGCGGTCGAAGAGATCGTGCGCTGGGTGACGCCGGTGATCCAGTTCTGCCGCACGCCGGTTGAGGACTTCACGCTGCGCGGCCAGAGGATCCGTGCGGGCGAGTCCATGTGCCTCTTCTACGCGAGCGCGAATCGCGACGAGGAGGCGTTCCCGGACCCCTTTGCGTTCCGCGTCGATCGCAGCCCGAACCCGCACCTGGGCTTCGGCATCGGCGAGCACTTCTGCCTGGGCGCGAATCTCGCGCGCCTCGAGCTGCGCGTGATCTTCGCGGAGGTGGCGCGGCGCTTCGCACGGATCGAGCTCGCGGGCCCGCCCGCACTGATGCGCTCGAGCTTCATCGGCGGCGTGAAGCGCATGCGCGTGCGCTATCGGCTCGCCTGAAGCCTGGTGCCCGTTGCGGGCAGCGCGGATGCCGACTTGCGGGGAGTGGTGTCGCCGGTCGCGGCGTCGAGGCGCGGCCGGCGACCCTTCGGCGGAGCCTGCCGATCCCCGGCTGTCTTCGCACGTCGAGCGCGCGATTCCGCGCGGCGATCGGCGCGATAGCGTGCGGCCGGCTCGGAGGTCTCGCATGCACGTGGCGATGGGTC
>CAYWRY010000136.1:0-11220 GCA_964460485.1 uncultured Spirochaetales bacterium
GCAGGAAACCCCGGCCGACGAAACCGTCAGCCGGGGTCCGAAGACTTCGTAATCGTCTCTTTCGAGCTCGACTACTTCTTCTTCGCGGCCTTCTTCTTGCCGCCCTTCTTCTTGGCTGCCATCTCTGGGTCACCCCCTGGTTGTTGGTTCGCTCCCCTCTTCGGCGAACGAACCGGCGACTTGAAGGCAACTGCGCCTTCTTTCCGTCGCTGCTCACGGTCTTAGGACCGGAGTTGCGAGCCAGACTAACCGCGTGCGTTCCGCGACGTCAAGAGAGAAATGCAAAAGAATCAACGCCCTGGCTCGCGAAGCTGCGAACGCGAGAGCGACTGGGGCGGCGTGCTTGACGCGAGAAATCGCGCTGCCTAAACCGTCGCCCGCCGAAGACAGAAGGGGACCGCGTGGGAAGCGTCGTCAAGAAGCGCCGCAAGAAGATGCGCAAGCACAAGAAGCGCAAGATGCTGAAGCGGCAGCGTCACAAGAAGCGCTGAGCGCGCGGCGCGTCGGACCCGATCGGCCCTTCGCGCCGCGTCGCCGCACGCCGACGGCGTAGCCGCTCAGGCGCTCGCTTCGGCGTGCTGGCCGCGCTCGCTCCACCACCGTCGGACTTGCCCGAACAAGCGGTTGAGCGGATGGCGCCGCGGCAGGAAGCCGAGCGGGGGCCGCGAGCGCGTGCCGAGCACGCGCAGATCTTCGTGCATCGCTGCGTTCGCCGGGTCGATCATTAAGCCGCGGCGCAGGTAGCGAATCGCCTCTGCCTTGAAGCCGAACGCGAGATGGACGCGCGCGAGGTTGTGGTAGAGGTCGGGGTTGAAGAACTCTTCCTTCGCGGCCGACCGGCACAGCTCGAGCGCGCGATCGAAGCGGCGCTCGACCAGGCCGATCGCGAGCCCGTAGTACGAGCGATAGCGAGGGTTCGCGCGGTCGATCTGGTGGGCCGACCGGAAGTGCTCGAGCGCGTCCGCCGCGGCGCCTGACGCCAGCTTGTCGCGGCCCAGCCGGAAGTGGTCCTCGGCCGTCGCGGTCGTCGAGAGCGCGTGTTCCAACGTGAGCCTCCACGCGCGTGATCGCTCTCACGCGCCTGGAGACGGGCTCGCAAACCACGTGCCGCTCGCTCGCGCGCCGGCAACTCGCGCGCCCAAGAGCGCCGCGCGCATCGCGGTATCGAGCCGCCGGCGGGCTCGTGGCGAAGTCCCTACGAGCACCGATTCGAAACTGCGAAGTACGAAATCGAACGACGGCGCGGTCAGTACTCGATGATCTCGAGGATGTACCGCTTCTTTTCCTTGCCGCTGGCGGCGGCCATGATCGTGCGTATCGCCGACGCGTGAGCGCCGTGCTTCCCGATCACTTTGCCGAGGTCGTCCTTGGCCACCCGCAGCTCGAGCACGTGTGCGTGCTCTCCGATCACTTCCTTGATCTGGACTTCATCCGGTTTGTCGACCAGCGCCCGAACGATCGCGTCGATGAGCTGCTTCATGCCGCTTCCCCGACTGGACGCCCACCCCTGCTCCAGCGCCGTCAGTCTACGCTCAACTCGAAGCGGAACGCGCAGGATTTCGCGCCGCGCAAGGGGGGGCGCGTGCGTCGGACAGCGTGACCGACGCAGCTCCGCGAGCCACTCAGAAGAACCACTCGAGCACCGCATAGCCGATCGCCTGCTGACTACCGAACTGCGAGCGACGCGGCCCTGCGAAGAGCTGCGCGCCGACGCGCAGCTCGAGGGAGTTCCAGCCCGCGTACGAGACGATCGGAGCGATCGCCGCGCTGCAGCCGTTCCAGTCGTAGAGCACGAGCAGGTCCGCGCGCAGCGCGCTGGTGGCGTCGACGCCGAGCTGGAGGCCGGTGGTGTGCTTCGCGAGCGAGATCACGCGGCTGCCGGCGAAGCGCTCGCGTCCGTGCGGCGCGGGCAACGGGCTCGCGAGCGGGCCACTCGCCCCGAACAGCGGCAACAGCGGCCCGGCCCGGCCGTGCCCGAAGCCGAGCGCGTTGCCGTCGAAGAGGTGCTCGGCGAGCACGTACAGGCCGGGGCCGACGTCGAGCGTCGTGTCGATCGAGAACACCACCTGCCAGAACTCGTCCAGCTCGCGCGGCGCCGGCTCCTCTAACAACCAGACGTCGCGGGACGGATCGGTCCAGACGGCCTCGAAGCGCCACGCAGCGTCGCCGAGGTTGCCCGCGAAGTCGGCGCCCACCGCGAAGGCCTGCTCGAACGAGCCCGCCACGAACGAGACGTCCTGGCCGTGCAGCACGCCGTGGGCGCGCAACGCGTAGCGCGAGTCCTCCGCGTCGTCGCCGGGCGCGACCACGAGCTGGAGGTAGTCGAAGCCGCTCCACATCCAGCGCAGCTCGACGGCGTCGATGCCGGAGAACTCGTCATCCTCGATCGCGAGCGGCCCGATCGCCGAGAGCCGGTCGATGGGATTCCACAGTCGGCCCGTGCCCCAGGCGAGGCGCTGGCGCCCGACCGTCACGTGCACGTGCGCGCCCTCGTAGCGAACCCAGCCGCGGTAGAGGCGGTGCCGCCAGCGGAAGTGGTCGCCGTGCGGCTCGAGCCCGAACAGCTCGATCTCGTCGTCGAGCTCGAGCAGCGTGTCGGGGTCGGCGGAGAAGACGCCCTCGAACGTGTCGAGCGTTCCCGCGCGCCACTCGTGGTCGTAGGAGAGCGAGGCGGACCAGCGCGGGCCCGCCCGCGCGTCAATCGTGACGCGCGCGCGCGTAAGGCTCGTCCACACGTCCTTGTCGCCGACCGTGTCGAAGGCCAGGCAGTCGGCGAACTGCGCGACGTCGAAGCAGGCTGGATCACCGGCGAAAGCCGCGGCGAACTCGTCCTCGCCGGTGCCGTTCGTCGCCGTCAGCACCTCGCGCAACGAGCCGGAGAGCTCCACCACGCGATCGCCCGACCTCCACAGCTCGCGGCCGGACGCCGGCAGCGCCAGAGCGATCGCCGCGAGGGCGAGCGCGCCGCCGCGGCTCACGGGTCGCGCTCGTCCGCGACGACGCGGCCATCCCGCAGCCGCACCACGCGGCGCGCGCGCTCGATCACCATCGGGTCGTGCGTCGAGAACAGGAACGTCACGCCGCGCTCGCGGTTCAGGCGCTCCATCAGATCGACGAGCTTCCCGGCGGTAGCGGAGTCGAGGTTCGCGGTCGGCTCGTCGGCGAGCACCACGCGCGGCTCGCTCACGATCGCGCGCGCGATCGCCACGCGCTGCTGCTGGCCGCCGCTCATCTCCAGCGGGCGCTTGTCGGCGAGCTCCGCGAGCCCCACGTCCGCGAGGATCGCGAGCGCGCGTTCGCGCCGCGCCGCTGTGCGGACGCCCTGCAGCTCCATCACGAACTCGACGTTCTCGCGCGCGGTGAGCACGGGAATCAGGTTGAAGGCCTGGAACACGAAGCCGAGCTTGGCGAGGCGCAGGGCGGCGAGCTGCGAGCGCGAGAGCGTGCCCAGCTCCTGGCCGTCGAGGCTGATCGTGCCACTGGTGGGCGCGTCGAGCGCACCGAGCAGGTTCAGCAGCGTCGTCTTGCCCGAGCCGCTCGGCCCGGCGAGCGAGGTGAACTCCCCGCTCGCGATGACGAGCGACACGTCGCGCAGCGCCCAGGTCTCGATGCCCCGCACGGCGTACCGCTTCGACACTGCATGCGCTTCCAGCGTCGCCATCAGACTCTCCGCAGCGCCTCCGCCGGCCGCGTGCGCACGGCGCGCAGCGCGGGCCACAGGCTCGCGACCAGCGCCGTCACGGCGGCGACCCAGAGCGGCGCCCACACGTCGCCGGCGCGCGCCACGGGCACGAGGCGCGTGGGCACGCCGAACGCGCGCAGCCCCTCGCTCCACAGCGACAGGTCGATGCCGTCGCGCAGCGCGGCGATTGCCGAAAAGCCGAGGGCGAAACCGAGCCCGACGCCGAGCGCCACGAGCACCACGCTCTCCGCGAGCACGATCGCCACCATGCGCGCCGGCGGCATGCCGATCGCGAGCAGCACGCCGATCTCGCGCGTCCGCTCCATCACCGACATCAGCAGCACGTTCGCGATGCCGAAGGCCATCGCGACGAAGATCGCGGCGTAGATCACCCAGCCCATCTGGTCGAACAGCGAGATCATCGTGTCGAGCAGCGGCTCGCGCTCGCGCCAGGTCTCGACGCGCACGGCCGGCCCGAGCGCGCGCGCGGCCTGCGCCTTCGGCGCCGCCAGCGCGCCGCCGTCGCGCGCGGCGAGCGCGAGCTCCGAGATCTCGCCCGGTACGCCGTAAAGCGCCTGGGCCTCGTCCAGGCGCAGCACCACAACGGACTCGTCCAGCTCGAGCGACGGCGCACGCAACAGGCCCCCGATCCGGAAGGCCTCGCCGGTGAGGTCGCCGCGCGCGTCCTGCACGGCGAGCACGACCTTGTCGCCCACGCCCGCGCGCAGGCGCCGCGCGAGCCCCTCCCCGACCAGCACGCGGCGCTCCTCCGCGCCAAACCACCAGCCCTCCAGCGCATAGCTCGCTAGCGTCGATACCGTGCGCTCGCGCGCCGGATCGACGCCTACGACGCGCACGCCCACGCTCGCGCGCGGCGACTGCGCGAGCGCCTCGCCGCGCAGCCGGGGTGCTGCGCCGCGCAGCGTCGCGACGCCGCCCAGCGCCGCCAGCGTCGTCCGCTCGTGCAGCCGCACGTCGAGCGGCGCCGCGTCCTTCCAGGCTCTCGCGTGCGCCTGCAGATCCCCGATCTCGGTGCGCACCGCCGTCTCGACCATCTGCTCGACGAGGCCGTACTGGAGCGCCATCGCGAGCAAAAGGCTGCCGAGCCCGATCGCCACCGCCGCGAGCACCACCGCGCTGCGGCGCGGCTGGCGCCCGAGCCCGCGCAACGCGAGGCGCCACGTGCTCAGGCGGGCGATCGAACGGGCGAACTCGGCGAGCGGCGCGACCATCACAGGCTCCGCAGCGCGTCGACGGGCCGCGCGGAGGCGGCCTTCGCCGCTGGGTAGAGCGCCGCGAGCGCGGCGACCGCGAGCACGAGCGCGGTGGTGATCACGGGATTCCAGAGCGTGAGGTGCCAGGTGATCACGGGCGTGAAGCCGAAGCTCTCGCTCATCGCCCGCACCTCGCCCGTGATCGGAATCGGATGCCCCTGCATGTAGGCCGCGGCGGGCACGGCGAGCGCGAGGCCGAGCGCCAGGCCCACGCCGGAGAGCAGCAGCGACTCGACGTACACGAGCTGGAACAGCACGCGGGGGGCGAGGCCGAGCGCGAGCAGCACGCCCAGCTCGCGCTGCCGCTCCAGCACCGACATGAGCAGCGTGTTGAGGATTCCGAACGCGACCACCACGACCAGGATCGCCAGCATCGAGAAATTCTGCGCGTCGTCGATCACCAGCATCTGCGCGAGCTCGGGCATCACGACCGGCCAGGGGTTCACGTCGAGCGGGCCCTCCGACGCGCGCGCGGCGCGCTCCGCCACGTCCGCGACCGCCTCGTCCAGGCGCGCGGCGTCCCGCGCGAGCATCGCCACCTCGCTCACGCGCCCCTCGTAGGCGAACAGCGCCTGCGCGTCGGCGAGCGAGATCAGCGCGAGCGAGCGCTCGAGCCGCGGGTCGGGCGCGCGGATCACGCCGCCGACGCTGTAGAGCTCGTAGGCGTTCTCCAGCGTGTAGGCGACGGTGTACACGAGCACCTCGCCGCCGAGGTCGACGTCCAGCGCCTCCGCGAGCGCCTGGCCCAGCACGATGCGTCGCTCGCCACCGAGGAAAACGCCGCGCACCAGGCGATTCGGCCAGCTGGAGACGCGCCCCTCGCGCTCCGGGTCGACGCCGAGCAGCGCGACCCCCTGAGAGGCCGGGCCGTTCGAGAGCAATGCGAAGCCATTCACGCGCGGCGCGGCGGCCGCGACGCTCGGCGCCGCGTCGATCGCCGCCTCGAGGGCCGGCGTCCACGGCACGAAGCGCTCGAGCGTGCGGTCCTGCAGGTAGCCGGCGCCGGTGAGCTGCAGGTGCCCGGCGTGCATGCGCACGTTGTCCTCGATCATGCGCTCGTGGATGCCGGTGGTGAGCGCGATCATGTGCACCACCAGCACGACCGCGAAGACCGTCGCCGCGACGGTGAGCGCCGTGCGCCGCTTGTTGCGGCCCACGTTGCGCCAGGCGAGCCTCGCCACCAGCGGCATCCCCTACTCCCGCCGCGTGAGGTTGCGCTGGGTGAAGATCTCGTCGTCGAGCTTCTCGTCGAAGCGGATCGCGGCGACCTCGATCGACGTCTCGTGACCGCGCTTGTCGAGCGGCACCATCGACCAGCGGTGCGGGTAGGAGCGGCCGCGCACGTCGCGGAAGTCGCCGAGCGTCATCACGCGCAGCTTCACGCCGGCCTCGTCGAAGAACTCCTGGCGCAGCGGCGCGAGCCTCGCGGGATCGATCCATGCCACGATCTTGCCCCACACCACCGGCGCGCCCTCGCGCGGCAGGTACTCGATCACGAACGCGCGCGCACCCGCCCCGCTCGGGTCGACGCCGAGCCAGCGATGATCGTAGTCGTCGAGCACGGACGACTCGCGCACCAGGTCGTCGTGCGTGAAATCGCTGCCCATCCACGACTGGAGCATCATCGAAGGCGGGATGCGGATCGTGCGCTCGACGCGCGGGACGTAGCTCCACAGGCTGCGATCCAGCTTGAGGAACGCCGAGCCGCGGTCCTTGGGCGGCGCCAGGATGCGGATGAACGAGCGCTTGCCGTGGCGGTCGTCCCAGCTCTGGAAGTGAACGCGGCGCGGCTCCGGCAGCCGCGGCGACTTCACGATCATCGTGGCGTCGAGGAAGCTCGTGTCGCCACGGAAGGTGTGCTCGACGCGCTCGGCGAGCTCGCGCGCGGTCGGCGAGGCCGGCGGCGGCTCGAGCTTCGCGGGCTGCGCCGCGGCCGAGGTCGTAACGAGCAGCGCCCCGAGCACCAGCCTCCGCAGGCGCAGCGCGATCCGCTCCACTCGGGTCCTCCGCGCTCCGCCGCGGGCTCGGTGGAGCACGCGCGTCAGGCTCGCACGCGACGCGCGCGCACGCCCGTGGCCCAGCGTCAGCGCGCGCTCAGCTCGCGGCGCCGCCAGCCGCCGTTGCCGTCGCTCACCAGCTCGGAGGTGGGCCAATAGGCGAGGTCGGTCTCGAGCGTGATGACGCGCTCGCGGCCGTCGAGATCCGCGACGAACAGGCGCAGCGACGCGCCGTCGGGCCTGTCGCCCACCGCAGCGAGGAACTCGTCGAGGCCCTTCACCGGTGATCCGTCCACGGCGAGGATGCGCCACGTGGGCGCGAGCTCGTGCGCCTCGGCCGGCGTGCCACGCCAACGCCCGGCCACGTAGACGCCGGCCAGCGGAAGGCCGCGCTGGGCGGCGACCGTGGAGGGAACCTCCTGGAGCAGTGCGCCGGCCCACACCACGACGCGCTCCGCCGCGGTCGGCGGCGCGACGCCGGGCGCGAAGCGCACCGGGACGACCTCGCCCCCGCGCACGACGTCGAGCGCGACCTCGCCGCGCTGCACGCTGCGCTCTAGCTCGAGCAGGCTCGCGAGCGGGCGCCCCCCCTCGCCCACGAACAGATCGCCCACGCGCAGATGCTCCGCGGCGGGCGTGCCCGGCACGATGCGGCGCACCGCGAGCACGCGGCGCGCGTCGCCCTTGGCGCGCTCGAGCTCCGCCGCGAGCGCGTCCGGCAGCCCCCGCTCGCGCGCGCGCAGCAACGTCAGCGCCTCGAGCTCCGCGCCCAGCGAGCGGCGCGGCTGGTCGCGCGAGGCGAGCCAGTCCTGGATCACCGCGCTCGGGATGCCGCCGAAGAACGAGTTGGGGTTGCCGCCCGCGTCCGTCGAAAAGGACGCCCAGAGCGCGCGCACCCGCCCCTTCCGGTCTGCCAGCACCCCGCCGACGCTCGCGATCTCCTCGTTCAGCGTGACGAGGTCGAGGTTCGTCTCGCGGAAGCGCGGCGTTTTCGGCACCGGGATCACCGGCAGGTCGATGCGCTCGACCTTGGCGCTGCGCCCGAGCAGCTCCTGCTGCGGCGTCATCGTCACCGCCCACACCTTCTCGCCGCGCGCGAGCGGCGTCGCGTCCAGCTGTGCGGAGACGATCGGCGTGCCGCCGAGGGCGGCGGGGTCGTAGGCGACGAGCGCCAGATTGTGCTCGGGGTGGAGCGCGACCACGCGGCCGGGGATCGCGGCGGCGCCGCCGATCGCGAGCTCCACGTCGCCCACCAGTATCGGCACCGTGTCGCGATCGGTGACGACGAGGCCGCGCGCGGCGTCGACCACGAGGCCCGCGCCCGAGAACTGGCCGCCCTGCACGCCGTCCATGGGCAGCGCCACGTCGAAGCGCACCTGCACGAGGGATGGCGCGAGCAGCGGCGTCGGACCGGCGCCATCGGTGGCCAAGCTCACCGGCGCGAGCGGCCGCGTGCTTCGCACCGGCGGCGGCGGCGACGGCCGGCAGCTCCAGGCGGGCGCAGAATCCACGCGATCGCAGCGCTGCATGGGGAACCAGCTGCGGTCGACGCGCAGCACGCCGATGCGGGGCGCGCCCGTGTCGCCCAGCGGCCGGAAGCGCACGCGCGCCAGCTCGCGGTCTGCGAACTGCCCGAGCGCGCGCTCCATCTCCGCGAGGCTGCCCACCTCCGTGCCGTCGAGGGCCTCGATCACGACGCCGGCCGGGATCCCCGAGCGGCCGAATGCGTAGCCGGCGGAGGCCAGGTAGACGCCTTCCACCGGCATCGCATAGGAGCGCGCGAGCTGGAGCGAGAGCGGATTCAGCACGCCGCCGCCCATCTCCAGGAAGCTCGCGGGCATGGCCGCGTGGAGGTCCGCGACGGGAATCTCGAGCGTGAGCGGCTCGCCGCCGCGCTCTACGGCGAGCGAGACTTTCTCGCCGACGCGCGCGTCGAGCACCTGCTCGAGCTGCACGAAGCCCGAGAGCGGCTCGCCCTCGAGCGCCACGGCGATGTCGCCCGGCGCCAGCAGGCCGTCGGCCGGGCCGCCGCGCACGATCTCGTGCGCGACGAGCATGCCGACGGAGCCCGGCGACGCGGCGCGCGCGCGGGCCTCCGTCTGCTTGCGCAGCCCCAGGCGCTGGAGGTCGTAGTAGGGGCGCTGGCGGAAGACGGCGTGCAGCGAGCCGCGCGTCACGGGCTCGCCGCGCTGGAGCAGGCGAAGCGCTCGCTCGGGGCGGTCGAGGGGCAGGTAGAAACTCGTTGCGCTGCCCGTCGAGCCGCCGGCGTTCAGCGCGATCACGCGGCCCTGGCGGTCTACCACCGGCGAGCCCGACGACCCGCCCGAGGTTCCCGATGCCGCCTGGTAGTAGAAAGTGTTGAAGTCGTTGTAGGAGCCCGCGCCGTAGTTGGGCGCGTCGCGGTCGAGGCGCGCGAGCGTTCCCGCGAGGATCGACAGCTTCTCGCCCGCATCGTTGCCGATCACGCGCAGCTCGACGCCCACGCGCGCGGCGGCGGGCGCGAGCGGCAGCGCGACGGGCTGCATGAACTCGAGCGCCTTCGGGTCGTAGGCGTAGAACCCGAAGTCGTGGACCGGGTCGCGGTAGACCGGCACCACCTCCACTTCCTCGTGGTTGAGGAAGATCGCGTGCGCCTTCACCGGTCCGGGCTGCACGACGTGGCGGTTGGTGAGGATGAGCCCGCGCTCGGCGTCGACCACGAAGCCGGTGGCGACGGATGTCGAGGGGCTCTCGGTGTCGAACGCGCGCACCGCCGAGACGCGGATCGCGACCACCGCGCGCGAGACGCGCTCGATCGTCGCCTCCCACGGATCCGCGGCCAGCGCTGCGCGCGCCACGACGAGCAAGAGCGCGGCGAGCAGGTGCGCCGCGCGCAGCGAAGATGTTTTCAAGCCCGCCTCTCCGGAAGCATGCGTTCGAGATACCTGCGCACGTAGCGCCCGAGCACGTCGGCCTCGAGGTTCACGCGCGCGCCGACGGCGAGGTCGCCGAGCGTCGTCACCTTTCGCGTGTGTGGAATCAGGGCGACGTCGAAGCCGTCGTCGGCGACGCCGACGATCGTGAGCGAGACTCCCTGCACCGTCACCGAGCCCTTCGGCACGCACTGATCCGCGAACTCGCGCGAGGTCTGCACGAACAGCTGCACGTCCTCGCCGCTCCTCCGCCACTCGCGCACGCGGCCGGCCTCGTCCACGTGTCCCTGCACGATGTGCCCATCGAAGCGCGCGCTCGCGCTCATCGCGCGCTCGAGGTTCACGCGCGAGCCGGCGGCGAGCTCGCCGAGCGCGGTCTTCTCCAGCGTCTCGCGGATCGCCTCGAAGCGCAGCTCGCCCGGGTGCGACTCCATGATCGTGAGACAGCAGCCGTTCACCGCCACGCTTTCGCCGAGCTTCACCTCGCCCGCGAGCGGCGAGCGCACGTGGAGGCGGGCGGTCTCGCCGCGCGTCTGGAGCGCGACCACCTCGCCCACGGCCTCGACGATGCCGGTGAACATCAGCGCCTCCCGCTCGGAAGCGGCGCGCGTTGCGGAGCCATGTCCGAATCCGAGGCCACTGTTCGATCTCCGCTCGGCTTCGCCTCGCTGCGCGCGGCGAAGCGCCGCTTGCTCAGCCCGCGTGTTTGCCGAAGCGGCGCTCGATCTCGCGCAGCATCGTGTCGCGCACCAGCGGGTACTTGGCGTCGAGCTCGATCGGCGGGTTCGGCCACTGCGACTCGACGCCCTCGATGCGCATCTCGTGATACTTCAGCTTGAAGTCCACGAACTTCAGGCCGTGCGCGGTGGAGATGACGACCACGCGGTCGCTCTTTCGGATCGTGCCGTTCGCGACGAGCTTTTCCATCGCCGCGAGCGCGACCCCCGTGTGCGGGCAGTTGAACAGGCCGCTGCGATCCGCGCGCGCCGCCGCTTCGGCGAGCTCCGACTCGCTCGCCTGCTCGACGATGCCGTCGTAGCGGCGGATCGCGTCGACTGCCTTGTCGTAGCTGACCGGGTTCCCGATCTGGATTGCGCTCGCGAGCGTCGGACGCGCCGTCATCGGCTCGAAGCTCGCGAAGTCGCGCTGGTAGGCGACGTAGAGCGGGTTCGCGTTCTGCGCCTGCGCGCACACGATGCGCGGGCGGCGCGTGACGAGCCCGAGCTCGAGCAGCATGTCGAGCCCCTTCGCGAGCGCCGACACGTTACCCAGGTTGCCGCCCGGAATGATGATCCAGTCCGGCACCTCCCAGTCGAACTGCTGCACGATCTCGATGCCGACCGTCTTCTGGCCCT
>CAYWRY010000137.1:0-11113 GCA_964460485.1 uncultured Spirochaetales bacterium
CTACCCGGTTGCGAGGCGGATGATTAGGGAGACTTTGTCAGCAGCCTGTTAGGCGTCGACGCGAGCGAACGCCGCCGCGCGCTGCGCTTCTATCAGGAGCGCTTCGGCATCCCGGACGAGCGAGGGCGGCGCCGCGCGACGCCGATCGCCCGGGGCCATGCGATCGCTCAGGGCGGCGCCGGCGCGGGACGAAGAGCGAGCGGGATGGAGCCGACTCCCGAGCAAACGCCCGCCACTTCCGTGCCCGAGTTCGAGCTCGGCGACGGGCGCCTGTCCGGAGCGCTCGCGCTGTTCCTCGGCGCGCTCTCGCTGCTCGCCGTGCTCTGCTTCCGCTTCCCCGAGCTGCTCACGACGCCGGAGTTGCGCGCCGTCTACCCCCTCGGCGCGCTCCGCGTGGTGCTGTTCGTCGCGCTGGTGGTCGCGCTCGCGTTCGGCGCGCTCGCCGTGCTGCTCGGGAACCGCCGCGCCGGCGTGGGCGGCCTCGCACTCACGGCGACGGCGATCGCATTGGGCGGCGCGTGGGCGCCGGCGCGCGCGGTGGACGCCTCGCCCCACCTCGGGCTCGATTGGTTCGTGCTCGACCTGCTCGGCCTCGCGCTCGTGTTCGTCCCGCTCGAGCGCTGCTTCGCTCTGGCGCGCGAGCAGCGCATCCTGCGCGCGGGCTGGCGCACCGACCTCGCGCATTTCCTGGTGAACCATCTGCTGGTGAGTGCCCTCGCCCTGCTCTCGATCGCGCCAGCGACTCTGCTGCTCGGCGATTTCGTGTCGCCGAATCTTCAAGCCGCGATCGCGGGGCGACCGCTGGCGCTCCAGATCGCGCTCGCGATCGCGACCGCGGACGCATTCCAGTACGCGGCTCACCGCGCCTTCCATGCTTCGCCCGCGCTCTGGCGTTTCCACGCGATCCACCACTCGAGCCGCGCCATGGACTGGTTGGCGGGCTCGCGACTTCACCTCGTCGACCTGGTTGCGACTCGCGCGCTCAGCTTCGTGCCGCTCTTCTTCCTCGGCTTCTCCGAGGCGGCGCTCGCCGGCTACCTGGCGATCGTCTCGGTGCAGGCCGTGTTCCTGCACGCGAACCTTCGAATGCGCCTCGGCCCGCTGCGCTGGCTGGTCGCATCCCCCGAGTTCCACCACTGGCACCACGCGCGCGAGCCGGTCGACAAGAACTTCGCCGTGCACCTGCCGCTGATCGACCGCGCGTTCGGCACGGCGTGGCTGCCCGGCGGCTTCCCCGAGCACTACGGAATTGCCGGCGACCCCGTACCCGAAGGCTGGTGGCGCCAGCTCCGCCTGCCTTTTGGGGACGCTCATACCAGACGGTGACTTCGGGGACAGCCGTCGCATCCGCCCGGACGCACGGGTGTCCCGAAACTCACAACCAGGTATGAACGTCCCCTCAGTCCATCCGCTCGAGGATGGTGCTGATGCCCATGCCGGCGCCGATGCACTGGGTGGCGAGGCCGTAGCGCGTGTTCGAGCGGCGCAGCTCCTTCGCGACGGTGGTGACGAGCCGCGCGCCGGTGGCGCCGAGCGGGTGGCCGAGGGCGATCGAGCCGCCGTTCACGTTCACTTTGCTGAGCGGGATCCCGAGGTCCCTGCAGCTCGGGATCACCTGCGCCGCGAACGCCTCGTTGAACTCCACGCGGTCGATCTGATCCGCCGTGATGCCCGCGTGCTTCAGCGCCTTCTTCGTCGACGGAATCGGCCCGAGGCCCATCACCTGCGGCTTCACGCCGGCGACGCCGAGCCCGACGATCCGCGCGAGCGGCGTGACGCCCAGCTCGATCGCGAGCTCCTCGCTCATCAGCAACGCGGCCGAGACCGCGTCGTTCGTGGGGCACGAGTTGCCCGCGGTGATCACGATCTCCTTGCCGCCGAAGCTGATCACGCCCTTCACCGGCTGGAGCGCCGCGAGCTTCTCGGCCGTCGTGTCGGGCCGAATGCACTCGTCGCGTTCGAACAGCACGCGCGGGCCCGTCTCCGCCTCGAGCCAGTTGCCCTGGGCGTCGTAGACCGGGTCCTCGACCTCGAGCGGGATGATCTCGTCCTTGTAGATGCCCGCCTCGGTCGCGGCGTGCGCCTTGCGGTGGCTCTCGGCGGAGAACGCGTCCAGCTCCGCACGCGTCAGCCCATAACACTCGGCCGCGTTCTGCGCGGTCTGCACCATGGCCTGGAGCGGCGGCGAGTTCAGGATGTAGTCGGGAAACGGCACCGAGAAGGTCTGCGCGTGGTCGTGGGCCATGCGCTTCTGCACGTCGTTCATCTGAAACAGGCGCGGGTTCAGCTTGGTGACTCGCGTCGACGGGATCTGCGGCCCGCCGCCGAGGCCGCGCCCCATGCGCTCGACGCCGAGCGCGAGACCGCAGTCGATGGAGCCCACCATGATCGACATCGCCACGCGGTGCAGCGTCTCCATCGACGAGCCGCACTGGCGGTTGCTGTTGAAGCTGCAAGTCTCGAGCGGCAGGCCCGCGAGCCGCGCCATCACCCCGAGGCCGGTGAACTCGCCGTAGCCGCCCACGTTCCCGAGGCCCGCGTCCTCGATCAGCGTGTCTTTCACCTTGGGGTTGCGGTCGAGCAGGCCGCGGATCACCTGCGCGCCCGCCTCGTCGAGGCGGGTGGCGACGAGCTTGCCCTTCGCACCGCGTGCGAATGCGGTGCGGGCGCCGTCGACGAGGACCACGTTGCGGAGAGCGGGCATGGAGGCTCCTTGGAGTTGAGGCGCGAAGCGGGGCATTCTAACGGCATTGCGGGCCGTCTCCGACGCCGGCCGCCGATGCGCGCAACGCAGGGCCCAGGCGGGCCGGCCCTCAGGGATGGATGCGCACGCCGAAGTAGCGCTCGAAGGCGTCGTAGTAGTCGGCGTCGGAGGCGAGCGCGCCCATCGCGACCCACTGCTCGTCGCTCATGCGGCGCCGCCCCGCGATCATCTCCTCGGCGCCCCACGAGACCGCGTAGCGGAGTCTCGGCGTCCGGGTGGTGATCGCCTCGTGTACGACGGCGCCCACCTCGAACGGGTCGGTCGCCTGCGCGATGCCGACGGCGTAGAACTGGAAGAGCCGCCGGTAGTGCGCGTCGTAGGCGCCGGTCGCGTTCGGGCCGTCGGTGTTCTTGGCGAAGATCGCGCTCTTGGTGATGCCGGGCTCGACGATCGCGACGCGGATGCCGAACGGCGCGAGCTCCTGCGCGAGGCCCTCGCTCATGCCCTCGAGCGCCCACTTCGAGGTGAAGTACGGCTGCTGGCCGATGGCTGCGACCCTCCCCACCACCGACGACACGTTCACGATCGTGCCGCTGCGCCGCGCGCGCATCCCCGGGAGCACGGCGTGGATGCAGCGCACGGCGCCGTACAGGTTCACGTTCATCACGTCGTGGTAGAGGCTGACGGGGCACTCCTCGGCGACCGCGTTGCCGCCCACGCCGGCGTTGTTCACGAGATTGTCGACTCGTCCAGCGCGCTCCAGGATCTCGCGCATGCCGTCGCGCACGGAGTCGTCGCTCGCGACGTCCATCGGGACGAGCTCTACCTCGACCCCGGCCTGCTTGGCCATGGCGTTCAGCTTCTCGGCCTTGGCCAGGGCGCGCACGGTGCCGAACACCCGGTGGCCCTGCTGCGCGAGGTGGACGGCCGTCGCGCGCCCGATGCCCGAGTTCGCGCCCGTGACCACGCTGACCTGACTCATCGCGATGAACTCCCGACGGCTGCGCCGCGAGGATGCGGCCCCGTGCCGGAACGCTACGCGGCGGCGCGGCATTCCGCGCGGGGTGGCCGGTGGGACCGGGCGATTCGCGCGCCCAGGACCGCGGGCCGGAAGCCCTGCGCGCCTGGCTCGCGCTCAGGTCCGGTCGGGCGCGGCGGAGATCCAGGTCACGTAGGAGCGCGGCGGCGCGAACGCGAGCCACATGCCGATCGCCGCGACCAATCCGTGAAGGGACGAGCTCGCGACCACCCAGGGGATCTCGATGGACGGCTTTCCGCTTGAGAGGGATGCGGTCACACCGATCGCGGTGCCGAGGCCTGCGGCGGCAGCCGAAGTCGCCCACATCAGGAAGCGATTCACGAGCGTGGCTTCAGCAAGTCCGAGGCGCGCGCGCTTGCGCAGGCGCGACCAGTGCAGGAAGGCCTCGCCGGAGCCCCAGCCGAGCGCGGCGACTTGCAGCGCGCCGCGGACGGCGCCGAGCAAGATGTTCTCGTTCGCTTCGAGGAAGCTGCCATTCAGCGGCTGCGCCAGTAGGTGAGCCGCGACCCCGACCGCGAGCGCCACCAGGGCGCCGAGGGCGATGCGGCTGGCACGCCGGTAGACCAGCCAGTTGAACAGCAGCTTTGCCCACAAGCCGAGGGCGACCGCGACGGCGCCCGCCGTCGCGAGCACTCCGTCGAGGCCGAGGCCGCGCGCTTGGCTGGCGACTGCCTGCAGGCCAAAGCCGACCGGGCCGATGCCGAGCACGGCGACGCCGATCAGCAGCTCCGGCGCCTGGCGCGTCCGCAACGCGAGGGCGAGCAGCCGGACGCCCACACCGAGAGCTGCCACGAGGAATGCGGCGAATCCGATCCAGACGAGCTGCATCCCTACCCCTTCGACGCAATCTCGAAGGCTCTTGACTCTCACGCAACGGGAGAACCCGCCTCTCAGGACCCGCGTTCTCCCGGAGCCCTGGTTTCCCCCTCAGCGCCCGCCCGAAGGAGATTCCCGTGACCGCTTCGCTCGACTCGCGTCCAGGCCCCGGCCTCACCGGCGGCTGCCTGTGCGGCGCCGTCCGCTACCGCGTCCGCGACGACGCCGTCGTCAGCACGCTGTGCCACTGCTCGCTGTGCCGGCGCGCGGCCGGAGCGCCCGCGGTCGCCTGGGCCATGTTCCCGCAGAATGGCTTCGTGCTCGAGCGCGGCGAGCTGGCGATCTACGCGTCGTCGCCGGGCGTCGAGCGCGGCTTCTGCGGGCGCTGCGGGACCACACTCTCGTTCGCGGCCACGTTCCTGCCCGGATTGATCGATCTCACCATCGCGAGCTTCGACGAGCCCGAACGGCTGCCGCCCCAACTCCACATGTGGGAGAGCAAGCGGCTCGCCTGGCTCGTGCTCGGCGACGATCTGCCGCGCCACTCAGAGCTGCCGCCGTTCGACGCGGACCCGGAGTGACGGCGAGGCCGCGCGCAGAGCGCCGTCCTCGCGGGATCTCGCGCCGCCTCGCTTGAGGCGCGCGCACGGGCGCGTCTATCGTGGCGCGCGCGCAACTCCTGCGCGCGGCGAGGGCGAGATGGCGCAGCTTCCCTACGAGATCTTCGACGGCGACAATCACTACTACGAGGCGGAGGACGCCTTCACTCGCCACATGGACCGCAAGATGCGGCGCCGCTGCATGGACTGGGCGGTCGTGAACGGGCGCAAGGAGCTGCTGGTCGGCGGTGCCGTCAACCGCTTCATCCCAAACCCGACCTTCGATCCCGTCGCGCGCCCGGGCTGCCTGGACGACTACTACCAGGGGAAGAACCGCGCCGGGCTCTCGATCAAGGACGCCTTCGGCGCGCTCGAGCCGATCCACGTCGAGTACCGCGACCGCGAAGCGCGCGTGAAGGTGATGAAGCAGCAGCGCATGGAGGGGGCGATCTTCTTCCCGACGCTCGGCGTCGGGATGGAGGAGGCCCTGTGCGACGACCCGCCGGCGGTGGCCGCGGCCTTCAACGCCTTCAACGAGTGGCTCTACGAGGACTGGGGCTACGCCTACCGGGAAACGATCTTCGCGGCGCCCTACATCTCGCTGATGGATCGCGAGAACGCGATCGCGCAGCTCGAGAGGGCGATCGCGCGCGACGCGCGCGTGATCGTGATGCGGCCCGCGCCGGTGCGCCTGCCCGGCGCCTCGCGCTCACCGGCCGATCCCTACTACGACCCGTTCTGGGCGCGCGTGAACGAGGCGGGCATCACCGTCGCGATGCACGGCGGCGACTCGGGCTACGGCCGCTACTTCGCGGACTGGGGCGAAGGCGGCGACATCGAGTCCTTCAAGAGCAGCCCGTGGAAGAGCGTGGTCGGCGGCACGCGCGCGCCCTTCGACGCGATGGCCGCGCTCGTCTGCCATGGCCTCTTCCAGCGCTTCCCGCGCATCCGCGTCTGCTCGATCGAGATGGGCGCGAACTGGGTGCCCTGGCTGATCCAGAGCTTCCGGCGCGCCTACGGCATCAGCCCGAAAGACTTCGCCGAGGATCCGGTGGAGACCTTCAAGCGCCACGTCTGGATCTCGCCCTTCCACGAAGACGACGTGGCTGCGCTGCGCGACCTGATCGGCGCCGACCGGCTGCTCATGGGCAGCGACTGGCCCCACGCCGAGGGGCTCGCGGATCCCAGCGACTTCGTGCGCGAGCTCGGCGGCTTCACGCCGGCGGAACAGAAGCTCGTGATGCGGGACAACGCGGCGGCCCTCGTCCGGCGGATCTGACGAACGCGGAGAGCGCGAGCGAACGCCGCCCGTGCGCGGGACCGGCCCTGCCGAAGCCGAGCCGATCCCGGCTAGGTGAGCGTGGCGGCTACTCGCTTGCCACGGCGGCCGCCGGCGTGGCGGCGACGACCGCGACGTCGTAGGCGGTGTGCGTCGACCCCTTGCGGAGGAAGTCGATCTCCACGCGGTCGCCTCGCCGCAGATCGGCGAACGTCACGGGCAGGCTGCCCCGCGTGAGCTCCCCGCCCGGGGCGAGGAAGAAGCGGACGCGGCGCTGCGAGTCGCCGCCCCTGACTTCGATCGACTTGGAACCGCGATCGAGCTCGATGATCTCGCCCGAGAACGTCTCCGCGAGGGCGGGAGTGGCCGCGAGGGCGAGCAGGGCGGCGGCCGAGAGAGCCAGGATCGAGCGTTTCACGAGATTTCCCTTCGAGCGGGCGCGCGAAAGGAACTGCGGGCGCCAAGCTAGTAGCGTGAGAGAATCCGGCCAGGTGCCGGCAGCGCGAATCGATGGCGACCGGGAGGTGTTGCGATGAACGCACCGGCAGCCCGCGCGCAGCTCCGTTGCCCGGCCTGCGCGCCGGCACTGGAATCTGGCGCGGCGCGTTTCCCCTCGAGATTCGGGTCGCCCTCACCCGCGATTGATCTGCGCCGCCGGCTCGCGCAAGATCGGATTGAACGCGTTCAGTCCAAGGAGTCGCGATGTCTCGCCTCGCGTCCATGAATCCGCTCGACCCGGCCGTGGTCGAGACGCCCTTCGAGTTCTACCGCGCGCTGCGCGAAGAGGCGCCCGTCTACGCCGTCCCCGGGCTCGGGTTCTTCATCGTCACCCGCTACGACCTGCTGCTCGAGGTGATCGGCGACCAGGAGCGCTTCTCTTCGCGCTCGGGCCCGTCGGTGGCGGGCAACGCGGCGCCGCCCCCCGAGCTGATCGAGATCATGAAGCAGGGCTATCCGCCCATGGACACGCTGCTCAGCGCCGATCCGCCGGAGCACACGCGCTACCGCAGCCTGTGCTCGCGCGCGTTCTCGGGACGCGCGGTGGCGCGCATCGAGCCCTACATCCGCGGCGTGGCGCAGGATCTCGCGCAGCGCGTGAAGCACGCCGGCGAGATGAACGTTCCACCGGAGTTCGGCGTCCCGCTGCCGCTCACGGTGATCGCCGACCAGCTCGGCGTGCCGCGCTCGGACATGGCGCTCTTCAAGAAGTGGAGCGACGACTCGGTGGCGCCGCTCGGCGGCATGATCTCGCCGCAGCGCGCCCTGGAATGCGCGCAGTCCATAGTCGACCTCCAGCACTACTTCGCGCGCAAGATCGAGGAGCGCCGCAAGGAGGCGCGCGACGACCTCCTCTCGGATCTCGTGGACGCGCGCCTCGACGGAGTAGAGCCGCTGAACGTCCCCGAGATGCTCTCGATCCTCCAGCAGTTCCTCGTCGCTGGGAACGAGACCACCGCGAACCTGATCGCGAGCGCGGTCATGCTGCTGATCCAGAACCCGGATCAGCTGAAGCTGGTGCGCGACGACCCGCGCTGGATTCCGAACCTGATCGAGGAAGCGCTGCGCGTGGAGTCGCCGGTGCAGACCTTGTTCCGCATGGCGAAGTGCGACACCGAGGTGGGCGGCGTGACGATCCCGAAGGGCGCGCGCATCGCGGTGAGCTACGCCGCCGCGAATCGCGACCCGGCCGTGTTCCCGGACCCCGACCGCTTCGACGTGACGCGCAAGAACGCGAAGGAGCACCTCGCCTTCGGCCGCGGCGAGCACTTCTGCATCGGCGCCTCTCTCGCGCGCAAGGAAGCGAACATCGCGTTCGAGACGCTGCTGGAGAACACGAAGGGCTGGCGCTTCTCGCCGGGCAAGAACGACTTCCGGCACGTGCCGAGCTTCATCCTGCGCGGGCTCGAGAAGCTCTGGATCCAGTACGAGGCCGCGTGATGGAAACGAAGCTGGTCTCTTCGCCGCCGGAATCGCTGCTCGCGCGCCTCACGCCCGCGCTGCGGGCGAAGTACGAGGCGTTCGCCGGCCTGGTGGACGAGGCGCAGCTCGCGCCGCCGGACTTGCTCGCGCTCGGGCGCGCGACGGTCGACGCCGCGCACGGCCTCGGCGCCTGGCCTCGGCCCGGGACGGCCGCCGAGCGCGCGGTCTGCGCGGTCGCCGAGAGGATTCCCTTCGCCTACCAGGAAATCGGCGATGCGGACTTCGCAGCGCTGCGCGCGCAGCTCGCCGACGCGCAAGTCGTGCCGCTCGTGGTGTCGCTCTGCCTCCACGACGCGCACCGCCGCGTGCAGATCGCTTGGCCCGAGCTCGAACGAGCGGGCGCCTAGGAAGCGGGAGGAACCTCGTGTCCACGACACCGCGCGTTCCCTCCGCCCTGCCGGGCAGGCCGGCGGACTTCCACTCGGTGCTCCAGCACCAGCCCGAGCTCGCGTCGCGCTTCGCCGCGCTCTACGCGGAGTTCTGGCAGAACGGACTCGTCTCGCAGCGCGTGAAGGAAGTCGTGCGGCTGCGCAACGCCACCATCACAGACTGCGGGCTTTGAAAGAATGTGCGGTTCGCCGGGGCGCGAACCCAGGGGCTCGAAGAGGAGCACGTCGCGTGGATCCGCGGCGACCATGCGCGCTCGGCGCTGCCCGTGGCCGAGCGCGCGGCGCTGCAGCTCGCCGACGCGATCGTGGACGTTCCGCACCCGCTGCCGCCCGGGGATGCGGCGGCGCTGCGCGAGCACTTCGCGCCCGGTCAGATCGCCGAAATCGCGTTCGGCCTCGGCCTCTTCCACGGGCTCGCGAAGGCGCTGATCGTGATGGGCCTCGAGCCCGAGGGGATGCCGGTCACGGTGATGCCGGAGCCGGGCAGCCCCGCGGCGGCCTGAGCGCCTGGCGCCGCCTCAGCCCGCCTTCGCGCACGAGGCGCATTCCTCGAGCGGCGCGATCGGCGCCCGGTGCCAGGCGCCGCCGCGCATCACGCCGCGGATCTTCTCTTGGTCGCAGAGCAGCGTCGGGTCGGCGCTCGGGTCGCCGTCGACCACGAGCAGATCCGCGAGCTTGCCCGGCTCCAGCGTGCCGAGATCGGGAATGCCCGTCAGCGCTCCGCCGTTCCGCGTCGCCCAGGCCAGCGCGTCGAGGGGCGCGACGCCGAGCCGCTTCACGTAGTAGGCGATCTCCTCCGCGTAGGTGCCGTGCGGCAGGAAGGCGGTGCCGTAGTCGTCGCCCAGCACGATGCGCACGCCCGCCCGCTGTGCGGGCGCGAGCCAGCGCGCGATGTTCTCGAGCTCGCGCGCCGTCGCCTCGCGCAGCGCCGCCGTCACGGGCCCCTGCAGCTCGGGCAGCTCGAGCAGCTTCTGGAGGTAGAGCGCGCTCGGGTCCCAGAACGTGCCGGCGCGCGCCATCGCCTCGACGCACTCCGCGTCGATCTCGTCGCCGTGGTCGATCACGTCGAACCCGAGCGCGACGCACTCCAAGATGTGCGGCTTCCAGGCCGCGTGCGCGCGCACGCGCGCGCCGTGCTCGTGCGCGCTCTCGACGATCGCCGCCAGCTCGGCGCGCGAGAACTCGCGCTGACCCGTCTTCACGTTGCCGTGGCCGCCCGTCACGAACACTTTGATCATGCGCGCGCCGCGCCGGATCTCCTCGCGCACGATCGCGCGGAAGGCGTCGGGGCCGTCGCCCAGCTTGCACGCGCCGGTGTTCTGCATGCCGTACCACCAGGGCGCGAGGTCGATGTAGCCGCTCGTCGTGCCGAGGTTGCGGCTGCACGGCACGATGCGCGGTCCGGCCACGATGCCCTGCGCGATGGCCAGCGCGAGCTGGGCGTCGATGTCGTCGCCGCCGCCCGCGCCGACCACGCTCGTGAAGCCGCAATCGAGGGCGAGCCGCGCGTTCTTCGCGGCGCGCAGCATCAGCACGCCGGGCGGCTGGTCGACGCCCAGCGGGAAGATCGCGAGCGTCGCGCCGTCGAAGGTCGCGTGGAAGTGCCCGCTCACCATGCCGGGCATGACCGTCTTGCCGGGCAACGAGAGGACGGCGTCGCCCGGGCGCGTATCGATCGACGCGGCGTCGCCCACGGCTGCGATGCGATCGCCCTCGACGAGCAGGGTGCGGTTGCACTGCAGCGCACGAACGCCGTCGAGCAGGTTCACGCTGCGGAGCACGGTGCGCACGAATCGAGCCTCCGTGGGGTCGTTGCGATTGCAGCGCGCGTGCCCGTGTGGCGGCCGCGCCGCACGCTGCGCGTCGTGGCGCAGCGCCTCGGGGCGCGAGGGCGCTGAGGCACGCCGCGGCCCGCCGCGCCCCGCGAGCCTCCACCCAGCGCGCGGGTCGCGGGGAACGCGGCTTGCACCTCGCGAGTGCCCAACGACGGGAGAGTTCCGTGCTCGCCTACGACCCCTTCGCGCCCGAAGTCATTCGGGATCCCTACCCGTTCTACCGGCGGCTGCGGGACCAGGCGCCGGCCTACTACCTCGCGAAGTACGACTGCTGGGCGATCTCGCGCTTCGAGGACGTCTGGAACGTTTCGAGCGACGTCGAGCACTTCACCGCCACGAAGGGCACGTCGTCGGCGCAGGTGGTGACGAAGGATCAGCCCGTCACGCCGATGCTGAACTCGATGGATCCGCCCGCGCACTCCAAGCTGCGCGCGGTGGTGCGGCAGTGCTTCCTGCCCAAGCACCTGCGCGA